>DASZMD010000113.1:0-6978 GCA_035551955.1 Solirubrobacteraceae bacterium | reverse complement strand
ACCTTGCCCAGCATCCGCACGCCGCGGGTGTCGAGCAGGTAGGGAGTGAGCTCCTCGGCCGTCGGGCCGATCACGGTCAGCTCGGTGGGAATGTGCTCGCGCAGCGCCTCGAACGCGCTCAGCAGGAGCGGCAGCCCCTTGCGCTCGACCGCCTGACCGACGAACACGAGGCGCAGGCTCTCCCCCGCAGGACGACTGGCGGCGAGCGCGGCGCGCTCGGAGTCAAGGTGGACACCGTTGGGCACGATCCGGTAGTGGCCGCCGAAGAAGCGACGGGCGGTCCAGGCCGCCGCCTCCGAGACGGCGAGCCGGACGTGCAGCCGGTTGAGCATCCGGCGCGCGCCGAACAGATTCGCGATCCCGTTCGAGAACAGGTTCTCGTTGTAGGTGTGAAAGGTCCCGACCAACGGGAGACGCATCCAGTCGGTGATCACCCACGGCGGCACCGGAGCGAGCGGCTCGTGCACGTGGACGACGTCGTAGCGGCCGGTTCGCAGCTCCATCTGGGCGGTGCTGAGCCCGTAAGCGGTGATCGACAGATTGGAGACCGCGCCGTTGGCCTTGAACCCGATCGTCCGTCCCATGGGGACGAGGTAGTCGGGCGCCTCGAGGGGCTGCGGGCGAGCACCGCGGTGGAGCGCCGCGGAGAACCGGTCCGGCGGGTCGTACGGAGCGAGCACGCGCACGTGGTGCCCCTCCTCGATGAAGCGCTCGGCGAGCGCTTCGATGTGCCGCGTCACCCCCCCGGGATATGTCCACGAGTACGGCGACAGGAGCGCGATGCGCATGGGTTTCAATGGTAGACGCTGGTGACCCGGGGTGGCTTGAGTTTTTGTTCCCAGGAGGCACCGGATCTCCTGCGTATCATCACCTTCAGTGCCTTCCCGCCATTACGTGAAGTACACGTTCTTGAAGGTCGATCCCGCCTGGCGGCGGCTTGACGACGAACGCCGGGCCGCCGACAAGAGGGAATTTATCGCCGCCTGCGCCGACTTCGCCGACGGCCACCTCCTGCGTGCGTTCTCGCTCGTGGGCACACGCGGCGACGCAGATCTGATGATCCTCAGCCAGGCGGAGAACCTCGAGCGGATCCACGAGTTCCACGTCGTGCTCGCCCAGAGCGGGCTGATGAAGTGGTGCTCGGTGCCGTACTCGCTGCTGGCGATGACCAAGCCTTCCGAGTACTCCGAGGAGTCGCGGCTCGAGGTTCGTCCCGCGCACGGGAAGTACCTGTTCGTGTACCCGTTCGTCAAGACGCGAGCCTGGTACGCGCTGCCGGCGGACGAGCGCTGGCGGATCATGCAGGAGCACATCAAGCTCGGGCGCGAGTACCCGTCGGTCGATCTCAACACGAGCTATTCGTTCGGGCTCGACGACCAGGAGTTCGTGGTGGCATTCGAGACCGACAACCCGGCCGACTTCCTCGATCTCGTCCAGCGGCTGCGCGGCACCGAGTCGAGCTCCTACACGCTGCGCGATACGCCGACCCTGACCTGCATCTCGTGCTCGGTCGAGCGCGCGCTCGGCGCCCTCGACGGCGGCGCGCTGAGCCTGGCGGAAACCGCCCCCCGGTGACCACGGCCGTACCGCTCAGCGCGGTCGAGCACCTGCGGGCCGCCGACCCGGTCCTGCGCGAGGTGATCGACGAGGTCGGAGTCGAGGGACCCGGCGACGCCCGGAGCGGGCGCCCGCCGGATCACTACGGCGCGCTCGTGCGCTCGATCATCGGCCAGCAGCTCTCGACCAAAGCCGCGCGCGCCATCTACGGGAGGCTCACCGAGCGCTTCGGCGGCCGCACGCCCACGCCCCAGGAGGTCCTCGCCGACGATCCCGACGAGCTCCGCCTCGCCGCCGGCCTCTCGCACGCCAAGGTCGGCTACCTGCGCTCGCTCGCCGAGCACGTCCTCGCCGGCGAGCTCGAGCTCGATCGCCTCGACGAGCTCCCCGACGAGGAGGTGATCGCCGAGCTCGTCGCCGTCAAGGGCATCGGGACGTGGAGCGCCCACATGTTCCTGATGTTCCAGCTCGAACGGCCCGACATCCTCGCCGTCGGCGACCTCGGCATCCGCCGGGCGATCATGATCCGCTACCGCCTCCCGGAGCTTCCTGCCCCGGCGGTGATCGAGGAGCTGGCGGAGCCGTGGCGCCCGTACCGGTCGCTGGCCTGCCGGTTCCTCTGGCGTTCGCTCGAGGCGACGCCCGTCGTGTAGCTGAGGGCGGGACGCGGCCCAGCCCGGACTTCAGACTGCCGAGACCTCTTCCTCGTCCTTCACGGTGAAGGATGAGCCGCAGCCGCAGGCCGCGATCACGTTGGGGTTCTCGACCTTGAAGCCGGCGCCCTGGAGCCCGTCGACGAAGTCGATGATCGAGCCCCTCACGTAGGGAAGACTCGAGCGGTCGACGAGCAGACGGATGCCCTTGTCCTCGAACACCGTGTCGCCGTCGCGCTGGTCGTCGAAGGCCAGGGCATACTGGAAGCCCGAGCATCCACCGCCGCGCACGCCGACGCGGAGACCCGCGGTGTCGGCTTGCACCGTCTGCGCCGAGAGGAACTCCTGGACCTTGACGGCGCCCTTATCGGTCAGAGTGATCATGCTTCACAGAGTATAGCGTCAGCACCTCGCTACGCTAAAGGGGTGAATATGACCCCCGAGGAGCTGCAAGCTCGCATCGAGGCCGGGATACCGGGCGCGCGCGCGGAGGTCACCGGCGACGGCCGGCATTTCAACGCCGTCGTCTCGTCCCCGGCGTTCCGAGGCATCAGCAGGATCGCCCAGCACCGCCTCGTCTACGACGTGTTCGGTGGCGATGTCGGCAGCAGCATCCATGCCCTGTCCATCCAGACCCTGCCCAGTGAGGAGCCATGACCGAAGAGACGAGCAACCCCATTCGCGAAGCGATCAAGGGCGCGATCACCGAGAACTCCGTGCTCCTGTTCATGAAGGGCACGCCCGATGCCCCGGGCTGCGGATTCTCCGCGCGGGTGTCGGCGATCCTCGAATCGCTCGACCAGCCCTTCGCCGCCGTCGACGTTCTCCCCGATCCCCGCATCCGCCAGGAGCTCTCGGCGCTCTCGAACTGGCCGACCATCCCTCAGCTGTTCATCGACGGCGAGCTCGTCGGCGGCTGCGACATCGTCACCGAGATGTACCAGTCCGGTGAGCTCCAGCAGGCGCTGGGGGTCGAAGCATCGCCCGGTGAGACGGCTCAGGCGCCCGAAGCCGAGTCCGCCCCCCTGTCGATCGAAAACCGGCTGTAGGACCGCGCCGCCGAGCGGCGCATGCTTCGAATCCCAGCGCGATTGACGTTCATCCCGGTGTGCGCGGCGGCGGTCGTGGGGATCGCCCCCCCCGCTGCCGCGTCACCGTCGTCGCCGCCGACGGCGGTGACCCAGACCGCGAGCTCCGGCGGGGTGACCGCGACCGTCACGTTCACGCGCGGCGCTATGGGCACGTATCCGAGCAAGGTGCTGACGATCTCGCGGGGCGGTCACGTCGCCTACCACCGGCCCGTCACCTCCAGGCTCTGCGGGCCCCGGGCATCCACGCAGAAGTACTGCGCGCCCGGCCTCGGGCGCACGTCGGTGCACGTGCTCGACCTCGAGCACAACGGTCGGCCCGACGTCGTCCTCGATCTCTACACGGGCGGGGCGCACTGCTGCTCGGTCGAGCAGGTCTTCTCCCTGAACCCCGCCACCGGCGCCTACGCGCGCGTCGAGCGCAACTTCGGAGACCCCGGCGAGCGGATCGCCGATCTCGACCACAATGGCCGCCACGAGTTCCTCACCGCCGACGACGCCTTCGCCTACCGGTTCACCGATTTCGCCGCCTCCGGGCTGCCGATCGAGATCCTCACCTTCGCCCACCGCCACTTCACCAACGTGACCCGCCGGTACCCGAACTTGATCGCCAAGGATGCCGCCACGTATCTGAAAGCGTTCAACCGCGACCACAGCGACGACGAGGGCCTGTTCGCCGCGTGGGCCGCCGACGAGGACAACCTGGGACATCAGGCCCTGGTGGCCCAGATGCTCGCCCGCGAACTCACAGCGGGGAACCTGCGCGGAGGCTTTCAGAGCGCGAAGAAGTTCGCTGCCGCCCTGCCGAGGTTCCTGCGCAAGGAGGGCTACGTCCACTAAGGCGAGCATCCCCCTGGGCGCCAGCGTCGTCGCCCTGCGCTACGACGGCGAGACCCTGTGGGCGCTCGACCAGACCCAGCTGCCGTGGCGCGAGGAGGAACTCCCGCTGCACAGCGCCGCGGAGGTGGCCGAGGCGCTCAAGCGCCTGGCGATCCGCGGCGCCCCGCTGATCGGCGTCGCCGGCGCCTACGGGATGGCGCTCGAGGTCGCGGCCGCTTCCGGACGCGAGGCGCTCGACCGCGCGACGGCGATCCTCCGCGAGGCCAGGCCGACGGCGGTGAACCTCGCCCGGGCCGTCGACCGCGTCCGCGCGGCGGCGCTCGCGGTCCCCGACGCCGAGATGGCGGCCGCCGCCCGCGCTACCGCGCAGGCCATCCATGCCGAGGAGAAGGCGGCGAGCGCGGCGATGGCCGCTCACGGAGCGACGCTGCTCGCGGGCCGGCGCCGGATCCTCACCCACTGCAACACCGGCGCGCTCGCCGGGCCCGGACGGGGGACGGCGCTCTCGGTGGTCGCCGAGCTCGCCGAACGCGGGGAGCTCGAGGGCGTGATCGCATGCGAGGCGCGTCCCCTGCTCCAGGGCGCGCGCCTGACCGTGTACGAGCTCACCCGGCTCGGGATCGACCACGAGCTGATCGTCGACGGTGCGGCGGCGGGCCTGATCAGGACCGGGGCGGCCGATGCCGTCGTCCTGGGCTGTGACCGCGTGGCCGCCAACGGGGACGTCGCCAACAAGGTGGGAAGCTACGGGCTGGCCCTGGCCGCCCACGCTGCCGCCATCCCCTTCGTCGTCGTCGGACCGACCTCGTCGATCGATCCCGGGGCCGCGAGCGGGGACGAGATCGTCATCGAGGAGCGCGACGCGGACGAGGTCCGGCTCGCGCGCGGAGCGCCGCTGACCATGCCCGGCACGCGGTGCCGGAACCCGGCCTTCGATGTCACCCCGGCCGCGCTCGTGACCGCGCTCGTGACCGAGCGCGGGGCGGCCTCACCGGTGAACGCGGCTGCGATCGCCGCGCTGCTCGCGCCCGGCTAGTGTCGCCGGACGACGACGAACACGCTCGCCTTGCCCATGATGAGCAGGGACGGGTCGCGGTACGCGGGTCGCGCCGCTCCGGGATGGCGGCTCGTGGCGGCGAGGAAGCTCGCCGTTACCCCGTCGTACTTCGAGATCGCGGCCACCCGGCTCCGGAGCGCGGCGATCGAGGCGGGTCCGGAGCCGGCTGAGCTCGAGCCCAGGCTCCCGGCCCCGCCGCCGCCGCTCCCACCGATGGCGCTCGCCAGAGCCGCCTCGAGCGCCGCCGCGCTCCCTGAGCCTCCGCTCGACGGACCCTTGAGGGTCACGAGCACCGGCCCATGGAGACCGCGGGGGATCCGCAGGCGCAGCGAGATCTGCTGAAGCGCTCCCTGGTAGTGGCGGACGAACAGGCGCACGGGCAGCAGCCCGCCCGCCACCGCGCTCGCCGGGGCCTGCGCCTGCATGATCGTCCCTTCGGCAAGACCGCGCCGCGCGTCGATGCTCGCGGTCACACGCGTGACATGGAGGGTCGCGAACTGGACCGAGTCGAGCAGCGAGAGTGCGGTGGTCACGTCTCCGGAGGTGGCGAGCGCGAGGGCGGGCGGGATCAGGCCCTGGTCGCCGGGAGCGCCGCTGGCGACGTAGCGGCTGCAGAATCCGAGCGGCGCCCTGCTCTCGCGCAGGTAGACGCGCAGGCACATGGTCCCCGACTCGTTGGCGGGCGGGCCGTCGTAGATCTGGGTTGCCGCCTGAGCCACCGCCGTCGGCGCGACTATGTCGAGGAGATCGCCGACCGGGTCGCCGATGTCGGTCTCGTCGGCCACGGAGCTGTCGAGGGTGAGCGTGTGCCCGGTGTCGAGATCGCGGGCGGCGACGTCCACCGGGATCGACGGCGGAGGCGCCCCCACCTGGCCGATCACATCGCTCGGGTTATCGCTCGTGAGCGTGCCCTCGACGTGGCCGGGAGCGGCGAGCTTATAGCTGCCGTCGGCGGCCGGGCTCGGATTGTCGACGATCCCATACACGTAGGCGTCCTGGAGGAAGAGCGAGCGTCGGCCCGCCCCGTCGAGCTCGTGTCCGAAGGCGTACACGTTGGCGCCGTCGCGGTAGCTCACGGTTCCCACCGCGCCGATCCCGATCGCGCCCGTCGAATAGGCGGCGGCGACCGAGGCCCCGGGTACGAGCGGTTGCACGGCATAGCTCGGCGCCCCGCCGACGGGGGCGGGCGCCACGGCGCGGCCGGCCTGCTGCCCGGCCCGCGCGACGAGCGCGGCGAGGGCGGGCGAGAGGCCGGACACGGTCAGCGGCCCGTCGAGCGGCCGCGTCCGGACGGTGAGTCGCGGCGCCGCCGACGGCGGCAGCACGGGCTGGCCCAGCATCTGCTGGATGGGGGTGGCGAGGACGACATTGTTGCCGTACTGCCCGATCCCCTGAGAGAGGGCGCCGATGATGCTCGGAGTGCCGTCGGCCGCGGGACAGAGGATGGGCGAGCCGGAGAACCCGAAGGCTACCCCGCTGGCGTCGACGGCCGGTCCGGAGACGCTGACCATGATCATCGCGCCCTGCGGCGGGGCCTGGACCACGCTGATGACGTCGACGGCGAAAGAGGAGATGGTGATGCCCGAGATCACCGTCTCGCCCGTGCACTGCATCCCCGGCTGGACCTGCGAGAGCGGCATGATCGGGTCGGCCGCCGCGGCTACGCCCGCGGGCAGGAGCGCGAGCGCCAGCGCGAGGCACGAGGAAAGTAGGAGCGGGCGGGTGCGCAGCATGCGTGCGTACGGTCCCCTGAACCGCTAGCCCCACGCGGCCCTCAGAGTTG
>DASZMD010000112.1:0-1552 GCA_035551955.1 Solirubrobacteraceae bacterium | reverse complement strand
CCTCGGCGGGGCGACCCTCGACAACGAGGAGAACTACCTGATCAAGAAGCTGTGGACGGCGATGGGGGCGATCCAGATCGAGAACCAGGCGCGGATATGACATAGCTCCACGGTCCCCGGTCTGGGGACCTCGTTCGGGCGCGGCGGCGCCACCGGCTTCCTCCAGGATCTCCAGAACGCGGACTGCGTCCTCATCGAGGGATCGTCGATGGCCGAGGCGCATCCCGTCGGCTTCCGCTGGGTGATGAAGGCCAAGGAGCGCGGGGCGCGGATCATCAGCGTCGACCCCCGCTACTCGAGGACGAGCGAGATCGCCCACCAGCACGTCCCCATCCGCGCCGGGAGCGACATCGCCTTCCTCGGAGGCCTCATCCGCCACGTGCTCGAGACCGAGTCCTACTTCCGCGACTACGTCCTCCACTACACGAACGCCTCGACGATCGTCGGCGAGGAGTTTCGCGACACCGAGGACCTCGGTGGCGTGTTCTCGGGCTTCGACCCCGAGACGGGGATGTACGACCGCTCGAGCTGGATGTACGAGGGCGGCGAGATGGCCTCCGCCGCCGGGGTCCGCGAGCACTCCGCGCAGTCCTTCGAGGAGCGGACCGGGGCGGGGATGCACGGCGGCAAGATCCATCGCGACGACACCCTCGAGCACCCGCGCTGCGTCTTCCAGATCCTCCGGCGGCACTTCAGCCGCTACACGCCGGAGATGGTGCAGCGCATCTGCGGCATCGCCCCCGACGACTTTCTCGCCGTGGCCCAGGCCCTGATCGAGAACTCGGGCCGGGAGCGCACCACCGCCTTCTGCTACGCGGTGGGTTGGACCCAGCACACCGCCGGTGTGCAGATGATCCGCACCGCCTCCATCCTCCAGCTCCTGCTCGGGAACATCGGGCGCCCCGGGGGCGGCATCATGGCGCTCCGGGGGCACGCCTCGATCCAGGGCTCGACCGACATTCCCACCCTCTACGACCTGCTCCCCGGCTACCTGCACATGCCGCGCGCGGCCGAGGCGGAGCTCGATCTCGAGACCTACATCGAGACGGGCGGGGCCAAGCGCGGCTGGTGGTCGAACTTCGACAAGTACATCGTCTCCCTGCTCAAGGCCTGGTTCGGTGAGGCGGCCACCGAGGAGAACGGCTACGGTTTCGGGGCGATCCCTCGCATCTCGGGAAACCACTCCCACTTCGCCACCACCCTGCGGATGCTCGACGGCGGCGTCGAGGGCTTCTTCGTGATGGGACAGAACCCCGCCGCCGGCTCCCAGCACTCCGGGCTCCAGCGCCGCGCGCTGGCCAAGCTCAAGTGGCTCGTCGTCCGCGACCTCGCCGAGATCGAGACCGCCACCTTCTGGCGCGGCTCGCCCGAGATCGAGTCGGGTGAGCTGCGGACCGAGGACATCCAGACCGAGGTCTTCCTCATGCCCGCCGCCGCGCACGTGGAGAAGGAGGGCACGTTCACCAACACCCAGCGTCTGGTGCAATTCCGAGACAAGGCGCTGGAGCCGCCGGGCGACGCGCGCTCGGACCTGTGGTTCATGCACCACCTG
>DASZMD010000111.1:0-1501 GCA_035551955.1 Solirubrobacteraceae bacterium | reverse complement strand
CCTGCTCCGCGAAGAGGAGGGGCTCGCCGCCCGGGTGCTCGAGTCGCTCGACATCACGGTGGAGCGCGTTCGCGCCCAGGTGGTGCGGATCGTCGGATCGGGCGAGGAGGTCACCTCCGGCCAGATTCCGTTCACGCCCCGGGCCAAGAAGGTCTTGGAGCTCGCGCTGCGCGAAGCGCTGAGTCTGGGCCACAACTACATCGGCACCGAGCACATCCTGCTCGGCCTCGTCCGCGAGAACGAGGGCGTGGCCGCGCGCATCCTGCTCGACTTCGACGCCGACTCCGAGAAGATCCGCAACGAGGTCATCCGGATGCTGTCCGGCCCTGGCAGCCGCCAGCGCGGCGCCGGCTCCGGGGCGAGCGCGGCCGCCGGCGCGGCCGAGGGCAAGAAGTCCTCGAAGCTGCTCGACCAGTTCGGCCGCAACCTGACCAAACTCGCCTCCGAGGGCAAGCTGGACCCGGTGGTGGGCCGCGAGACCGAGATCGAGCGGATCATGCAGATCCTCTCGCGCCGCACGAAGAACAACCCGGTGCTCGTGGGCGAGCCCGGCGTCGGCAAGACGGCCGTCGTCGAGGGCCTGGCCCAGCGGATCACCAACGCCGACGTCCCGGAGCTGCTCAAGGGCAAGCAGATCTACACGCTGGATCTGGCTGCGCTCGTCGCCGGCTCCAAGTACCGCGGCGAGTTCGAGGAGCGGCTGAAGAAGGTGATGAAGGAGATCACCCAGCGCGGCGACATCATCCTGTTCATCGACGAGCTCCACAACCTGGTGGGCGCCGGTGCCGCCGAGGGCGCGATCGATGCGGCCTCGATCCTGAAGCCGGCTCTGGCGCGCGGCGAGCTCCAGACGGTCGGTGCCACCACATTGGAGGAGTACCGCAAGTACCTGGAGCGCGACTCCGCTCTGGAGCGGCGCTTCCAGAAGATCACCGTGGACCAGCCCTCGACCGAGGAAACCGTCCAGATCCTCAAGGGACTGCGCGATCGCTACGAGCAGCACCACAAGGTCAACATCACCGACGAGGCCCTGGAGGCGGCGGCCGACCTGGCCGACCGGTACATCTCCGACCGTTTCCTGCCGGACAAGGCGATCGACCTGATCGACGAGGCGGCATCCCGGATGCGGATCAAGTCGATGACCTCTCCGCCTGTGTACCGCGAGCTCGAGGACGAGATCGAGGAGACGCGGCGCGCCAAGGAGGAGGCGATCGAGTCCCAGGAGTTCGAGAAGGCGGCCAACCTGCGCGACAAGGAGCGCCGTCTGACCCAGCGCAAGCGCGAGCTCGCCGACCAGTGGGAGGCGGGCGAGTCGACCGAGCGGCCGTCGATCGGCGAGGAGGAGATCGCCGACATCGTCTCGATGTGGACTGGCATCCCCGTGTTCAAGCTGACCGAGGCCGAGACCCAGAAGCTGATGCGCATGGAGGAGGAGCTCCACAAGCGCGTCATCGGGCAGCACCCGGCGATCGAGGTCGTCTCCAAGGCGATCCGGCGCTCG
>DASZMD010000110.1:0-4132 GCA_035551955.1 Solirubrobacteraceae bacterium | reverse complement strand
GCAAACGCGATCAACCCCGCCCGCTGCACCTCCAAATCCCCCGCCGCGACCCCGTACTCGCCTGTCCGCAGCGCCATGCCACAAGAATTCCCTGCCCCCGCACGAACTCCTGCACACAGCTAACGAAGTCCTACTAGTGGGCCTCCCACTAGGCGACGTCGCGAAGCTTCTGAGCTTCGGCGAGCGACTGCAGCTTCTTCAGCGACTGATTCTCGATCTGACGGATTCGCTCGCGGGTGACGTTGAACGTCCGGCCGACCTCGTCGAGGGTGCGCGGGTGCTCGCCGCCGAGCCCGTAACGGAGCTCGAGGACGCGGCGCTCGCGGTAGCTCAGGTTCTCGAGCGCTTCCCGCAGAGCCTCCTTGGTGAGGATCTCCGCGGCCCGTTCGTAGGGCGACTCGGCCCGCTCGTCGGCGATGAACTGCCCGAACTCGGATTCCTCCTCGTCGCCGACCGGCTTCTCGAGCGACACCGGAGCCTGCGCCGAGCGCTTGATCGACTCGACCTCGTCGGGCTCGATGCCCGTGACCTCGGCGATCTCCTCGGCGGTGGGCTCGCGTCCGAGCTCGGTCACCAGCTTGCGCTCGGCGCGACCGATCTTGTTGAGCTTCTCGACCACGTGCACCGGGATCCGGATCGTCCTCGCCTTGTCGGCGAGGGCGCGGGCGATCGCCTGGCGGATCCACCAGGTCGCATAGGTGGAGAACTTGAAGCCCTTGCGGTAGTCGAACTTCTCGGCCGCGCGCACGAGCCCGAGCGTCCCCTCCTGGATCAGATCGAGGAAGGGAAGACCCTGGTTGCGGTAGTTCTTGGCGATGGAGACGACGAGGCGGAGGTTCGACTCAACCATCTTCTGCTTGGCATCGAGGTCACCTCGCTCGATGCGCTTGGCCAGGTCCACCTCTTCCTGGGCAGTGAGCAGACGCACCTTCCCGATGTCCTTGAGGAACAGCTGCAGGGAATCGGTCGTCATGTCCGGCTTGAGGTCAAGCGCGGTCTTCGGCTTACGGCGTCCGCGCTTGTCGGGCGCACGCTCCACCTCGGCCGCCGCCAGGGCCGGATCGACCTCCTCGACAAGCTCGATCTCCGCGCGCTCGAGGAAGCCATGCAGCTCCTCAACGTCGGCCTCGTCGAGATCCAGTTCCGATACCGCGCCGGCGATCTCGGCGTACGTGAGCACGCCCACCTGCTGGCCGCGGTTGACGAGACCCTTGATCTCTTCGAGTTCCTGTAGTTCGGCTACTGACATCTGGTTCCGTTTCCGTCGAATGGCATCGCCTGCTAGATACCCGGCGATACGAGGACTGACCGCAGGATGCGCGCTCATGGCGTAACCCCGCTACTCAACCATATAGGTCCATACTACTCGCTATACTTTATGAAGTCAAGGACGGCCGACTGCCTCACGCGAGCACGGTGCGGCGATCACCTGACTTGCGCCGCATTGGCGGCGTCCACCACTATTACGTCAAACGTCCCTTCCCGTTTCAAGTTGCGGGCAAATTTCCTCGCTATTCGCGGTTTACCCGTCTATCGGCTCGCTCTCACCCCCGGGTGAGGGGCCCTGGACGAGTAACGGTGGTCGGGTGGCGCCCCGGGCCCCGGTGCGCGATCATTGGTCGCCATGAGCGATGACCGTCCCTCGGAGGTCCTCGGAGGCCTCCCGCGCACGCGCCCGCATCGCCGGAGCGAGAAGCGCGGGGCGCCGGCGCCCCAGAAGCGCGCGGCGCCGGCCGCCGCAGGCGCGAAAAGCCCCGCCCCGGTCAAGGCGCCGCTCCGCCCCGCCGCCGCCGATCCGCCCGCCGCGAGCGCGGCGACCCCCGCGCGAAGCATCTCCAGCGCCCGCCGCCCCGCGGCTCGCCCGCCCGCCGCAGCGCCCGGGGCGACCAAGCGGGCGACGCCGAGTGCCGCCCGTGTCCGCCAGCCTGCGCAGCCTCCGGGCACACCGTCGCCGGCGAGCCGGCGGCGGCCGATTCCGGCCGGCGGCGCCGACCTCATCGGTTCTGCCGTGAACGTGACCGCCGAGCTCGCGGAGATCGGGATCTCGGCGGGAGCGCGCGCCCTGCGCGGCGTCGTGGCGCGCCTGCCGAGACCCTAGATACGCCCCCGCGGAGCGCCTAAAGGCGACATAACGCGGCGCGCCAAAGTTCCGTATACTCACCGCTCCTTCAATGGCCGAGCGGTCGCCCGTCAGCGGGCGGCCGGCGGGGGAACCACTTGTGGGCCGTCAGGTTCACAGGGGCGAATCGGTCCGATCTCGGACCGTAGCGCCAGCCCAGCGCGAGCCCGTCAGCTCACCCCGTAGGCCGAACGAGCAGGGAATTCAATAGACGTGAGCCCACGCGCCAAAGTGATGCTGGTCGCCCTGCTCCTTGCGAGCCCGCTGGTCGCCGCGCCCGCGGCATCGGCCGCGTCGGGCGGTGCGTCTCCCGGCTCGGTGACGCCGGTTTCCAGCGCCTCACCCACGGCGACGCCGAGCCCCGTGACCACGGCCACCGGCGATGGCATCACCGTAACCACCAACGTGTCCGCGCTGCTCGGTCGCGCGCTGGCCTTCACTGGCGCCACCGCGCCGACGAGCGCGGGTGACACAATCGTCGTCCAGCGGCTCGATCCCCAGGCCGGGTGGGTGAGCGTCGCCACCGGCACCGTCGACCCCGGGGGAGCGTTCTCGGTTCCGTGGCGGACCGACCATGCGGGCCGGGTCACCGTGCGCACGGTGCTCGAGCAGTCCGCGAGCGCGAGCCAGGCCGGGCAGGTCTCCCCCACCCTCCAGATCAGCGTCTTCCGGCCGTCGATCGCCACCTTCTACGGCAAGGGCTTCTTCGGGCAGCAGACGGCCTGCGGCACCGTCCTGCGGCGGTCCACCCTCGGCGTCGCCAGCCGCACCCTCAAGTGCGGCACTCCGGTCAAGATCTTCTACGGCGGACGCTCGATCGTCGTGCCCGTGATCGACCGCGGGCCCTACGCGAACCACGCGACCTGGGACCTGACCCAGGCGACGGCGCAGGCGCTCGGCATGCTCGGCACCGCGACCGTCGGGGCGCTCCCGCTCTAGTGGGCCACTAGCCGCCGCCGGCGTGCTCCGGGGACTCCACGGTGGCCAGCCCGGCCGAGACGGCGGCGAAGGTCCACTCGTCGGCCGCCTCGATCAGGCCGACGGCATCGTGGGCGTCCTCGCCGAGGACGGCGATCCCGATCCCCACCGTGAGCGACGCCCCCCGCCACGGCTCCGCCTCCTGGACGGCGGCGGCGACCCGCGACCCGAGGGACCGCGCGCCGGTCCGCCCGGTGGTGCGTGCGATGATCCACGCCCTGCTCTCGGTCTCGCACGCAAGGATGTCCTCGCGCCGCAGCGCGCTGCGCACCGCCTGGGCGAATCGGCCGAAGGTCTCGCTCGCCACGTGCAGGGGCTCGACTACCGAGACCCGCTCGGAGTCGCTGAGCTCGGCGAGCAGCAGCGCCAGCTTCGAGCCCGAGCGTTGCGCCTTCGCGACCTCGTCCTCGAGCGCGCCGCGCCACAGCGAGTCGGCGGTCATCGGCGCCAGGCCCTCGGCCACCGGGCGCAGTCCCGGCTCCCGCGGCCCGGAGAAATGGCGTCCGGGCGCCAGCGGCTCAGGGGCAGGCTCCGCCGCCGGCCTTCCCTGCCAGTCAGGCGCGGCTTCCTCCCCGATGGCGACGACCTCAGCGAGCCCGCGGGGCACTTCCGGCGGCTCCCCGCCCTCGCCCTCGGCCGCACCGAAGCGCCGCAGCACCGCGGCGCGCACGAGCTCTGCGACCCGCGACAGTCGTTCCGCGAGGGCCTCGACGAGGTCCGCCTCGGGGCGCACGAGCTCCTCCCGGAGGGCGCTCCAGATGACCGCCCTCAGCGCATCGACGGCCCGGACGCTCCCTTCGGCCTGCGAGGTCCCCGCCATCTCGCCGGCGCGCGAGGCGAGCCGCTCGAGCGCACCGCCGGGCTCGAGCCGCCGCAGGTCGTGATCGTCGGCGAGCGCACGGACGATGGCCTCGCACAGCCGAGGGCCCTCGCGCACGATGTCGGCGGCGAGGATGGCCGGCGCCTCCCTGAGCTCACGCTCCTCCAGGAGGGCGAGCAGCCACCCCTTCGTGAGATCCTCGGCACGTGCCAGCA
>DASZMD010000109.1:0-20897 GCA_035551955.1 Solirubrobacteraceae bacterium | reverse complement strand
GAGGTCGCGCGAGCCGACGAGGTAATAGAGCATCTCCGTCCCCACCATCCCCGCGTCGAGAACGGTGGCGCCCTCGGCCGTCATCCCCTCGCGGTAGCGGGCCGCCAGCGCGGGCGCGGTCAGGCGCATGTCGCGGCCGAGCCCGAGCCGCAGCTCGCCCGTGGGCTTGCCCTCGAGGTCGGCGATGACGCGGGCGAAGGCGCGGCCGATGAGCTCGGCGCTCTGCTCGTCGATGTCCGAGCCGTATAGCCCCCGGATGTCGTAGGCCTTGAAGATGTCGGGCGAGAGCACGGCCATGGGCCCGCCATGCTACCCAGCGCCGTCAGAGCACAAGCGTGCGGTAGCGGACCGCGCCCCGTGCCACCGACCAGCACTCGACGAGGTCATGGACGAAGAGAAAGGGGACCGCCCACGAGCCCGCGCCGGCCTCCCGGGCGCGCTTGCGCAGCGCGAGCAGGTGCCTGGTCACGAGCAGGCGCCGCAGCCAGCTCGGGGCCAGGAGCGCGAGCGCGGAGCGCCACATCAGGTAGTGCCATACGTTCCAGAACACCCCGCGCTCGAGCGTCGAGCGCAGCCGGGGGTGCTCGGGGAAGATCCGGACGACGTCGCTCCAGCGCGCCGCCACGCGGAGCATGCCCCGCACCCCGAGCGGCTGGACGGCGTGGAAGACGATGGCGTCGGGGGCGAACACGGCTTCGGTGCCGCCCTCGATCGCCCGCCACGCGAGATCGGTGTCCTCGCCGCCGGGCGCGAGGCCGAAGTGCTCCTCGAAGCCCCCGAGCGACTCGAGCAGGGCACGCGGGTAGAAGATGTTGCAGGTCTCGTACTGCGGGCCGAGCCGCTCGACCCGGATCGTGCGCGAGAGGACGCCGTCGCGGCCGAGCTCGGTGGGATCGGGCTGGGTGCGGCCCTGGACGATCGCGCCGGGAGCCTCCTCGCTGGCCGCGACCCCGGCGCTCAGCCACTCGCGCTCGGCGACGCAGTCGTCGTCGGTGAAGGCGACGAGGGGAGCGTGGGCGGCGCGCCAGCCGCTGTTGCGGCCCGCCCCGGGGCCGCGCGGCTGCTCGTGCCTGACCGTGCGAATGCTGAGGCCGGGGCGGCTCGCCTCGGCGGCGATCACCGCCTCGGTCTCCGGGCCCGACCCGTCTTCGACGACCACCACCTCGAACGCGTCGGCGGCGAGCCTCTGATCGCGCAGGCTCGCGAGCAGCCTCGCCAGGCGAGCCGGACGGTTCCAGGTCGAGACCACGACCGAGACGAGCGGGGCCGGCACGGGGGCATTATGGCGAATGAGCGGGCGCTCATTCGGTCGGCGCGGGTTCGGTCGCGTGACGCGCCTGGACCCCGGTTGATCCGCGCCATCGCGCGTCCAGGCGCGATAATCGCAAAGGTGCTCGACACATCCAAGGATGCCGGCGCCATGCTCGAACCCGGCGATCCGGCCGGTGCAGGCACCGCGGGGAGGTACATCGACACGGGCGGAGCGACGATGCGCTCCTACGCCGCCCGCGGCGTCCTCCTCAACGGCGCCTTCGACGTCGGGCTGGCCCTGCTCGGGTTGGCGAGGGGGATCATCCTCGCCGCGCTGCTGACCCGCAGCGCCTACGGCGTGTGGGGGATCCTCGTCGTCTCGCTCGGCGTGCTCGCGCGGCTCAAGTACGTGGGGGTGAGCGACAAGTACGTCCAGCAGGACGACGCCGACCAGGAGGTCGCCTTCCAGAAGGCGTTCACGGTCGAGCTGATGATGACGGGGGCGGCGCTCGTGCCCATGATCGCCGCGCTTCCCGTCATCGCCGTCATCTACGGCCACTGGGAGCTCGTGCTGCCCGGGCTGGTGCTCCTGACCACCCTTGCCGCCGATGCCCTGCAGGCGCCCCTGTGGATCTATTACCGCCAGATGCACTTCGCGCGACAGCGGCTGCTCGGCGCCATCGAGCCCGTCGTCGGCTTCGTCGTCGCCGTGGTGCTGGCGATCGCCGGCCTCGGCTATTGGGCGCTGGCCATCGGGGTGGTGGTGGGCGCGTGGGCGGGAGCGGCGGTGGCGCTGGCGACCTGCCCGTTCCGGCTGCGGTGGCGCTATGACCGCGGTGCCCTGCGCGTCTACGCCTCGTTCTCGGGCCCCATCTTCGTCGCCACCGCGTCGGGCGTGGTCCTCGCCAACGGTGCGGTGATCGCCACCAACTCGCACCTGGGGCTGGCGGGCGTCGGCGTCCTCGCGCTCACGGCGAACATCACCGCCCTGACCGCCCGGCTCGACGCGATGATCAGCGGCACCCTGTATCCGGCGATCTGCGCGATCCAGGACCGCGTCGAGCTGCTGCGCGAGTCGTTCGTGAAGTCCAACCGCCTGGCGCTGATGTGGGGGGTGCCGTTCGGCGCCGCCGTCTCGATCTTCGCCGGGGACCTGATCAGGTTCATCGTCGGCGAGCGGTGGCACGCGGGAATCGGGCTGCTCGAGATCACCGGCATCATCGCCGCCGCGAGCCAGATCGGCTTCAACTGGGACGACTACTTCATGGCCCGCTCCGAGACCGTCCCCATCGCGGTGGTCAACGTCGCCGCCGCCATCGCCACCCTCGGTGTGGGGATTCCGCTCCTGCTCACCCATGGCCTGACCGGCCTGGCGGTGGGGATGGCCGCCGGCACCACCGTCGATCTCGCGCTCCGGGCGTGGTACCTCTCGAGGTTGTTCGCCGGCTTCGCGCTCGTTCGTCACGCCCTGCGGGCGATCCTCCCGACCATCCCCGCCGTCGCCATCGTGCTCTTGATCCGGCTCGCGGAGACGGGCCCACGGACGGCGGTGATGGCCGTGGCCGAGGTCGTCGTCTACGCGCTCGTCACCGTGGTGGCGACGTGGGTGCTCGAGAAGCCGCTGTTGCGCGAGGCTGCCGGCTACCTGTCGAACCGCTCTCGGTAGCCTCACGCCCCGTGATCGCGCTCGGGGCAGACACCGTGTCCGGCCGCGCGCCGGTCCACGCGCTTCGGGTCGCTCTGCTCAGCCCATGCTTCTGGCCCGAGGTCAGGCGGGGCGGCGAGCGCTTCACGCGCGAGCTCGCCGATGGGCTGCTCGAGCGCGGGCACCACCCGCGCCTGATCACCAGCCATCCCGGTGCTCCCCGGCGCACCGTCGAGGACGGCCTGCCGATCATCCGGCTTCCGCGCCCGCCCAGCGGGGCGCGGCTGCGGCGCATGTTCGAGCCCTACGTGACCCATGTCCCGCTCACCTACGCGGCGCTGCGCCTGGGTGACTACGACCTCGCCCACGCCGTGTATCCGACCGATGCCGTCGCCGCCGCGCGCTGGCGCAAGCGGACGCGCCGCCCGGCGATCCTCTCCTACCTCGGCATCCCCTCCCGCGAGTGGATGGCGGTGCAGCGGCGCGCCGAGGTGCTGCGGATCGCCCTCCGAGGCTGTGACGCCGTCGTCGCCCTCAGCCGCTATGCCGCCGAGTCCTTCGAGCGCGTGCTCGGCTACGAGGCCCCGGTGATCGCGCCGGGAGTCGACCTCGACGCCTTCCGTCCGGCCAGCGCTCGCGCCGCCACCCCCACGATCATCTGCAGCGGCGCGGCCGAGGAGCCCCGCAAGCACGTGGCGCTCCTCGTCGAGGCGCTCGCCCTCGTACGCCGCGAGCGCCCGGACACCGAGCTCGTGCTCTCGCGCCCGCGCTCGGCCGAGGCGGTGCGGCGCGCCGGGGTTCGCCTCGACGCTCCCGGGGTGCGGCTCGTCGATCTCGACGATCGCGGCACCCTCGCGAGGGCCTACGGGGAGGCCTGGGTGGCCGCCCTCCCCTCCCAGGACGAGGCCTTCGGGCTCGTTCACGCCGAGGCGATGGCGTGCGGGACCCCCGCCGTCGGCTACGACCATGGGGCGGCGCCGGAGGTCATCGACCGCCCCGGAGTCGGGCTGCTGTGCGACCGCCTCGAGCCCGCCGCGCTGGCGCAGACGCTGCTCGAGGCGATGGAGCTCAGCCAGCACCCGGAGACGGCCGCCCTGTGCCGCGCCCGCGCCGAGGAGCTGTCGACCGACCGCTGCACCGAGAGCTACCTCGACCTCTATCGCCTCCTCGGCGCCGGCGGCCCACCGTGGGCCTCCTGATCCACCAGCTTCTCCTCCTCGCATCGATCGCCGCACTGAGCGCCGCGGGGTGGAGGCTGGCTTCGGCGGCGGTTCCCACCGGGCTGATGCGCGTCCTCGCCACCGTCGCCTTCGCCGCCGCCGGCGCCGTGCTCTCGGCGCTGGCCCTGGCGCTCGTCGGGCTCGGCGCGAGCCCGGTGGCGCTGGCGCTGGCGGCCCTGGTCCTGTGGGCGGTCACCTGGCGCGCGGCTCCGCTCCGCCCTCCGTCGGCCGCCGAGCAGCTGGGGGGGTGGTGGAGCGGCCTCACCCGTCCCGGTCGCGTCGCTCGCCTCGCGGTGGTGGGAGCGGCGCTCGGCTACGGGACGTGGGTGCTCCGCTACCCGGGCCTCGGCTACGACGCGCTCACCTACCACCTCGCGCTCCCGGTGGCCTGGATCCACAACGGCCGTCCCGGATCACTGGCCACCGTGTGGGACAACCTCCCGATCCAGAACTATCCCGTCACCTGGGAGGTGCTCATCACCTGGGCCACGGCGATCTCCCGGACCTTCGTGCCCCCCACCCTGCTGACGCCGGCGATGCTGCTCCTCCTCGGCGCCTCGGTACGCGCCGGGCTCGCCGAGCTCGGAGTCTCGCCGCGGATGGCGTGGCTGGCCACGGCGACGGCATGCACGCTGCCCCTCGTCGTCGTCCAGCTCCCGGGGCCCAACAACGATCTCCCCGACTCGGCGTGGTTGGCGTGCGCGGCGGCGCTCGCCGCCGGCGCCGCCCCGTGGCGGGCTGGGGAGAAGGGCGCGAGCCGCGAGCGCCACCCCGCCCTGCTCGCGGCCGCGCTGGTGGCGGTGGGGCTGTGCGTGGGAACGAAGACGACGGGGGCGCCGCTCGCCGTCGTCGCCCTCGCGGCGGGCGCGTGGCGGTGCCGCGACCAGCTGCGCCGGCTCCTCATCCCCCTCCTGCTCGCCGCCGCGGCGGCCGCCGTCGTGGGCGGGGTCTGGTACGTACGCAATCTCGTCCAGCACGGATCGCCCTTCTGGCCCCTGTCCACGACCCCGTGGGGCGATCCGATTCCGGCCGCCTTCCGCTCGTTGGACGCGAGCCTGCTGAGCAAGCTCCACGCCACCCTCCACGGCCGCCTCGACGATTACTGGCGTGCCCTCGCGGGCGGCGTGGTGGTCGTCGCGGCGGCACTCGTGGCGCCGCTGTGGGCGCGCCGGCGGGTGGTTGTGGGGTTCGCGGTGGTTGTCTTGGGCTCGCTGGCCCTGTGGGCGGCCTCGCCCTACACCGGCGATGCCTCGAGCACGACGCTGGCCGTCGGCGCCACCCGCTACCTGCTCCCGTGCCTGCTCGCGGCGGTGGCGACGGTCGCCCTGGCCGGCCGGGGTGGCGGCCGGCACGAGCTCCTGCCCGCCGCCGCGCTCGTGGCCGCGCTGGTCATCAACCTCGATCACGACGTCTCGCTCGGCTTTCCCTACGCCCCGTCGGCGCGCCTGCTCCTCGTCTCGGCCGGGCTCGGCGCCCTGATGGCGGTGGTCCTCGAGCTCGTCGCACGGTGGGTGGTGGGCGGCGCTTGGTGGGGGGCACCGGCGCTCGCCGCCGTGGTGGCGGCCGTGCTCCTCGTCGCCCTGCTCGTGCCGGTGGACGGCTACCTGGCCGCGCACGCCCGGACGGGCCAGTTCGACGCCGGGCTCGTGCGCTGGCTGGACTCACGTCCGGCGTACCGGAACGGCAGCGCCCCCGTGCTCGTGGGACCGGTGTCCGTAGCGGTGCTGGCGGGCGCGCGCCTCTCCCATCCGGTGACCGTGCTCGGCGCCGACGACCCGTGCCCGGCGCTGGCCCGGGAGGCGCGGGGAGCGTGGGTGGTGATGGAGCTCGGGGCGGTGGATTACCGCTACGACCGGCACTGGATCGCCTGCCTGGCCGGCCAGCGCCCGACCGCGATCGCCGCCGGCTTCCTCATCTACGCACCCCCGCGTGCCTGATAGCGAGCGATTAGCATGCCGGGCATGACCGCGGCCCCCGAAGCGCCACCCCGCGGCGCGACCCGGGCTCCGGCCCCGAGCTGCGTCTGGTGCGGGTCTCTGGGCCGGCCGGTGGCGGGCCGGCTCGCGGTGTGCGACGCCTGCGGCACCGCCACCACCTACCCGCCGCCCGACGAGGCCGAGCTCGAGGCGGCGTACTCGGGGTGGTACCGGCCCGCGGGCGGCCGCTTCGCCGGGGGCGGCGACCGCCTCCTGCGCCGGTCGCGAGCGACCCTGGCGCGCCGGCTCGACGAGCACGCCCCGGCCGGGCCCGTGCTCGACGTCGGCTGCGGCGAGGGCGCCTTGCTCGACGCCCTCCATGCCCGCGGCCGCGAGGCGCTTGGCCTCGAGCGCACGAGCGCGCGCGCCGATGTCCGTGCGCGCGAGGTGACGGCCTTCCACGAGCGCGAGGGCGAGTGGGCGGCGGTCGTCTTCTGGCACTCCCTCGAGCACCTGCGCCAGCCCGCGGCCGCCCTGGCCCGTGGGTGCGAGCTGCTGGGTCCGGGCGGGCTGCTCGTCGTCGCCGTCCCCAACCGGGCGAGCTGGCAGGCACGGGCGATGGGGGAGAGGTGGTTTGCCCTCGACATTCCCCGCCATCTCGTGCACCTGCCCGCCTCGGCGTTGACCGACTCGGTGCGCGCGCGGGGACTCGAGATCGAGCGCGTCAGCTACTGGCGCGGCGGGCAGGTGATGTTCGGCTGGCTCCAGGGGATCGTCGCCGGCCTGCCCGGGCACCTCGACCTCTATGACGCCATCCGCCAGCCCGAGGCGCGCAGCCGCCGGCTCACCTCCCGTCAGCGCGTCGCCGCTGTCGCCGCCGGGGTCGCGGCCTCGCCCCTGGCCCTCGCGCTCGCCGGCGCCGAGGTGGCGGCGCGGGCCGGCGGCACCGTCTACCTGGAGGCCCGGCGGCCGTGATCACGGGCGAGCGCGTCAGCGCTCCCGAGGGCGGCTTCAATCCCACCTTCCAACGCCACGTCGCGGCGTACCGGCTGTGTGCGCCGCTGCTCCCGCAGGGGCGGGTGCTCGATCTCGGGTGCGGCACCGGCCACTCGTTCCGCGAGCTCGCTCCCCGTGAGACGGTGGGCGTCGACGTCGAGCCCGTCGCCCTCGCCGGCCAGGAGCGCGAGACGCACGTGGCGGACATGCGAAGCCTGCCCTTCGGCCCGGGGTCGTTTGCCTCCGTTCTCTCGGTGCACTCGATCGAGCACGTGCCCGACGCCGCTCGCGCCGTCGCAGAGATCGTGCGGGTGCTGGCGCCCGGCGCCCGCGCCGTCCTCGTCACCCCCAACCGGCTCACCTTCGGATTGCCCGACGAGATCATCGACCCCTATCACTACGTGGAGTACGACGCGGCCGAGCTGAGCGCGCTGTGCACGCCCCACTTCGCCCGCGTCGAAGTCCTCGGCCTCTTCGGCTCTGCTCGCTACCAGGCGCTGATCGACGCCGAGCGCGGGGAACTCCACCGCCTGCTCCGGCTCGACCCGCTGCGGCTGCGCCGCCTGCTCCCGCGCCGCGTGCGCCAGCGGCTCTACGATGCGCGGCTGCGCGCGAGCCGAGCGGTGCCCCAGCCGGGCGCGCTCGAGATCGGGCCCGAGGACTTCACCCTCGCCTCGAGGCCGCTCGAGTCCGCGCTCGACCTCGTCGCCGTCTGCGACCGGAGCTGAGCCCGTGCTCCTCGACCAGGTGGTCCTCGTGCTCGCGGCGTGCGCGCTTGCCGATGGCGCGCTGCGCGTCGCGGGGCTGATCACCGACACGGGCGTGACCGATCGCATCCTCGCCGCGGCCCCCCTCGCCGCCGCCTTCGTCTTCTGCTGGACGCTCGCGCTCGGACTCGCCGGGGTGGCGAACAGCGTCCCCGCGCTCGCCGCGGGACCGATCGCCGCGTGGGCGGCGACCCGGTGGCTCGTGCCCGGCCCGCGGCGGTCGGTCATGAATGAGCTCATCGAGCGCTGGAATGAGGCCTCGCGCGGACAGCGGACGGTGGCGCTGGCGCTCGCCGGCGTCGTCGCCGGGTCGATCCTCGACGTCGCCCGCCAGCCGGGCCTCAACGTCGACGCCCTCTCCTACCACCTCGCCGACGTCATCGGATGGCTGCACTCGGGTCACGCCGGGGCCGTTCAGACCTTCAGCTACGACTTCCCCGTCGGCTACTACCCGGTGACCAACGAGGTCCTCCTCACCTGGGTGCTCGGGATCTCGCGCTCGTTCGCGCCCCTCGCCGTGTGGTCGACGGCGCTCGCCGCGCTCGCCCTCACCTCTCTGTGGCGGCTGCTGCGCCTGCTCGCCGTCCCGCGCGCCGCCGCCGCCGCCGCCGTGGCGGCGTTCGCCGCCCTCCCGATGTTCGTCATCGGCCTCAACTACGACGCTCCGAGCACCGATTTGCCGGCGGTGGCATGGCTGCTGTGCGCCGCCGCACTCAGCGCCGGGGCCCGTGCGCGCCCGGCGATGCTCGGCCCCGCCCTCGTGGCCGCCGGGCTCGGGGTCGGCACCAAGACGACGGTCGCCCCGTTGGCGGCGGTGATGCTGATCGCCGGTGCGTGGAGCGCGCGCTCACAGCTCCGACCCGCGCGCGGGTGGCTGACGGGAGGGGCGCTCGCGGGCCTGATCGCCGGCGCCCCCTGGTACGTGCGCGACACCCTGACCCACGGGTGGCCGCTCTGGCCCTTCGACTCGGGTCCCACCGGAGACCCGGTGCCGCCCACCATGAGCCTGTTCAAGGTCTCCTTCCTCAGCCGTCCCTCGGCCACCATGTCGGCGCTCGGCAACGACTACCTGAAGGCGGTGGCGGGCGGTCTCGGGCTGATCGCCGGCGCTCTGGCCCTGCCGCTCCTGGCGCGGTCGCGCGCCGCCCTCCTCACCGCCGCAGTCGCCCTCGCCGCGGTGCTGGCATGGGCGGTGGCGCCCTTCACGGGCGTCTCCCGCGTCCCCGCGCTCGAACCCCTCGCCCTGACCACGACGCGGTACATGCTCTCGGCGCTGGCGGCGTGCGCGGTCGCGCTCGCCGTCGCCGCCCGTGACGCGGGACCGATCGGGCGATGGTTCACCGTGGGGCTGCTCGTGGCGGCGAGCATCGGCTCGCTTGTCGCCGACGGCTTCCAAGGATTTCCGGCGGCCCCCAACCTCCTCTACCTGCTGGTCGGGGCCGCCGCGGGCGCCGCGCTCGGCTGGGCCGCGCCGGCGGTCCGCGTGGGCGCTGCGCCCGCGCTCGTGCCCGCGGCGGCCGTCGTGATCACCGTCGCCTTCCTCGCCCTCAGCGCTCCCGGATGGCTGTGGCGCGAGAGCGAGCACGTGGGCTACGGACACGCCCTGCTCGGCTTCATGATGGGGGAGCCGGGGTTCCTGACCGGCAGCCAGCCGATCTCGTTCGCGCCCGCGGTGATCTCGTCGCTCGCGGGCCCGCGCCTGCGACACCCGGTCGAGCTCATCCCGGCGCGCGAGCCGTGCGCGGCCGTGCAGGCCCGGCTCCGGCGGGGATGGGTCGTCGTCTCGCCGGGCGCCTTCGTGCCGGGGATCACCGTGCCGTGGGACGCGGCATATTGCCTGGGTCAGGACAAGCCGATCTACGCATACGAGGGTGCGGTCGTGTACGCACCGGTGGGGTGAGATGACAGAGCCGAAGGTCGTGGTGGTGATGCCGGCGCTCAACGCCGCTCGAACCCTCGAGCGGACGTTCCGCGCGATCCCGCTCGACACCGTCGACGAGGTCATCCTCGTCGACGACAGCTCGACCGACGCCACCCCCGAGCTCGCGCGCTCGCTGCCCCTGCATTTCATGTGGCACCCCCACAACGTCGGCTACGGAGGAAACCAGAAGACCTGCTACCTCGAGGCCCTCCAGCGCGGCGCAGACGTCGTGGTCATGCTCCACCCCGACGGCCAGTACGAGCCCGAGCTCATCCCCCACCTGATCGAGCCGATCCTCCGCGGGGAGGCGGACATGGTGCTCGGCTCGCGCCTGGCCGAGCCGGGCGCCGCCCGGGCGGGGGGGATGCCCGCCTACAAGCTGTTCATGAACCGGCTGCTCACGGCGATCGAGAACCGCGTGCTCGGCACCAACCTCTCCGAGCTCCACACCGGCTACCGCGCCTACTCGCGCAAGTTCCTCATGACCGTGCCCTTTCTGCGCAACTCGATCGACTTCGCCTTCGACTCCGAGGTGCTCATGCAGGCGATCCACTTCGGCTTCACGATCGCCGAGGTGCCGGCGCGCTCGCGCTACTTCGACGACGCGTCCTCGATCAAGTTCCGGCCCGCGGCGGTGTACGGGCTGAAGACCCTGTTCGCGGCCGGGCGTCTGATCCTGCATCGGCACGGCGTCTGGCGGTGGCGCAAGCTGATGCCGTGAGGCGAGCGGTTCGATACCTCCGCGACGCGGCGGGGGGAGAAGTGGGCAGGGCCGAGCGCCGGCTCCTCCTCGCCGCCATCCTCCTCGGCGTGGCCGCACGCGTCGCCTACGTGCTCGCCACGCGCCACTACGCCCTGGCCGGAGACGAGAGCGAGTACGACGCCGAGGGATGGCTCATCGCCCACGGGCACTTCTTCTACACGCGGGCGCCGTACGGGATCCTCCACGCCTCGGCCTGGAAGCCGCCCGGCTATCCGCTGTGGGTGGGAGCGTGGTACGCCCTCGTCGGCCATCACCCCCTCGCCGTGCGCCTGGCCCAGGTACCGCTGGGCGCGATCACCATCGCCCTGAGCTGGGTCCTGGCGCGGCGGCTGTTCGGAACGCGGGTGGCCGTCGCCGCCGCCTTCGTGGTGGCCCTGTATCCGCTCGCGTTCCAGTACGAGGAGCTCCTGTACTCCGAGTCGCTGGCCACGCCGCTCACCCTGGTGGTCCTCATCGTCATCTTCGCCGGGACCCCCACCCGGCGGCGGGCGGCGCTGTGCGGCCTCATCCTCGGGATCTCGCTCCTCATCCGCTCGAGCAACGTCTTCCTGCTCGCCGGGCTGCTCGTGGCCTGGGGGGTGGCGGCCGGGTGGCGCCGGGGAATCGGCTACACGGCGCTCGCCACCCTGGTGGCGGCGCTGGTGGTGGCGCCGTGGACGGTACGCAACGCGGTGGTCGAGCACGGCTTCGTTCCCCTCGCCATCGACGACGCCGCCCTGTACGGCACGTTCAACGCCCAGGCCGCCCACGACCCCGTCTACCCCTACGCGTGGCGCCCGGTGCCGCCAGGCTACGGCGACCTCTTCGACCCCAAGCATCCGCTCACCGACATCGAGCTGCACGCCAAGCTCCTCCACCGCGCGCTGAGCTACATCGGCGCCCATCCCACCTCGCTCCTCGGCGCCTTCTTCTGGAACGGACTCTCGCGGCTGTGGGACATCCGGCGCCGGTCGCGGTCACTCAACGAGGTGTCATTCGAAGGGCGCAGCCGCCTCATCACCAACGTCGGCCTCGACATCTACGACGTGCTCCTGCCGCTGGCCCTGGTCGGGCTGTGGCGCGCACGCCGGCGCCGCGAGCTCGTGTTCGGCATGCTCGCGATCGCGCTCGGGGCGGCGGTCGTCTTCACCGGTGACTCGGGGACGCGCTACCGGGCCACGCTCGAGCCCGTGATCGCCGTGCTCGCGTGTGCCGGGGTCCTCGGCGCCCGGCCGCCGGCGCGAGCGCAGGCCGGGACATGAGGGCCGAGGACGTGACCGTGGCCATCGCCACCCGCGACCGGTGGGAGATCCTCGAGCGGACGCTGGCGGGCCTGGGCGACCAGACGGCGACCGGGTTCGAGACGATCGTCGTGTGCGACGGAACCGATCAGCAGGTACCCGCGGCGGTGCGCGAGCGTCCCGGCGTGCGCGTGCTCGTGCAGGAGCCGGCGGGGTCGGGCGCCGCCCGCAACCTCGCCGCCCGCGCGGGCGAGCGGCCCCTGCTCCTCTTCCTCGGCGACGACGTGGTGCCCACCCCGGGGCTGCTGGAGCGCCACCTGGCCCGCCACCACGCCGAGCCCGCGGGCGAGCGCGCCGCCGTGCGCGGGCCCGTGCGCCGGCACCCCCAGGTGCGCGAGAGCCGGCTCGGGCGCTGGCTCGAGCGGTCCGGGAACGAGCCCGGCGCCGGGTTCGCCGCCAACCTCTCGATCGCGCGCCGCGCCTTCCTCGACGCGGGCGGGTGTGACCCGGACTTCTGGTTTGACGATGAGGCCCTCGATCTCGGCTGGCGCCTGCGTGCGCGCGGGATGCGCGTGGTGTTCGAGCCGGGCGCGACGGGCCTGCGCTGGCCCGCCGAGGACTGGGCGAGCATCGAACGCGGCTACGAGCGCCGTGCCCGCGCCGAGCGCCTGATGCTCTCCAAGCATGGGGATTTCTCGCCCGCGGTGCGGCGGCGGATCGAAGCCCACGCCGCGGCGCCACCGGTGTCCGGCGTGTGGCCCTACCTCGCCGATCTCGTCCCCGAGCGGGCGCGGCCGCTGCGCACCCGCGTCGAGGCCAAGGCCGACCGCTGGTACCACCAGCGGCTCGCTCCCCGGTTCCTGGCCGGATGGGAAGGGGAGCGCGACCTCGAGGACCTGCGCGAGTATCTCGGGGATGCCTATGACCACGCCAAGCTCGTCAACCACGCGCTGATGGTCGACGAGGAGGCGGCCGCCGCCGGCGACGAGGGGAGCTTCTACCGCAGCAGCGAGCTCTACCTCTACGACCTCACCGTGTTCGCGATGTCGGGCACCAAGGATCCCTACCTGCGCGCGCTGCGCTCGCTCGTGCCGCCGGGGGCGAAGCTGCTCGACTACGGCTGCGGGATCGGCTCCGACGGCCTGCGCCTGCTCGAGGCGGGCTACTGCATGTCCTTCGCCGACTACGAGAACCCGAGCACGCGCTACCTGCGCTGGCGCCTGGAGCGCCGGGGCCTGAGGGCCGAGGTTCACGACCTCGACGCCGCCGTCCCCGGCGGCTTCCACGCCGCCTACGCCTTCGACGTCATCGAGCACGTCGAGGACCCCTTCGCCTTCCTGTCCGAGCTCGAGCGCCGCGCCGCCGTCGTCGTCGTCAACCTCCTCGACGACGCCCCCGCGGACACCCCGCTGCACCGCCGCCTGCCCGTGCGCGCCATCCTCGCCCACGCCGGCGATCGCGGCCTGCTCTACTACCGCCGCTACCACGGCCGCTCGCGCCTGATCGCCTACCGCAGCGCTCGCGCCTCCGGCCGCCGGGCGCGCCTGCGCTCGCGGACCGAGCTCGTGCGGGGAACGGTGGGGGGGAGGTAGCGATGCTCGCGGCCAGCCGCGACCGGATCCTCGCCACCCTGGGTGACGGCGACCTGGTGCTCGACGTGGGTGGCGGCGGCAAGCCGTTCCCGCGCGCGGACTGGGTCATCGACCTGCTCCCCTACGAGGAGCGGGGACTGTACGGGCCCCCGCCCGAGCCGGCCGCGGAGCGCTTCAGCGCGTCCACGTGGGTGCAGCGCGACATCTGCGCGCGCGAGCAGTGGCCCTTCGCCGACCGCCAGTTCGACTTCTCGGTGTGCTCGCACACGCTCGAGGACGTGCGCGATCCCGTATTCGTGTGCAGCGAGCTCATCCGGGTCTCGAAAGCCGGCTACATCGAGGTCCCCTCGCGCCTTGAGGAGCAGAGCTACGGCTTTCAGGGGCCGTGGGTGGGCTGGGGGCACCACCACTGGCTGATCGAGGTCGAGGACGACGAGATCGCCTTCGTGTTCAAGCATCACGTCATCCACGGGCGAGCCGGCGACCACTTCCCCGCGGGCTTCCACGACTCGCTGAGCCCCGAGCAGCGCGTCATCAGCCTGTGGTGGACGGGGAGCTTTCGCTATCGCGAGCGGATCTTCCTCGACGCCCCCTCGCTCGACCACTACGTCGCCGATTTCGTGGCTCGGCACCGCCCGCCGGCCGGGGGGCCGCGCGGGGGCGGGCTGCGCGGCCGGTTGCGCCGCCCGTGAGCGCTGGGCGCGTCAACGTCAAGGTCAGCGTCATCGTCCCGGCGCGGGACGCGGAGAGGACGCTCCCGCGGACGCTCGCCACTCTCGCCGACCAGGATCTCGGCGAGGCCTATGAGGTCATCGTCGTCGACAACGGATCGCGCGACGGTACGGCCGCGCTCGCCGAGCGCTCCTCCGCCGTCACGAACGTGGTGCGCCGCGCGCGCGGCGAGGGACCGGGCGCGGCGCGCAACGCCGGCGTGGAGGCGGCCCGCGGCTCGGTGCTCGTCTTCCTCGACTCCGACTGCCGGGTCGTCCCGGGCTGGCTGGCCGCCGGCGTGCGCGCCCTGGAGGACGCCGATCTCGTGCAGGGGCGCGTCCTCCCCGATCCCGAGCGGGACCTCGGGCCGTTCGACCGGACGCTGTCGGTGGGCGCCGCCCACGGTCTCTTCGAGACCGCCAACCTGTTCGTGCGCCGCGAGGTGTTCGCGCGCGCGGGCGGCTTTCCCGCCGGCCTCGAGCCAAGCGGCGGGGCTCCCTTCGGCGAGGACGTCATCTTCGGCTACCGGGCGCGCCGGGAGGGAGCGCGGACGTCGTTCTCCCCCGACGCGCTCGCCTACCACGAGGTGTCGGCCCGGGACGCCGCGGGTTACGTCGCGGAGCGGCGGCGCCTGGCCCTCTTCCCCCTGCTCGCCGCGCGCGTCCCCGAGCTGCGCGAGTCGTTCTTCTACCGGCGCTACTTCCTCTCGCGCCGGTCGGCGGGGTTCGATCTCGCGGTGGCCGGCCTGGGGGTGGCGCTCGTGTCCGGACGGCGGGCGGCGCTCGCGGTGACCGTGCCCTACCTGGCGCTCGTGGGCGCGCACGCCCGGACATGGGGGGCACGGCGGGCGCCACTCGTAGCCGTCACCGAGATCGTCGCCGACGCCGCGGGCGCCGTCGCGCTCGCGCGCGGAAGCGCGGCCTCGCGCTCGCTCGTGCTCTAGGCGTCGGCCGGGCGGGCGAGGACGGCGTAGTGCGGCACCCCGTCGGCCCCCGTGAGCACCCGGTGGGCCAGGCTCCGCCACCAGGCGCGGCCGGGAGCGTGGTGCGCGGGACCGAACCGGACCGAGTACAGCCCCGACTCGCGCATGAGCTCGAAGCCGGCGGCCCGGAGCATCTGCCGGTGGGCGGCGGCGTTGGGCAGCCACCACTGGATGAGCCGGCTCGTTCCGTCCAGGCGCGCGACCGGGCGCCGGCGGTGGAGCACCGAGAGCCCGAGCTCGATCTGGTTGGTGCACAGGAATTCGCCGCGGCACACCGAGCGGATCGCCGCCAGCGCGCCGAACGGATCGCGCAGATGAAGGAGCAGGGTGCCGCACACCACGACGTCGAACTCGCCCACCGTCCCGGGGCTGAGATCGTAGACGCTGATCTGGCGCAGGTGAACCGAGGATCGCAGGAGCTCGTGCGCCACCCGGAAGCCGATGCTCGTCGTCGGCCCGGCGACGTAGCGCAGATACTCGGGCCCGCCCGCGCGGTTCTCGAGCTCGAAGTCCCACGCCTCGTGGCTGGGGATGTCGACGGCGACCACCTCAGCCGCTCCCCGGCGCTCGAGCTCGAAGGCGAGAAAGCCGTCCGAGGTCCCCACGTCGAGGACCCGCCGGCCGCGGACATCGGGCCAGGGCAGCCGCTTGACGATCGGGCGCAGGTCGAACATGCCCGGAGTGACGACCCCCGGCGCGACCTCGATCGAGTGGTACCACATGGGGACCTCGGCGATCGCCGCTCGGGCGTCGCGGGTGGGGGTCCGATTTCCGGAGATCGCCGCCATCGCGGGCGGAGTCTAGAGCCGCCCCGCGGCTGCGAGCATCGCGGTGAGCGCGCTGCGGTTGAAGGCGTCCTCCCCGTGTCGCGCCGCCGTCTCGTAGCCCTGGCCTCGCAGGCGCTCGCGGAGCGCGGCGTCCTCGGCGAGGGCTCGCAGCGCCGCGGCAAGCCGCGCCACGTCGCCGGCCGGATAGAGCAGCGCGTTCTCGCCGTCGACGAGATACTCGCCCGATCCGCCGCGTCCGGTGGCGACGACGGGGCGCCCGAGCGCCATCGCCTCGAGGGGGACGAGACCCCAGGGCTCGGGCCACTCGACGGGGAAGACGACGACGTCGGCCGCGCGGTAGACCTCGAAGAGCTCGTGGCGCGGGCGGGGCGCCTCGAAGCTCACCTGCTCGCGGACGCCGAGCCGGGAGGCGAGCGCTTCGAGCTCTCGCCGGTAGCCCCGATCACCCTCCCCGAGGATGCGCAGGGTGGCCTGCGTGGGGAGGAGGGCGAGGCTCTCGATGGCGGTGGCGACCCCCTTCTGCTCGACGACCCGGCCGAGGTAGAGCAGGCGCCAGCGCCACGGCGGCGGCTCGGCCTCGCGCGGCGCGTCCAGGAAGGCGCTCTCCACGCCGGGGGAGAGGACGACGTCGTCGGCGCCGCGCAGGCCGGCGGCGAGCGTCTGCTCGCGCATCGCCTGCGAGCAGAAGACCCAGCGCCCGGCGGCGCGGTAGTCGACCCGCGTCGGCAGCCCCGTGACCCGATCGGCGAGCGTGGCGGCGGGGCCGAGGCCCGCCCACATCCGGTTCCACAGGTCGCGCTCGGGCCCGTAGCTGAGCCACGGGTCGAGGACGAAGAACAGCGCCGGAACCCCGGCTCGGCGGGCGCGCTCGATCAGGCCGAGCGACAGACCCCCGACCGGCCACCAGGTGATCACGTCGGGGCGAAACTCGCGCAGATGGCGGTCGAGCACGTCGGCGTTGTGGCGCTCGAGGCGCAGGGTCGCCAGCGGCCCGAGCGAGCGCCATTCGTGGTCGCGCCAGTACCAGTCGAGCTCGCGGTGGACGTCCGGATCCTCGGGCGGGGCGGGCCCGGCCTCGGGGCGGCGGTAGTCGGTGGCGAGGATTCGCGCCAGGTGACCCTGGCGGCGCAGATGGCGCATCGCGCCGCGCCAGATGATCTCGTAGCCGCCGAGATGGTGCGGGGGATAGACGCTGCCGACAGCCAGGACTCGCAGGGGCGCCGCCATCCGGCGCGGGATGTTAGATCGCGCCATACTGGCGCGCCGTGAACCCGGATCTCGCCCAGGCGGTGGCGCGCTATCCGTGGTACCACAGCATCGAGCTGGGGGACGGCGTGGTCACCAACGGAATGTTCGACCACCGCGCGACCGTCGATCGCTACCTGCTCCCCGCCGACCTGTCGGGGATGCGCTGTCTCGACGTCGGGACGATGGACGGCTTCTGGGCTTTCGAGATGGAGCGACGCGGGGCCGCCGAGGTGATCGCCACCGACGTCGCCGAGGTCGACGACCTCGACTGGCCGCCCCTGTGGCGCCAGCGCATCGACTCCACCCTCGACGACACCAAGGAGGCCCGCTTTCGCCTCGCCCACTCGGCGCTCGGCTCCTCGGTGACGCGCATCGAGCGTTCGATCTACGAGCTCGACAGCGGCGCGCTCGGGGAGTTCGACCTCATCTTCTGCGGCGACCTCCTCGTCCACCTCAAGGATCCGATCACGGCGATCCAGCGGCTGCGCTCGGTGTGCCGCGGCAGCGCCATCGTCTGCAACCCCGTCAAGCGCTTCCGCTTCGGTCGCCGGCGCCCGCTGGCCGAGTTCGACGGCATCGACGAGTTCCAGTGGTGGCTGCTCAGCGAGGCGACGCTCGAGCGGATGATGCTCGCCACCGGCTTCGCCCGCGTCGAGGTGGGCCCGCGCTTCGAGCTTCCCGCCCAGGGAGCGGGGAAGTGGAAGGGGCTGCGGGCGATCGTCCGCGGCTTCGTCTCGCCGTCATGAGCACGCTCCGACGCGTACTCCGCAATCTGCCCTGGCGCCTGAGCTACGGCGCGGGCCCCACGGGCATGCCGGTGGGGCTGCTGGTGGCCTCGCGGGTACGCAAATGGTGGGTGCTCGCCCGCCATCCGTTCGCGACGATCCGCTTCGAGGAGCCCGTCTACCTGGGGCCGGGGTTCAGCCTCCACATGCCGGGCGCGGGGACGTTCATCGCCGGGCGGGGCACCGACTTCCGCCGCGGCTTCCGGGCCGAGGTCGTCGGTGAGGGGCGGATCGTCATCGGCTCGGGCGTGGCCTTCACCCACGGGGCGGTGATCCAGTGCTCGACCTCGGTGGAGATCGGCGACCGCAGCATCTTCGGCCCCTACGTCACCATCGTCGACGGCAACCATCGCTACCGCGACGCCGGCACGCCGATCCTGGAACAGGGCGCCGACTACCGCCCGGTGCGCATCGAGGAGGACGTGTGGGCGGGGAGCAAGGCGACGATCGTCGGCGCCCGCATCGGGCGGCGCGCCGTCATCGGGGCGGGCGCGGTGGTGACCAGAGACGTGGCGGCTTACACGGCGGTGGGCGGAGTGCCGGCGCGGGAGCTGAGCTCCTACGCCCCGCCCGGGCCCGACCTCAGCGCCGGTTCCTGATCCTCGGCAGCGTCCCACGCCGCCAGGAAGGGACCGGCGAGGGCCTGGCGGTTGCGCATGTCGAAGCTCGCCCACACCCGCGGGCCGAGCCACGGCGTCCGTCGCGGGACGGCGGCGGCGAGCCGGGCCCCGCGGCCGCGCGCGGGCGGGTGCTCTTGGGCGGCGGCGAACAGGTCTCGGAAGTAGGGGCGGGCCTGTGGGTGCCGGGCGCAGAAGCGCCGCTCGGCGGCGGCGATGAGCTGCACGCGGCCCTCGCGCCACTGCGCCAGTCCCTGCCGGTGGAAGTGCATGGCGAGCGCGTCCGGCTCGTAGCGCAGGCGCAAGCCATGGTCGGCCATGCGCGCGCCGAGGTCGAGATCCTCGTAGAGAAAGGGGAAGCGCTGCTCGTCGAACCCGCCCACGCGCTCGAGCATCGCCCGCTTGGCCGACGCGTTGACGGTGTAGAAGTGCCACCACGGGACCTCGCGCCCGGGCTCGAGCGCCCGGTAGTCGAACTGGATGCCCTGATCGAGCCAGCGCATGAACGCCGTCGGGGGCGGCCACCGGGGCCAGCGCACGTGACCGAGGACGCCGACCTCGTCCGCGGGGTGGCGCCCGTGGGCGTCGAGGTGCGCGGACACGAGCCCGCGGGTGGCGAAGGCATCGTCGCCCAGGAAGAGGACGACGGGGGCGTCGGTGGCGCGCCAGCCGGCGTTGCGGGCGGCGGAGGCGCCGGGGCGCTCGGCGGCGAGGCACGTGACCGGGTAGGGGTGCGCGCCTTGGGCGCCGAGGTCGGCCAGGGACACGGCCGCGGAGCTCGCGGCGTCGCTGGCGATCACCACCTCGAAGCGCCCGACGGCGGCTCCGCGCTGGCGGTCGAGGTGGCGGAGCGCTTGCGCGAGCAGCCGGGGTCGGTCGAGCGTGGGGATCACCACCGCCAGGTCGGCTGGGCGGGCCATGTGGCGCCCATTGTCCCCCATCGCCGGGTAGATTTCGCCGCGTGTCAGGCACGCTCGACGTCGACGCGCGGGCGCTCGACCCGGTTCCTGCCAGCGTCGATCAGGGCCCGCTCACCGGCGCGCGGGTCGACCAGGCGGGCGAGGCGCGCTCGGCGAGAATCGAGTCCCTGCGGGCGCTGGCGGCGCTGTCGGTGCTCGCCAGCCACGCCTTCCTCTACGCCTACGTGTCCCCGACGATCACCGACCCCTACGTGCACCGGGTGGTGCTGGAGGGCGGATTCGGCGGCGTCGACTTCTTCTTCGTGCTCTCCGGCTACCTGCTCTTCTGGCCCTTCGCCCGCAGCGCCTTCGCCACCCATGAGCCCGTCTCGGTACGGCGCTACGCGCTGAACCGCGCCCTGCGCATCCTCCCGCTCTACTACGTGGTCGTCGTCGTCCTCCTGCTCGTTCAGCAGCACGGGGGGACGTTCACGCAGTGGTGGCACTTCGGGCTCTTCGCCGAGAACTTCTCGACCTCGACGCTCTACAGCCTCGACTCGCCGATGTGGACGCTCGCTGTCGAGGTCCAGTTCTACGTGCTCCTGCCCGTGATCGCGCTCCTCGTGGCGGGGGCGTCGCGCGGCTCGCGGGCGGCGGCGATCTCGATCCTCCTCGTCCTCAGCATGGCCAGCTTCGTCTCGCGCCAGCTTGTCTTCTGGCACGGGCATCCGGCCAACAGCGCCCTGCAGTCGTCGCTGGTCACCCTGTTCTCGTTCTTTGCCCTGGGGATGATCCTCGCCCTGGTGCGCGTGAGCTGGCTCGAGCGCGCGCCGCGCTGGCTCGCGGGCCCGGCCGGGCGCTCGGATCTCTGGATCCTGTGCTCGGTGCCGCTGTGGGCGCTCGTGAGCTGGCGCTACTCCTACGAGGCGGCTGCGGGCCTGGCCAGCGTCCTCATCGTCGGAGCGTGCGTGCTGCCGCTGCGCCGGGGCGTGTTCGTGGCGGTGACCGAGAATCGCCTGCTCGCGCTCGTCGGCCTCACCTCCTACAGCATCTACCTGCTCCACTCTCCGATCCTGCTGGCGATCACCAACCACAGCGTGACCTCGACGGTGTTCGGGGGCGCGGTGCCGACCACCGCCCATTTCCTCAAGCTCCTCGCCGCCGGCACCGCCATCACCTGCGTCGTTTCGGCGCTCACCTACCGGGCGATCGAGGCCCCGGCCCTGCGGCTTCGGCGGCGGTGGGCGAGATCGGCGCCGCCGCCCGTCGCCGCCTCCGAGTGAATGGCGGCTTCGGCGTCTGGGCGGCGCCGCAGGGTGCTCGCCGACGGTTGGTACGGCTGGCTCGTGACCGGCTTCCCCGCCCTCAGCGACATCACGGCTCGGTGGCCGGCGCGCGTGCAGGGGTGGCTCCTGCGCTTCGGCTGGCTGCGGGCGCTCGTCCTCTACGCGGCCAGCACCCGTTACGACGCCGTCCTCATGATCCGCACCGACCGGGGATGGCGCTCGCTGCTGCTCTTGCGCGCGCTCTTCGGCCGTCGCCGCAAGCTCGTCGTGCTCCACTTCATCGACCACTC
>DASZMD010000108.1:0-16395 GCA_035551955.1 Solirubrobacteraceae bacterium | reverse complement strand
AACGATTCGGACGCCCGGTTCGAGATTGACACTTCGACTTACGCCTTGGTAGCTTCGAGTCCCGATACTGCCATGGGCTCTGTCCTCAGCCCGGGGCGGGAGGAGAGAACGGGCAGCTAGCTCTGTGCGCAATGCAAGTGTGATCGGTCGCGTCGTGGCGGTCGCGGCAGTCGCGATCGTGATCGTCGCCGTGGTCGTGATCGTCATGGGCGGCGGGTCGAACTACCAGGTCCATGCGATCTTCCAGAACGCCAGCCAGATCGTCAGCGGCGACCTGGTCGAGGTCTCGGGCAACTCGGTCGGGACGGTTTCGAACATCTCGCTGACCCCGAACGGCGAGGCGAACCTAACCCTCGACATCACCGATTCGACCTACCAGCCCCTGTACAAGGGCACGCTGGCCACGGTGCGTGCCGTCTCGCTCACCGGGATCGCCAACCGCTACGTCGACCTGCGCATGCCGCCCGCCGGTGCCCCCAGGATCCCCGACGGGGGGAAGATCCCGGCCCAGAGCACGACGAGCGCGGTCGACTTCGACGAGCTCTTCGACACCCTCAACGGCCCGACCAGGAAGGCACTCCAGAACGTCATCCAGGGCTCGGCGCTCGAGTACGAGGGCGAGGGCAAGCTCGCGAACACGGCCTGGCAGTACCTGAACCCCGCCATCGCCTCCTCGAGCATGCTCTTCGCCGAGCTCAACCGCAACACCACCCAGTTCACCAACTTCATCGTCAAGACCGCCAATCTCGTCACCGACATCTCGCAGCGCAGCACCGACCTCTCCGGCCTCGTCTCGCACCTGTCGACGACGACCCAGGCGCTCGCTGGCCAGCGCACCGCCCTCGGACAGTCGATCCAGCGCCTGCCCGGCTTCATGGCCCTGGCCGACACGACCTTCGTCGACCTGCGCAGCGCCCTCGATGATCTGACGCCGCTCGTCAATGCCACCAAGCCGGTGGCCCCCAAGCTCCAGAAGCTGCTCGTGCAGCTCAAGCCGCTGGCCCGGGACGCGGTGCCCACCGTCCGCGACCTGTCGAAGATCGTCAACCAGCCCGGGGCGAACAACGACCTCACCGACCTCGTGAAGCTGGCCGTGCCTCTGGCGGCGAGCACGGTGCGACCGGTCAACGTCAACGGCAAGGTCCGGCCGGGCGCCTTCCCGCAGGCGACCACGGCGCTGAACCAGACGACGCCCGAGGTGGCCGTGGCCCGCCCCTACGCCGTCGACCTCACCGGCTGGTTCGAGGGCTACAGCCACCCGGGGTTCTACGAGGCCACGGGCATCGACAACCGCGTCGAGGTCGACATCAACGCCTTCTCCCTGCAGACGGGGACGCTGACCCTGCTCAATCCGCTCCTGCGGACGCTGAGCAACTCGGGCCTGCTCGTCTCCGGCCAAGGGGACCGGTGCCCGGGGTCGATGGAGCGGGGCGGGCTCTTCTATCCCGAGTCCGGGTACCCGTGCACGCCGAGCGAGGTGCCGACGGGCCCATGAGACGCGTCCTCCTCAGTGCCGCCGGCGTGATCGCCGCGGTAGTGGTTCTCGCCGCCCTCCTCGGCGCCTTCAGCGGCGGGGGCAAGAGCAGCGACCCCAGTTACACGATCGAGCTCAATAATGCCTTCGGTCTGGTCAGCGGCGAGCAGTTCAAGGTCGCCGGCGTCCCCGCCGGCTCGATCAGCTCGATCACCCTCGATCCGAAGACCCTCAACGCGCGGGTCAACGTCTCGGTCAGCAATGGCGGCTACGGCACCTTCCACACCGACGCGACGTGCCAGTCGCGGCCGCAGTCGCTGATCGGCGAGTACTTCATCAACTGCAATCCCGGGACCAAGGGCAGCCCCGTGCTGCGCACCGGAGGGACGATCCCCGCCTCTCACACCTTCTCGACGATCCCCGCAGACCTGCTCCAGAACGTCCTGCGCATGCCCTACCGCGAGCGGCTGACGCTGATCATCAACGAGCTCGGCGCCGCCGTGGCGGGCAACCCGTCGAACCTCCAGTCCGCCATTCACCGGGCGGTCCCCGCGCTCACTCAGACCGACAACCTGCTCGCGCTCCTCGCCCAGGACAGCCGCACGATCGAGAATCTCACCGCGACCTCGAACTCGGTGATCACGGCGCTGGCCAACAACGGCCACAACGTCCGGCGCTTCGTGGTCGCGGCCAACAATACGGCGGTGGCCTCGGCCACCCAGCGCACCAACCTCCAGGCGACCTTCCACAATCTTCCCGGCTTCCTCCAGCAGCTCCGTCCCGCGCTCGCCGACCTCGGAGCGGCCGCCGACGCCAACCTGCCCGTCCTTACCAACTTGAACGCGAGCTCGGGCGAGATCAACCGCCTCGTCACCGATCTCGTGCCCTTCTCGCGCGCGGCCACCCCGGCCCTGAAGTCGCTCGGTCAGGCATCGGTCACCGGTCATCAGGCCGTCGTGGCCGCCGGACCGACGGTGTCGGCCCTCAACCAGTTCGCCAAGCCGACGCCCGAGCTCGCGCAGAACCTGGCCATCGTCCTCCAGGACCTGAACAGCCAGAGCAAGGCGGTCGAACCCGATCCGCGCAGCCCGGGCGGCAAGGGCTTCTCCGGCATCCAGGCGCTGCTCCAGTACGCCTTCCAGCAGACCAACGCGATCGACTACTTCGGGCAGTTCGGGCACATCCTCGCCGTCGACGCCTTCGCCAGCATCTGCACGCCCTACCAGACGGGGGGGACCATCGCCCAGAACCTCCAGCTCTTCGGGGCCTCGTTCCGCAAGTGCTACCAGTTCCTCGGGCCCAACCAGCCCGGCGTCAACGAGCGCGACCCCACCAACCCCACGGGAACGATTCCCGATCCCGGGGGCGCTCCGCCCGGCCTCCCCGGACCGACGGGTTCGATCACCTCCTCGCTGGCCAGCGCCACGCCGAAGGCGACCAAGCGGGCGGCGAAGACCGGCGGTCCCGCCGCCTCTCAGGCCCCCACCACCGCCCCCACCACGACGCTTCCGCCGAGCTCGTCCGCCGGCAACCCGACCACCCCCGGATCCGGCGGTGGCTCGGGCACCCCCACCACCCCGGCGCCCGCGAGCGGCACGCCGGCGATCAACCTGGGGGCGCTCGGGCAGATCCTCGGCGGCGTGCTCGGAGGCGGCTCAGGCTCGGGCACCGGTGGCTCGGGCGCGGGCGGCTCGAGCTCGGGTGGCGGGCTCGGCGGCCTCCTCGGCGGCGTGCTCGGCAACTCCCGCTCGGCCAGGTCCACGGCGAGTGCGGCCACCTCCACTTCGGGCGGCTCCAGCGGTGGCGCGGTGAGCACCCAGCAGGCGCAGCAGCTCCTCAACTACCTCCTCGCGCCATGAGACGCGCCCCCGAGAATCCCTTCACCAATCCGACGCTCGTGGGCGCGATGACCGTGCTGGCGATCGTCCTCGCCGTCTACCTGGCCTACAGCGCCAACCAGGGTCTGCCCTTCCTCCCCACGCGCGAGCTCAAGGTCGAAGTGGCCAACGGGGCGAACCTGGTCGTCGGCTCCGACGTCGACGAGGGCGGCACGCGGATCGGCGAGCTCACGGATCTGAAGCCGATCGAGATCAAGCAGAGCGGCCAGGTGGCGGCCCAGCTCACGCTCACCCTGAGCAAGTCCCACGGCTACGTGCCGATCAACTCGACGGTGACGATCGGGGAGCGCTCGCTCCTCGGCGAGAAGTTCGTCGAGCTCACCAAGGGCAACGCCCGCCGGCTCTTCGCCGACGGCGGGACGATGCCGATCTCGCAGACCTCGGTCCCCGTCCAGATCGACGATGTCTTCAACACCTTCACCCCGAAGACGCGAACGGCGATCCAGGGGGACCTGGTGGGGATCGGCAACACCCTGGCGGGGCGGGGCGAGGCGCTCAGCCAGACGCTCCAGAGCCTGCCGCCGCTGCTCACCAGCCTGACTCCGGTGGCGGCGAACCTGGCGAGCCCCCAGACCAACATCACCCGCTTCTTCAACAACACCGACGCTTTCACGAGCACGGTGGCGCCCCTCTCGCAGATCAACGCGCAGCTCTTCACCGACATGGCGACCACCTTCGCGGCCATCTCGCGCGTCCCCAGGAACCTCGAGCAGACGATCGCCGAGTCGCCCTCGACCCTGTCGGTGTCAACGCAGTCCCTGCGCGTGCAGCAGCCCTTCCTCGCCGACCTGGCCACCCTCGGCAACGACCTCACCCCCGCCACCGCCGAGCTCCGCGCCGCGCTGCCCGACATCAACCCCGCGCTCGAGGCCGGCGCCACCACCCTCGGGCGTACGCCGGTGCTCAACCGGGGCCTCCAGCACGTGATGGTCTCGCTGCGCAACCTCGCCCTCTCCCCGGGGACGAACATCGCCCTCAACGGCCTGACCTCGACCGTCGACACCCTCAACCCGATGATGCGCTACCTCGGGCCGTACGTGACGGTGTGCAACTACTTCAACTACTTCTGGACCTACCTTGCCGACGACGTTTCGGAGGGGACTTCGTTCGGGACCGCGCAGCGGGTGCTGGTCAAGCTCGCCAACATTCTCCAGCCCAACAACGTCGGGGTCGTGGGGGCGATCGCCCCGGTCAACGGCGGCGGCGCCGATCTCGGCCCCCTCGGGGGCAACGAGTACCTGCATAACCAGCCCTACGGCGCCGCGATCGACAGCCAGGGCAACGCCGACTGCGAGACCGGCCAGCGCGGTTACCCGCTCAAGCTCAACACCTTCGATCCCCAGGGACGCAACCTCGTCCTCGATCCCCACACGCCGGGGAACCAGGGTCCGACCTACGCCGGCGTCGCGCACGTCCCCGCCGGGGAGACGTTCAGCCGTAACCCGCCGACCGGCCCGCAGCTCGACCCCAACCCGAGCAACCCATGATCGGCCGCGGCAGAAGAGGACGCAGGCAGCCGATGAGCCGCTTCACGGTCGGGCTGATCGGCATCGTCATCCTCGCCATCTTCATCTACGGCGGCTTCACCAAGTTCGCCAATCCGTTCGCGAGTCACTACACCGTCTACGCCGATTTCCCGAGCGCCAACCAGATCAAGCCCGGCTCGTTCGTGCGCATCGCCGGCATCAACGTCGGCACGGTCACGAGCATCGGCTCCGCGCCCGGGCATCCCCAGGAGGCCCGAGTGGGGATGCAGATCTCCGGCGAGGGATTGCCCATCCACGAGGACGCGACGGCCAAGATCAGGCCGCGCACCTTCCTCGAGGGCAACTTCTTCGTCGATCTCATGCCGGGGACGCCGGGGGCGCCGATCGCCCCCGACGGCTACACGTTCCCCGCGGCCCACGCCAAGATTCCCGTCCAGTTCGACCAGGTCCTGACCACGCTGCAGGCCAATACGCGGCGCAATCTCCAGACGCTGCTCAGCGTCTATGGCGGCGCGGTCAGGCACGCCGGTCCGGCGTACAACGCCTCGATCCAGTACTGGACGCCGGCCTACAAGTACACCGGCGAGGTGACCCACGACCTCCTGGGCACGCGGCCCAACGACCTCGGGAACCTGGTGGCCAACGGCGCCACCGTGGCGGGAGCGCTCGACTCCCATCCCCAGGACCTGAAGAACCTGATCACCGACTTCAACACCACCGCCAACGCCTTCGCGCGCGTCAATACGAGCCTGGCCGCCGCGGTCGGCGAGCTTCCGCGCACGCTCGCCGCCGCGACTCCGGCGCTCACCGCCCTGAACAACTCGTTCCCGCCCCTGGAGCGCCTGGCCGCGGCGCTGATCCCGGGAGTCAAGAGCGCCGGGCCGACCGTCGACGTCAGCCTGCCCTTCATCACCCAGCTGCGCCAGCTCGTCCAGCCCGCCGAGCTGCGGGGACTGACCGCCGACCTCGCGGTCACCGTGCCCGCCCTTGCCCGTCTCAGCAAGGCGGCGATCCCGCTCATGTCCACCGTCCGGGCCGTGTCGAGCTGCGTCTCCAACGTCATCTACCCGTGGTCCCAGCAGCAGGTGCCCGACACCAACTTCACGCCCGACAACGGCTTCCCCAACCGCCCCGTCTACGTCGAGGCGCTCGACTTCCTCCCCGGCCTGGCGGGCGAGTCGCGGGACTTCGACGCGAACGGGACCTTCATCCGGGTCCTCGGGGGCAGCGGCTCGCTCACCTACTCGCTCCAGCCCGGTCTCCTCGGGCAGGCGCTGTCGGCCATCAACGGCGTCCAGCCCCAGCCGCCGCCGAACGGCACCCGCCCGCCTCTGCACCCCAACACCCCGTGCGAGACCCAGGCCCCGCAGGACCTCTTCTCGCCCTCGGGGCTGCCACCGGGCCAGATCCACACCAACCTGGCCTCGACCGGCGCCGCCTCGCGTGCCGCCGCCTCCTCGCAGGACCTCGTCACCACGCTCTCGACCGTGCTCAAGTCCCAGGGTCTCTCAGGCCTGATCTCGAAGGTGACGCCCACCGTCTCCCAGCTCGCGAGCGGCAAACCATGAAGCGGGCGATCAAGAAGCACATGGCGGACTTCGCGGCGATCCTCGTACTGCTCGTGCTCTCCGTCGTCGTGGCCGTGTTCATCCTCAGCAACGAGCGCCTGCACTTCCCCTTCTTCGAGGCCTCGCCCTACGTCCTCAAGGCCGAGTTCCAGACCCTCCAGGCGGTGGCCCCGGGGCAGGGGCAGACGGTGCGGATCTCCGGCGTCCAGGTGGGGACGATCGGGGCGGTCTCGCTCCATAACGGGCTCGCCGTGGTCCAGATGGACATGGATTCCAAGTACAAGCACCTCGTCCACCGCAACGCGACCCTGCTCCTGCGTCCGAAGACGGGCCTCGACGACATGTTCATCGAGCTCGATCCGGGCAACAGCTCCGCCCCGGTGGCGCCGGCGGGGTACACCTTCCCGGTCTCCAACACGCTTCCCGACATCAACGTCGACGAGATCTTCTCCTCGCTCGACTCCGACACGCGCGACTACCTGAACCTGCTCGTCAACGGCGCCGGCCTGGGCCTGAAGGGTCGCACCAACGACCTCACCCAGGTCCTCGAGCGCTTCGAGCCCACCCATCAGGACCTGGCACGGGTGAACCAGGCGATCGCCCAGCGCGGGGCGGACCTGCGCCAGCTCGTCGATTCGCTGCGGCGCCTCGACGGCGACCTCGCGGCTCAGCGCCCGCAGCTCGTCTCCCTGGTGACGGCGGGATCGCAGGTGTTCCATGCCCTGGCCGCCGAGAACGCCAACATCAGCTCCGCGGTCACCCTGCTCCCCGGCACGCTGCGCCAGGCCACGGCCACCCTGGCCAAGGTCCAGCGCCTCGCCAATGTCCTCGGTCCCGCGGCCATCAGCCTGCTCCCCGCGGCACGGAAGCTCCCGGCCGCCAACGCCGCCCTCGCCGCCCTGGCCAAGCCGAGCGCGCCGATCGTCCAGAACCAGATTCGCCCCTTCGTCGTGGCCGCGCGCCCGGTGGTCCGCAACCTGCGCCCGGCGGCGGTCAATCTCGCCACCGCCACGCCCAACCTGGGCAAGGTCTTCGGAGTCGTCGACAACCTCGTGAACATGCTCGGCTACAACCCCGGTAACACCGAGCACGGCTACCTGTTCTGGCTCGCATGGCTGTTCCACAACGGGCGCACCCTGTTCTCCACCCAGGACGCCAACGGTGACTACCGCCCCATCTTCCTGCAGGCGAACTGCGCGACCCTCGCCCAGATCGCCAACGGCTTCCCCGGGGCCGAGGCGCTCTTCAACCTGACGCCGATCCTCTCCAACCTCGGCCTGTGCCCACAGCAGGCCGCGGCCATCGCCCACGACTCGACGCTCAAGCCGCGCCTGACCAAGATCGGCGGGACGAGCGCGCCGAGCGTGCCCGCGCTGCCCGCGCCGCTGTCGCAATCCTCGCTCCTCAAGGGCGCTCCCTGATGCAGAAGGGCGCCCCCTCCTTCGGAAAGATCGCGACGATGGTGCTCTTCGCGCTCTCGTGCTTCGGCCTGCTCCTGTTCCTGTGGCTCTCGTTCGGAGGCGGGATCCCCTTCGCCCCCCAGGGCTACCGGATCAAGGCATCGTTCCCCTACGCCCAGGAGCTCGCCGCCCAGGCCGATGTGAGGATCGCCGGCGTCTCCGTCGGCAAGGTCGTGTCGGTGGGGCTCGATCCCCAGGGCAACCGCACGCTGGCGACGATCCAGCTCGACAATCAGTTCGCGCCCCTGCACGCCGACGCCTCGGCCATCCTCCGCGAGAAGACGATCATCGGCGAGACCTACGTCCAGATCAACCCGGGGCCGAACTCGGCCCGCGCGATCCGCGACGGCGGCATGCTCGCCCGCACCAACGTCGTCCCCGCCGTCCAGCTCGACCAGATCTTCAATGCCTTCGACCCGACCACCCGCCGCGCCTTCCAGGTATGGCAGCAGTCGCTCGCCCAGGGGCTGTCCGGGAACGGCCAGAACCTCAACTCGGTGCTCGGCAACCTCCCCACCTTCGCCGCCGACGGCGCCACCCTCCTGACGACGCTGAACATCGAGCACGACGCCGTCCGGCGGCTGTTCTCACGCGGCGGGACCGTGTTCGGCGCCCTGAGCCAGGACCAGACGGCGCTGCGCAACCTCATCACCAGCGCCCAGCGGACGTTCGCGACCACCGCCGCCAACGACAACGCCCTGGCCAAGTCCTTCGCCGTCCTCCCGATCTTCCTCAACGAGACCAAGCTGACGATGACGCGGTTGCAGAGCTTCGCCACCAACACCGACCCCGTGCTCAAGGAGCTGATGCCCGTCGCCGCCGACCTCGGCCCGACGCTGCGCTCGGTGCGCACCCTCTCGCCCGACCTGCGCTCGCTGTTCGTCAACCTCAACCCGCTCATCACCGCCTCGAAGACGGGCCTGCCCGCCCTCGCCCAGGTGCTCGACGGCGCCTCGCCCCTGCTCAGCAGCCTCGGCCCCTTCCTCGAGCAGGTGAATCCGATCCTCACCTGGCTCTCGCTCCACCAGCAGCTGATCTCGGACTTCTTCAGCATCGGCGGCGGGGCGCTCGCGGGCAAGACGACGTCATTCTCGGGCGGCACCGGCCATTATCTCCCCCAGTACACGGGACTGGGCGCTCAGTCGCTGGCCATCTATCCGAGCCGGCTCCCGACCAACCGCGGCAACACCTATCCGCCGCCGCTGTGGGCGCAAGGCACCGGCCCCGGCCAGCACGGCATCCTGCCCTCGTGGGACTGCAACAACACGGGCGCGCCCGGCGACGGCTCGATCCCGCCGGGGGGCACCAACTTCCCGTGCTGGGTCGCCCCGCCGCTCGGCAACCTGATCGGCGAGCCCACCAAGTCGGCCCAGGTCCAGCCCGCCACCTATTCGTCTAAGTAGACGGGCGGTTCCTGGCGTGGCGGCCCTGGTCGCTGAGGCGCCACATCTCCTCGCCCGAGGAGGCGTCGGTGCCCGCCGGCTGGAGCAGTCCCTGCTTGATCGCGCGTGACCACGCGGACACGAGCTGCGCCAACTCGACGTCGAGCTCCCAGGCGGCGAGCTCGACGCTCGCCCCGCCCGTCTTGTCGAACTGGGCGGTGACGTCGAGCACGTCGTGCACCGACGGTGAGTCCTTGACGACGGTGACGGGGGCGAGGGCGCTCGCGCCGATCGTCGTCCCGCCGCCGCTTGCCTTGGCGGCCAGCAACGCCTCGTCGGCGGCCCAGAGGAGCGCTTGCAGGGAGGTGCCCGGGCGCCACTGCGCGACGCCGATCGATGCGTCGATGGGGTCGTGGGGGAGGTTGACCATCGTCCTGGCGATCTTCGCGCGCAGCCGTCGTGAGAGCTCGACCGCGGCCGCCTCGGCGGTGTCGGGGAGGAGGACCACGAACTCGTCGCCGCCGTAGCGTCCGAGCGTGTCCTCGCCCCGGATCTCGGCGCGCAGCACGGCGCCGATGTTCGCGAGGACGCGACTTCCGTGGAGATGGCCGTAGCGGTCGTTGACGCGCTTGAAGCGGTCGAGGTCGATGAAGCTGCACGACAGCGGCCGGCGGTGACGCTCGCTGCGGGCGAGCTCGCGTTCGAGTTCCTGGAGGAACGCTGCCTGGGTCAGGCAGCCGGTGAGTCCGTCGAGCCGGCCTCCGGAGAGCAGTCCGTCGAGCGCACCCTGGTCGTGGAGGCAGAGCGACGCGAGCCGCGCGTAGGACTCCGCCAGCCACAGCGTCGTCGCCGGGTCGGGCGAAGGATCGCCCGCGAAAGCCGCGCACAGGACGCCGGCGGTCCCGACCAGCGGTTCGACCGGTACTCCCAGGGCGTGGGTGATCTCCGCCCCCGACTTCGGCTCTCCGAGGCTGTCGGGCGGGTCACCGATGGGCTCGAGGCCCGCGCGCCGAAACTCCAGCGCCCGGCCGAGGAATCCCTCTGCCGCCAGCGAGATCTCGCCGCTCGCGGTCGCGCCCCAGGCCGCGAGCACCTCGACGTCCTCATAAGCGGGGCCGGGCACGGCCAGCAACGCGATCTCTGCCCCAAGGGCGCGCGCAAGATCACGGACGATGAGTCCGAATCCGGCGCTCGCCACAGTGTCGACGGTGGGCTCGATGGCCTTCAGTCTGACGCTCTGAGAACGCGCTGCGTGCGGTCCGTCCATGGTTCAGGCTCCTTGGCTCCACGCGAGCCAGCCCAGTTTCCTTGCGAACCGTGTGCCGTCGGCCAGCTTGTGACCGCACAGCACGCTCCGCGTCCACAGTCGCAATTCCGGTGACGATCGGTGACCGCTCAGCCGGATCGCTGTGATTGGATCCTACTCCGCGTCTTCGGTGGTCAGGCCGCCGCCGCCGCGGTGTGCTCGGTGCTGTGGCTCTGGGCCAGTCCGTCAAGGATGCTCTCCGCCAGCGCTCGGTCGCCGGCGATCTCGAGCCCGTCGCGGCTCCCGCCGGGGGCGAAGGCCCGGATCCACGCCTCCTCGGTCCCCGTCACGTGGGCCGCGGCGTCCGCGTCGGCGCGCTCGGTCAGCGTCACCGTTGCGCGAGCCACGGAAAGCAGGTAGGGCACGGCTCCGCCGTCCTTGCTGGTCTCGGTCACCAGGAGCTCGACGGTGCCGGCGAGCTTGGGGTTCGGATGCACGAGTCCGGGCGCCAGGCGGATGATGGCGCCGATGTCGATGAGCTCGTTCTCGCGAGGCGAGCTCCACGTCCACTCGTAGCCCCAGCGGGCGAGCTCGCCGAGGACGGGCAGAAGCTCCCGCGCGCGCTCGGTCAGCTCATAGTCGACCCGGGGCGGGACCTCGCGGAACCGTTGCCGGGTGAGCATGCCGTCGGCCACCATCCGGTTCAGCCGCGAGCGCAGCTGTTCGGTGGAGATGCCCGGCAGGACGCGCTGGAGCTCGACGAAGCGACGGGGGCCGGCCGCCAGGTCGCGGACGATGAGAAGCGTCCATTTGTCGCCGACGAGATCGAGCGCGCGAGCGTCCGGCGACCATTGGTTGTACGGGTGGCGTTTAGGTGGTGGTACTTGCGGCACGAGCCTTCCCTCCGGTGGACGGTCCTACAAACCTCCTCCTTCCAGGTTAACGTACCCCTTCGCTCCGAAGTTGGACCTTGGCTGGACTTTTTTTGAAGTCTGTGTGACATTTGTCCGACGCGGGGGCTAATGGGCGGCCCGCTCCGCGCCGAAATACGAGTATGGGCGAAGTCAGAATGCTTGCGGAGCACCGGGAGCGGCGGCGCAGGGACTCGGTCCCCGAACTCGCCGCGGATACGCCCGTGGCCTTCTACTTCGATCCCTGCTGCCCCTTCTCCTATCTCGCGGCCGAGCGCGTCGAGCGCCATTTCTCAGCCGTCAAATGGGTGCCGGTCGCCGCTTCCGCGCTCGAGAGCGACGAGCCGTGGTCCGATCCCCGGGTGGCGCGCCTGCTGCGCACCCTCGCCGAGCGCCGCGCGGCCGAGCTCCGGGTCCCGCTCGTGTGGCCCGACCACTTCCCCCCCTCCGCCACGCCCGCTCTCCGCGTCGCCGTCCACGCCGTCGAGCTGGGGGTGGGCGCGGCCTTCGCGCTCGCCGCCTCCCGCCTCGCCTTCTGCGGCGGATTCGATCTCGAGGACCCCGTGATCCTGGCCGAGGCGGCCGCCGCCGCCGGGATCGGGATCGACGCCTGCCTGCGCGCCATCGCCGACCCCGCGCACGACGAGCCGCTCGAGGCCAACGCGCGCGGGCTCATGGCCCTCGGCGTCACCCAGCTCCCCGCCTTCCGGGTCGGCTCGCGGTGGTTCGCCGGGGAGGCGAGCCTGAGCGAAGCATCCGCCTGGGCGCGCCTGCCGATGGCGGCGACGACCCCGGCCTAGGCCAACTAGCCCGCTGCGGCCGCGATTTCCTCCTCGCCACTTGCGTAGGCGTCGGGAGGACGTGAAACTGAGCGAGGGATTTGCGGTCGGGCAGGTCCCTTCACCGACAGGGAGAAAACACAGAGAATGACCAGGGCGCCGCACCGCGTTCGGCGAGCCGTGGGGCACTTCTTCTCGGTCGTGTTCGAGGCCAACGTCACCGGCCTCTCGTCGATGCTCGCCTACGCGATGCTCCTCACGGTGATCCCGGTCGCCCTGCTCGGGCTCTTCGTCGCGGGCCAGGTGCTGAAGAGCGGCCAGATCGAGCACAGCATCCTGCGCGACCTGAGCGAGATCTTCCCGGGGGCGACGAAGTCCACCCTGTCGACCCTGCTCACGCAGATCCGGGTTTCGACGACGAAAACCGGGGTGCTCGCGCTCGTCGCCTCGGTGTGGTTCGGAGCGTCGTTCTGGGGCGCCATGGATACCGCCTTCGCCCGGATCTACGGCGTCCCGGCGCGGTCGTGGTGGGCCCAGAAGCGCTTCGGCCTCGCCATGCTCCTGGTCCTCCTCGTCTTCATGCTCTCGATGGTCGCCGCCCCCACGGTGGTCAGCCTGCTCCAGGCTGGGGCCCGGGGTCTTCCCTTCGACCTGGCCCGGGTGGGAAGCGTTGTGTACCGGATCTCGCTCGGGTTCGCGCTCGTGCTCCTGTTCGCCAGCCTGTGCGTGATCTACAAGGCGGTGCCCAACCGCCCCGTTCCCTGGCGCGCGATCTGGCCGGGAGCGGCGGCCGCCACCCCGATGATCGCCCTCGTCGCCTTCGTCTTCCCCCTCTACCTGGATCAGATCTCGACGATCGCCCAGTTCGGGACGACGATCGTCTTCGTCCTCATCGTCCTCGCCTGGTTCTACGCCTTGGCCATCATCATCCTCGGGGGCGGGGTGGTGAACTCGATGCGGCTGGCGAGGTCGGTGGAGCCGGTGGTCGCGCCGGTGCCCGAGGCTGAGGCCAGGGCCACCCCCGTCGAGCTTTAGCGCCCGCTCCGCGGCCTCGACGGATATCCGATCAACCCGTCCAGGCGCGCGTCCGACACGTAGCTGTAGGGGGTTTCTGCCATGCGTCTGCGGACAGCACTCTGGATCGTCGTGCTGGGGCTCGCTCTGGCCCCCTCGGCGCGGGCCGATCCGCTCGGCTCCTGGAGCCCGCTGCCCGCGATGGCGACCCCGCGCTTCGCCGCCGCCGGGGCGGCGCTCGGCGACGGACGGGTGCTCGTGGCCGGCGGCATCGATGCTCCGGGGCAGGCGACGGCGAGCGCCGAGGTCTACGACCCGGCGACGAACGCGTGGTCGCCGGTCGCGCCGATGAGCAGCGCCCGGGCCTTCGCGGCGGCCGCGCCGCTCTCCGGCGACCGCATGCTCGTGGCCGGCGGCGACGTCGGGGGGCCGGCGAGCGCGAGCGCCGAGATCTACCACGGGACGACCAACACGTGGTCGGCGGCGGCCCCGATGGCCTATGCGCGCGCGGGCGCCACCGCCTCGGCGCTCCCCGACGGGACGGTATGGGTAGTGGGCGGCGCGAACGCGCCGTGGTCCGAGCGCTATGACCCGGCAACGGACTCCTGGTCGGCATCGTCCCCGACCCCGTCGCTGGCCGGCGCTGTGGCGGTGCCGCTGGCGGGCGGGGAGGTCCTCGTATCCGGTGGCTATGACCTCGGCGGGGCGAGCCTCACGCCCTGGTGGGGGCTGCACAGCCCGTCCGATACCGGCGGCTGGAACGGGTACGGCTACTCGGCGGCGCCGTTCCCGTACATGGCGTCGGCCGCCACGCTCGGCGGGGGCGACGTGCTCGTGGCCGGCGGCTCGGCCTCGGAGTCGGCGCCTTCGGGCTCGACGAGCGCCGAGATCTACGACCCGGCAGGGTTGACGTCGTCGTCGGCCTGGGGGCCGTTGGCGTCGATGAACAGCGCTCGTTACGGGGCCGTCGCGGCATCGCTACCCGACGGCCGGGTGATGGTCGCCGGGGGCGAGGGCGGCTCCGGGGCGCTCGCCGGCGCAGAGGTGTTCTCGCCGCCCGCGCTCGTCAACGTCTCCCCACCGGAGCTCGTCGATCCCGCGCGGGGCGTGGCCGGGACGGTCCGCATGGGAGACGTGCTCGCCGTCGGCATGGGCGTGTGGAGCACGGACTATGCGCTCGGCGAGACCTACCAGGTCCGGTGGCAGCGGTGCTCCCCTTCCTGCCAGGACGTCGGCCTGCCGCCGGGCTCCCCCTACGTGGTCTCGGCGGCGGATCTCGGGGCGACGATACGCGTGGTCGTGACCGTCAGCTTCCAGGGCGCCAGCGCCTCCGCGGCGTCAAACGAGATCGGCCCGGCGGCGGCGGCGGGCTTCCACCTCGAACCAGGCACGCTGGCGGGCCTGCTCCCCGAGCTCGAGCGCGGGATGACCTACCTGCAGCTGCCCGTCGAGCGTGACACGGGGACGGGCTGGTTCGCCCAGGTGTCCTACCGCGCCTGGGATCCGACGGGATCGGGCTATCCCGCGCTTCGTCCGCTCACCGGCGTGGTCCTCTTCCTCCCCGGTCAGTCCGTCGCCTTCATCGGCATCCCCTTGGCCGCGGCCGGCGTCCCCTACCTCCCGGCTTCGCTCGAGGTGCAGCTCTACGACGGCGCCCCGCTCAGCGTGGTCGCGCCGGCCGAGGAGCGGGTCGACATCAGGGATCCGAACTCGCCGCTGTACATCCGCGACCCGGCGAACCCGCTCGCCCTGCCCTCGAGGCCGCCGGCCGGGGACCCACTCGGCGGCGCGCGCTTCTTCGCCGACTACTTCCAGAGCCTCCCCGCCAGGCAGGCGCTGGCCTGGAGCGCCGCCAACCCCCGCGCCGCCGCCAAGGTGGCGGTGATCGCCGCCGAGCCCAACGTCCAGCGCTTCGGCGCGTGGAACGGCGGCTATCCGGGATGGAACGTCGAGACCTACCTCGATCGCGCCGGCTCGCAGGAGTCCGGCACGGTGCCGATGATCTCGACCTACCGCCTCGTCTACGGCCACTGCGGCCACTGGTCAGACCCGCCCGCCGAACAGGCCGTGTACCACACGTGGATCACCGGTCTCTCGCAGGGGATCGGCACGCATCCCGCCGTCCTCTTTCTCGAGATGGACTCGCTGATAACCGTGGGGTGCCTGTCGCCGCAGGGGGTGGCGGTGCGGATGCGCGAGCTCCGCGACGCGATCGACGTCCTCTCCAACAATCCCCATCTGGTGACCTACCTCGACGCGGGCGCCGCCGACGCGCTCCCGGCGCGGGAGACGGCGAGCCTGCTCCGCCGCGCGGGCGTCGCGCGGATCCAGGGCTTCTTCCTGAACTCGACCCACTTCGACTGGACCTCTCGGGAGATCCGCTACGGGGAGGAGATCTCGCGCCTCACCGGCGGGCGGCACTTCGTCATCAATACCGCCGAGAACGGCCAGGGCCCCCTCCGCCCCCGCCACCCCGCCAAGCAGGGCAACGAGGTCCTCTGCGACCCGCCGGGGCGCGGGCTCGGGCCCCTGCCCACCGCCCACACCGGCTACCGCAACGTCGACGCCTTCGCGTGGATCGCCAACCCGGGGGTGTCCGGAGGCGCGTGCCGGTCCGGGGCGCCGCCCTCGGGGGTGTTCTGGCCCGCGCTCGCGCTCGAGCTCGTGCGCCACGAGTACTTCCGCGTGCGCTAGCGTCAGGCGACTTCGATGGCGACGGACACGGAAACCCAGATCCACGGCGGGCGCCTGATCGCCCAGCGGCTACGTGCGCACGGCGTATCCAAGCTCTTCACCCTCTCGGGCGGCCACATCTTTCCGATCTACGACGGCTGCCGGGCGGAGGGGATCGACATCGTCGACGTCCGCCACGAGCAGACCGCAGTGTTCGCGGCCGAGGGGTGGGCGAAGGTCACGCGCACGATCGGCGTCGCCGCCGTCACCGCCGGGCCGGGGGTGACGAACGGGATCAGCGCGATCGCCTCCTCGAGCCAGAACCACTCGCCGGTGCTCGTCCTCGGCGGGCGCGCGCCGCAGTTCCGCTGGGGACAGGGCTCGCTCCAGGAGATCGACCACGTGCCCTTCGTGCGCCCGCTCGTCAAGCTCGCCTCCACCTCGGACGGGACGGTCGAGATCCCCGGCCTGGTGGACGAGGCGATCGCGGCGGCGATGGCGCC
>DASZMD010000107.1:0-3476 GCA_035551955.1 Solirubrobacteraceae bacterium | reverse complement strand
CGGCGGGCGCTGCTCGACGTCCCGGGCATCGAGCTGGCGGTGATCGCGCCCGACGGGAACCGTTCGGCGATGGCACGCTCGATCACCACCCGCAGGCCGCTGTGGGTGCAGGAGGTCGACTTCGGCGACGGCACGGTCGGGTATGCCACCGACGGCACCCCCGTGGACTGCGTGCGCCTGTCGCGGCTCGGGCTGATCAGCGGCCACGAGCCCGAGGTGGTGGTCGCGGGCATCAACCACGGCTCGAACCTGGGCGACGACATCACCTACTCGGGGACGGTGGCGGCCGCGCTCGAGGCCATCGTCCTCGGCCTTCCGGGGATCGCCGTCTCGCAGCAGTCGCGCGCCCTCGAGCTCGACTTCCGCGAGGTCGAGAAGTTCTCCTTCGACGTCGCCGCCTCGTTCGCCGCCCGCCTCGTCGCCGAGCTCGAAACGACACCGCTCGCCCCCGGCACCCTACTCAACGTCAACGTTCCCGGCGCGGAGCCCGACGGTGTCGAGATCGCCCGCCTGGGCAAGCGCGTCTACCGCGACGAGCTCTCGCTCGAGGAGGAGGGCTCGGGCGGGCGGCGCCTGTACCGCATCTACGGCGACGCCAGCTACGAGCGCGAGGAGACGGGAACCGATCTCGTCGCCGTCGCCAAGGGCAAGATCGCGGTGACGCCGATCCACTTCGACCTCACCGATCACACGGGCATGGACCAGCTGCGCCGCCGCGATCTCGCGCGGCTGATCGCTCCTGCCGCCCGGGACCTGGGTTCGTGACCGGGGGCGACCCGAGGCAGAACGTGGCCACGACCGGGGAAGGTCGTCCCCAGGAGGCCGCTCCCCGCATCGCCGAGCTGCGGCGCCTGCTCGACTACCACGGTCACCGCTACTACGTCCTCGACGATCCCGAGATCGGGGACGACGCCTACGACGCCCTGATCGACGAGCTCCGCTCCCTCGAGGCTGAGCACCCCGAGCTCGTCACGCCCGACTCCCCAACCCAGCGGGTTGGAGGCGAGCCGGTGGGCAACCTCGTCAAGGTCACCCACCCGCTGCCCATGCTCTCGCTTGCCAACGCCCGCTCGGGCGACGAGCTGCGGGCGTGGATCCAGCGGATGCGCAACCACCTGGCGCGCGAGGGGATCTCCGACCCGGGCTTCGAGTACGTGGCCGAGCCCAAGATCGACGGGCTGGCGATATCGCTCATCTACCGCGACGGCGTGCTCGAGCGCGGCGCCACCCGCGGCAACGGCGAGGTGGGCGAGGACGTGACCCACAACCTGCGCACCATCCCCACCGTACCCCTGCGCATCGAGGGAGACGACGTCCCGCCGCTGATCGAGGTCCGCGGCGAGGTCTACATGTCGCTCCCCGACTTCGCGGCGCTCAACGAGCGGCGCGCCGCGGCGGGACTGTCGACCTTCATGAATCCGCGCAACTCCGCCGCCGGGACGATCCGCCAGCTCGACCCCAAACTCACGGCCGAGCGCCCCCTGTCGCTGTGGTGCTACGCGGTAGGGGCGACCGAGGGCATCTCCTTCGAGACCCATTCCGACTCGCTCGACTGGCTGCGCGAGCACCGCTTCCCGATCCACCCCGACGTCAAGGTGATCCGGTCAGAGGACGACCTCGTCGCTCAGTGCCGTCATTGGGAGGAGCGGCGCGGGTCGCTGGACTTCGAGATCGACGGCGTCGTCGTCAAGGTCAACCAGCTCGAGCTCCAGCGCCGGCTCGGCGTCGTCGGGCGCGAGCCCCGGTGGGCGATCGCGTGGAAGTTCCCGCCCACCACCGCGGTGACCACGCTCAGGGAGATCGGCTGGAACCCGGGCAAGTTCGGGGACCTCCACCCCTACGCGATGCTCGAGCCGGTGCAGGTGGGCGGGGTGACGGTCAAGCTCGCCACCCTCCACAACGAGGAGGACCTCGCGCGCAAGGACATCCGTCCCGGCGAGGAGGTGATCGTGCTCCGGGCCGGCGACGTGATCCCCCAGGTGCTCTCGCCCGCTCCTCACGTGGCCGAGCGCGAGGACCGGCCGCCGCCGCCCCGGCCGCCCGAGCGCTGCCCGGTATGCGACACCCCGACGGTCAAGACCGAGGGTGAGGTGTTCACCAAGTGCCCGAACCGGGCCTGCCCCGGTCGTCGCTGGCAGCTGCTCAAGCACTTCGTGGGGGCGATGGACATCGACGGGCTCGGCGAGAAGCAGGTGAGCCACTTCATGGATCTCGGGTGGGTGAGCACCGCCGCCGACTTCTACCGGCTCGAGGCCGAGCGGATCGCTGAGCTCGAGGGCTTCGGGCCCGTGTCGGCCGGCAAGCTCGTGGCCGCCATCGAGGCCTCCAAGCACGAGCCCTTCGGGCGCGTCCTCTTCGCCCTCGGGATCGAGGAGATCGGCTACGTCACCGGGCGCAACATCGCCCAGCAGTTCCGCACCATCGACGCGCTCCTCGCCGCGACTGCGGAGGAGATCGAGCAGACGCCCGGCGTCGGGCCGAAGATGTCGCGGGTCATTCACGCCCAGCTCGCCGACCCGGAGATCCGCGCGCTCATCGCGGATCTGCGCGAGCAGGGCCTGCGCTTCGAGCAGGAGGGCCCGCCGCCCGGCGAGGGTCCGCTCGCCGGGCGCACCCTCGTCCTCACCGGCACCCTCCCGACCCTGACCCGCGAGGAGGCCACCGAGCGCATCCTCGCCGCTGGCGGCCGCGTCACGGGATCGGTCTCGCGCAAGACCTCGTATGTGGTGGCCGGCGAGAGCCCCGGCTCCAAGCTCGCACAGGCCGAGCGGCTGGAGGTTCCGGTGCTCGACGAGGACGGGCTGCTGAAGCTGCTGGACGGGTCTTAACCCTCGCTCGGCCGCACAGTTGACTTGCCCCGTTGGGTGGGGTTCAATGTTGGCTCGAGACTGAGGGGATTTGCTTAGGATGAGCACCCGGAGGCATGCGCTGTTGAGCGCGTTGGTGATAGCGGCACTGCCGCTGGTCTCCAACGCCTCGGCGACCACGAAGGAGTCCACGGCACCCGCGGCCTCCGCACCCGCGCAGGCGGTGGTAACCGTGCAGCCGGTGGTTCGCGGGCGACCTGTCCCGCCCGGATTCGTCGGGCTCTCGCTCGAATACCGGGCCCTGCTCGCGTACCTGGGCTCAGACCCGAAGGCGATCAACCCGGTGTTCGTCAGCCTGCTCCGCAATCTCGCCCCGGGCCAGGCGCCGGTGCTGCGGATCGGGGGAGACAGCACCGACTGGACGTGGTGGCCGGTCCCCAGGCTGCACCGGCCGCCCGGGATCACCTATGACCTCACTCCGACCTGGCTCAAGGTCGCGCACGCACTGGCGCGGGCGACCAGAGCTCGCTACATCCTCGGCATCAACCTCGAGGCCAACAGCCGCAAGCTCGAGACCGCCGAGGCCGACGCCCTGGTCGCCGGAATCGGGCGGCGCCACGTTACCGCGCTCGAGCTCGGCAACGAGCCCGAGCTGTACTCGAAGCTCGG
>DASZMD010000106.1:0-4035 GCA_035551955.1 Solirubrobacteraceae bacterium | reverse complement strand
GGGCGCGACGACCTTGATCCCGGGCGAGTGCATGAACCAGGCCTCGGGGTTCTGGGAGTGGAAGGGCCCGCCCGAGAAGCCCCCGCCCGAGGGCAGGCGGACGGTGATGGGGACCGCCAGGCCCTGGCGGTAGTGCATCTTGGCGGCGACGTTGACGAGCTGGTCGAAGCCGCAGGAGATGAAGTCGGAGAACTGCATCTCGCACACGGGGCGCATGCCGACGACGGCCGCGCCGATGGCGGTGCCGACGATCGCCGACTCGGCCAGCGGGGTGTCCATCACCCGGTCGGGCCCGAACTCCTCGAAGAAGCCGTCGGTGACCTTGAAGGCGCCGCCGAACACCCCGATGTCCTCGCCCATCATGAACACGCGCTGATCGGCACGGAGCTCGTCGCGCAGGGCCGAGGAGATCGCCTGGAGGTAGGTCATGGTCGCCATCAGGACACGTCCGGGCGAGCGGCGGCGAATCCGCTCCAGCGCGCGACGCCGTCGCGCAGCGCCTCGGCCTCGCCGACCGCGAACACGTCCGCCGTCACGTCGTCGGGGTCGGGCATCGGCGAGGCGAGCGCCTGCTCGGTGGCGGCCTCGATCTCGGCCTGGACCTCGGCGCGGATCGCCTCGACGTCGACTCCGAGCTCGCGCAGGCGATTCTCCTGGCGGTCGATGGGGTCGCGCTTGCGCCACAGCTCGACCTGCTCCTGGGGTACGTACTTCATGTCGTCGTGGGCGGCGTGGCCGTGCATGCGCATGGTCACCGCCTCGATCAGGGTGGGGCCCTCGCCGGCGACGGCGCGCGCGCGGGCGGCGCGGGTGGCCTCGAACATGGCTTCGGCATCGTTGCCGTCGACGGTCACGCCGGCGAAGCCGTAGGCGGCGGCGCGCTCGACGGGGTCGACGGCGAACTGCTTGTCGAGCGGAGTCGAGTACGCGTACTGGTTGTTCTCGAGCACGAAGATGACGGGCAGGCGCTGGACGCCAGCCCAGTTCATGGCCTCGTGGAAGTCCCCGCGCGAGGTGGAGCCGTCGCCGAACCAGGTCAGCGCGCAGCGCCGCTCGCCGCGGAGCTTGAAGGCCATCGCCATCCCGGTGGCGACGAGCATCATGTCGGGGAGCATCGAGACCATGCCCACGCAGCCCAGGCGCCAGTCTCCGAAGTGGACGTTGCCGTCGCGGCCCCGGGTGATGCCGGCGTCGCGCCCCATGTACTGGGCAAGGATGCGGACCGGGGTGACACCGCGGATGAGGTGGGCGGCGAGGTCGCGGTGGAGGATGCAGAGCCGGTCCTCGGGTGCCATCGCGAAGGCCGCGCCCGCCGACACCGCCTCCTGACCGAAGCCGTCATAGAAGGAGCCGGGGACCTTCCCCTGCCGGTACAGGCTCATCGCTCGCTCCTCGATGCCGCGCATCAGCAGCATCGCGCGGAGCAGCCAGATCCGGTCCTCCAGGTCCAGGTAGGGAGCCGGGCCCACCGCCGGCTCCGCCGTTTCGGTCGCCATGTCGCGCGCTTCCCTTCGTTCATGGCGCGGAACGGGATCTCCGTCCGGGCCGTTTCTTCGGGTCGCCTGCCGGGGTCTCCGTGGCCACCCGCCGCTCGGGCACACATATGTTGCATTTCGATTATCCCATCCGGGTGGGATACCGTGGCGGCGCTGCACGCCTCCACCCTCCGCGTCCGTTTACCCTTGCCCTGATGGACAGCGCCTGGCTCACTCGGATGCGCTGGCGGCGCCGCGGCGCGTGGATGTGGCCGTCCTTCGTGGTCCTAACCGTGGTGGACGCTTACGTCGTGCACGCGCGGCCCTACGCGGGCGACTCCGAGGGACTGATGCCGGCGCTGCTCTTCGCCGGGTTCTCGAACTTCATCGCCGTGGTGGTGATCGCCCACCCGGTGGGGGCGCTCGTGCGCCGGGTGCGCCGTGACCTGCCCCGGTTCGTGGCTCGCGACTACGCGGGCACCTGGCTCCTGATCGCGGTCGCGGCGGCGCTGCTCGCCGCGGGGCTGGTGAATCACTCAGCGGTGGTCAGCGACAGCGCCGCGATGCGCGATGCCGAGGCACGCGCCATCGCCTGGATCGGCTACCGCGCGCCGCCGGCCTTTCGCGGCCATCTCCAGCGCGCCACCACCTTCACCATCCAGGCTGGGACCCTGTACCGCACGTGCGTCCCGAGCTCCGGAGGCGGCCGGACGTACTGCGTGATCGTCGACGATCGCCAGCCGGCCAACCGCAGCGTGCGCTTCGCCGGCTACGAGCCCAACACCGCCTTCGCGGTCGGGCTCGAGTAGGTGGAATCGGCTGGCGCCGATTCCATTGAAGGATTCGCCAGAGGCGAATCCTCCGGGGCCGGGTGAATCCCGCCCCTTACGTCGGCCCGGTACCCACGGGGTCGCCGATGCGGACGGTGCCGGGCTCGATCACCTCGCCGTAGATCCCGAAGGGGAGCGGCTCGGTGGTGGGCTCCTCGCCGCGGTACTCGCGCAGCAGATCGAGGGTGGGAAGGTCGATCGTCCCGCTCTCGGGGTCGCGGCTCGTCACCAGGCAGCGCCCGACGTGGCCGTTGAAGCCGACGAGGGCGTCGCCGAGGCGGACGCGGCGCCCGACCCAGGCGTCCTCGGCGTGCGGGTCGACGCCGTCGATCTCGACGAGCATCCGGAAGCGCCGCGGGTCGATCTCGTGGCCGTTGCCGGCGACGGCGGCGAGCCGGTCGAGCGAGCCGCGCGAGACGAGCGAGACCGCGCCGCGGTTGCCGCGATCGACGCCCCTGCGCGCCGGGTCGGCCTCGACGAGGCGCAGCGACCGGCCCACGTGGGTCGAGATCGCCTCCGACCATGGACCGAGGACCACGGGGGCGCGCAGCGTCATGCGGAAGAAGCGGGCGTCGATCTCGCCACCGACGCGCACCGGCCCCGAGATCCGCTCCCCGCTGGGGAGGGTGACGGTGAGCATTCGGTCTGCCTCGCGGTAGTCCGAGCGCAGCTCACTGAGCTCGCCGATCTGCTTGCCGTTGACCATCGTCCCGTGCTCGTCGACGAGATAGAAGCGGCGGTTCTCCCGCACCCCGCCGTGCTCGAGCACGAGCTCGTCGCAGGGGGTGACGCGCAGGCCCTTGATGGGGGAGATGAGGAGACGGCGGACGTGGATCGGGCGATTGTCTCGCTAGCGGCGCGAGGGCACAAGATTGAGGAGGGCGGGACGCTTGCCCGGGCCCGCCGGGAGGCCGAACAGGCGCGGGAAGCGGAGCGCGAGGTAGGGGTCGCCCCAGAGCACGAGGCGCCCGGCCGAGACGAGCTGCGGCCAGCCGATCTCCCCGCTCGCCATGCGCACGATGTCGTCCGCTCCGGCGGTGACGACGACGCGCGCGGGCGCGTAGGGGCCGAGGACGACCTGGCACTTGCCCTCCGAGACGACGACGGCGGCCACGTCGGGGTCGCCACCGCGGGGGTCGCGGATGCGCAGCTCGAAGTGGTCGTCGAGGTCTCCGGCCGCCTCCGGATCGAAAAGGAAGGGGATGAGGACGTAGATCCCCACCACGAGCATGGCGTGGCCGGGGCGTATCCGGTCGAGGCGGGCGAGCTGGCCGCCGCCGCGGCGCACCACGCGCTGGGTCGCGGTGCGGCCCGCGCCCCTGACCGCGAGTCGCCCCATCCGGCCCGCCCCGCGGATGGTCGGCGCCTGAGCGCTCATGACATGAGGTACTGCATCGCCTCGGTGGGATTGGAGAAGAGCATGAGCGCGTCGTCGGCGGCGACCATGCGCCCGTAGTGCGTCGACATCTCGTGCTGGATCGAGTACGCGTCGATCTCGTAGCCGAGCTGATCGGACACCTCGTCGTAGGGGATGACGAGCCGGTCCTTGGCGCGGATCTCCCAGAACGCGGGCTGGTCGATGACCTCGACCTCGTCGCGGCGGCGGAGGATGTCGGCGACGGCGTCGCCTTCCGCGCTCTTGGCCATGACGATGCCGACGAAGTCGTAGGGAACCGTGGAGTCGGCTGGCGCCGACTCCATTGGCAGTTCGCCTGGCGGCGAACTGCCGG
>DASZMD010000105.1:0-1554 GCA_035551955.1 Solirubrobacteraceae bacterium | reverse complement strand
CGCCCTCGCCACTCACCACAGGATCCTTGTCGATGACCCGAAGGTCCAGCTCGGCTTCCCCGAGGTCCAGCTCGGCCTGCTCCCCGGCGCGGGCGGCGTGACCCGGAGCGTACGCATGCTCGGGATCGCCAACGCCCTGCTTCAGCTCCTCCTCCAGGGCCAGCGGGTGCGTCCCCAGCAGGCCAAGGAGATGGGGATCGCCGACGAGCTCGTGGCCACGCGCGAGGACCTGATCCCCGCCGCCAAGGCGTGGATCGCCGCCAACCCCGACGCCGCCCAGCCGTGGGACAAGGACGGCCACAAGATCCCCGGGGGCACCCCCAGCACCCCCGCGCTGGCCCAGAACCTCCCGGCCTTCCCGGCCAACCTGCGCAAGCAGATCAAGGGAGCCAACTATCCGGCCCCGCACCACATTATGGCCGCGGCCGTCGAAGGGGCCCAGGTCGACTTCGACACCGCGAGCGAGATCGAGGGCCGCTACTTCGTCGACCTGGTCACGAGTCAGGTGGCGAAGAACATGATCCAGGCCTTCTTCTTCGATCTGAACCGCGTCAACGGCAGCCGCGGGCGCTCGGAGGATGTCGAGACGTTCACCGCCCGCAAGGTCGTCGTCCTCGGCGCCGGGATGATGGGCGCGGCGATCGCCTACGTGTCGGCCAAGGCGGGGATCGAGGTCGTGCTCAAGGACGTCTCGCTCGAAGCCGCCGAGCGCGGCAAGGGCTATTCCAAGCGCCTCGTCGACAAGGCCGTCGGGCGCGGCCGCTCCACGCAAGCCCAGGCCGACGACCTCCTCGCCCGTATCACCCCCACCGCAACCGCCGCGGACGCACACGGCGCCGACCTGGTGATCGAGGCGGTGTTCGAGGACCCGACGGTCAAGGCCGAGGTGTTCGCCGAGATCGAGCCGCACCTGGCGCCCAACGCGCTCCTGGGCTCGAACACGAGCACCCTGCCCATCACCGACCTGGCCGAGGGGGTATCGCGCCCCGACGACTTCATCGGGCTGCACTTCTTCAGCCCGGTGGACAAGATGCCGCTGCTCGAGATCATCCGCGGCGAGAAGACGAACGACGCCACCCTCTATCGCGCCCTCGACTTCGCCAAGCAGATCAAGAAGACGCCGATCGTCGTCAACGACAGCCGCGGCTTCTTCACCAGCCGGGTGATCGGGACGTTCATCAACGAGGGCATCGCCATGCTCCTGGAGGGCATCCCCGCCCCTAGCATCGAGCAGGCCTCCTCGCAGGCGGGCTACCCGGCCCCGGTTCTCCAGCTCTCGGACGAGCTCAACCTCAACCTCATGCGCAAGATCGCCACCGCGGCGCGCAACGCCATCGAGGCCGAGGGCGGGACTTTCACACCGCACCCGGCGGAGACCGTGATCGATCGCATGCTCGACGAGTTCGGGCGCGGCGGCAGGCTCGCCGGAGCCGGCTTCTACGAGTACGAGGACGGCAAGCGCACGCGGCTGTGGCCGGGGCTCAGGGATGCCTTCCCGCCCGTGGCGGATCCGTCGAAGATCGAGCTACGTGACCTCGAGGAGCGGATGCTCGT
>DASZMD010000104.1:0-41351 GCA_035551955.1 Solirubrobacteraceae bacterium | reverse complement strand
CGCCAGAGCCTCGGGCTCGCCGACTATCCGTGCGCGCACCGACGGGCGACCTAACAAAATGGGGGGATGACGACATTCCCCGAATCCCATCGTGATCTCCTCGACACCCACGTGGCGTCGCTCGCCACCATCGGTCGCGACGACTTCCCTCAGCTCACCGAGGTGTGGTTCCTCCTCGACGACGACGGCCGGCTGAAGCTGTCACTCAACACTGCTCGGATCAAGACACGCAACCTCCAGGAGCGCCCACGCTGCAGTCTGCTCATCCTCGATCTCCAGAACCCGTACCGCTACCTCGAGGTGCGGGGGATAGCGCGGATCGAGCCCGACGAGGACTCCAGCTTCGCGCGCAAGGTCGGAGCCAAGTACAACGCCGACCTCAGCGCCCATGACCGTCCCGGTGACCGCCGGATCACCGTGACCATCGAGCCGGTGAACGTCTACGCCGTGGACATGGGTGGCTAGTCCGATCCGGCGGCCTAGTCAACCCATCACCGGCTCATTACGCGAGAGAGGAGGCATCGATGGCGCGAGGGCAGTTCAACGGTTACGACGACGCATGGCGTTTCGAGCGCTTCATCGCCACCATCGAGACCAGGGCCGGGATAACCTGGGACCGAGCCGAGGGGGTCGCCCGCGCGGTGCTGGAGACCCTGTCCCGGCGCCTCGACCGCGAAGAGGTCCTGGAGCTCGCCTCCGAGCTGCCGCCCCACCTGAGCGGTTGGCTGCTCGAATCCGCCGAGGCGCAGCCCAAGCGCTTCGGTCCCGAGGAGTTCGTCCGCCGGGTGGCCGAGCGCGCGGGCGAGGACGAGCGCCCGGCCCGGGCGCAGACCGAGGCGGTGTTCGTGGCCCTTGCCCGCCTCGTGCGGCACCGGGAGATCCAGGAGCTCGCCCACCAGCTGCCCGCGAGCTACCGGAAGCTGCTGGGTGAGGCGCTCCACCCGCCGCGGGAACCGAGCCGTCCTGAGGTGCTCGGAATCAAGGAATTCATGCGCCGCGTCGAGGACCGGATCGGTACCAGCGATCCCGAGGTGGCGGTGCGCGCGACCGAGGCGGTGCTCGAGACGCTCGCCGAGCGCCTCGCCGCGGGCGAGGTGGAGGACATGCTCGAGGTCCTGCCCGAGGAGCTCCACGCCCCGCTCGAGCGGGGCCTCGCGGCCTCGCGCCAGGCGCTGCGCATGTCACTCGACGAGTTCGTCGGGCGGATCGCCGAACGCGAGGACGTCACCATGGAAGCGGCCCTCGACCACGCACGCGCGGTATTGACGACCCTGCGTGAGGCGCTCCCCGACAAGGAGTTCTCCGACATGCTCGCCGAGCTTCCCCGCGCTTACTACGAGGCGCTCCTCTAGGCCGCTTGCAAACCCCTCGGGCGCGGCCTATGCGGATGACACCGAGCAGCCGACCGAGGAGAAATCATGGAGCTCAAGTCACTGGTCTCGCCCAACACCTACGAGCTGAGCGGCGAGGGCACGCAGATCACCTACCGGACAGGCGGGCCGGCCGAGCTTGCCTATTCCGGGCCTAAGGGCGAGCAGGTCTTCTCAGGTGACGACATCACCGTCCAGGACACCGCGCTCGGCACCGAGGTGACCGTGACCCTCGAGGACATCGCCGACATGCACGTCGTGACGCTGACCGCGTTCCTTCCCGAGATGTGGGTGGCGCCGCGATCAGGCCAGGAGTTCGAAACCATCGCCGTCCTTACCACCAAGGAGGAGCCGATCACCGCCGAGGCCGGCTTCCCCGCGGCGCGCGAGTCCTACGCGACGATGGAGCTCTCGGGCGAGGGCAAGCGCACCGAGCCGTAGCCTACGGCCACGGGTCCGGGGCCTTCCACCCCCCCTGATGGCCGATCACCTTGACGTCCGAGTTCGTGCGGGCATGGCCGCAGTACCCGTCGGCCTGCCACGTGAAGGTCAGCCGGATGGTGGCTTCCACGGTGCGGGGCTCGGTGCTCTGGATCACCCGCCAGGTCAGCGTCCGGTAGGTGCCGGTCGGCGCGGTGAGCCCACCCGCGCCGGGCTCGTTCAGGGTCGCGGCGCGGAGATGGCGAGCGCCGTCGCCCTCCACGGTTGCCGATTCGCTGGCGCTCGCCCCTTGCGTGCTGAACGTTGCCTCGATGCGGCGCCTCCCCGCGCACCGGTAGCTCAGCGCGCCGAGCCCCGGGAGGGCGACGCGCGTGGTGCCCGAGGCGCGCGGTGGTGGATGCGACGCGCCACAGCCGAGCAGCGCGGCGGTGACGGCCACCGCCGCGACCGAGAGGAGGGCTCGGGTCACGAGTCCCATCGTCTCACGTGAGGTGGGCCGCGATCAGGCGCGCAACCGCCTCGGAGTGGTCGTGGGCGAACTGGTGGTCGCCCCCGGCGATGATCTCGAGCGTGCTCTCGGGGAGCAGGTCAGCCAGCCGCTCGCCGACCGCGACGGGACTGATCGGGTCGGCATCGCCCCACAGGAGCAGGGTCGGGGCGGTGACGGCGCCGAGGTCCTCGGAGTGATCGGCAGCGGGAGCGGTGACCCAGGGAGCGGCGCGGGGGTACCGGGTGCGGTAGTCGGTGCGCCACTCCGCTCCCCCCAGCCCCGCCACGTCCAGGCCCCCGGAGGTGGCGACGAGGACGAGGCGGCGGACCCTTTCGGGGTGCCGGAGAGCGACGCCCATGGCGACCACGCCGCCGATCGACTGCGCCACCAGGTGACCGGCAGGGTCGAGCGCCGCCGCCGCGGCCGCGACCAGGTCGTCGAAGCCTCGCACGGCCAGATCGTGTGGCTCATCGCCCGCTCCGGCCCAGCCCAGCAGCACCTTCGTCCAGGCGGGCGGGAGCCGGTCGGCGACCGGCCGCCAGAACTCCGCGGCTCCTGAGGCGCCGGGCAGGAAGACCACACGCGACACCGGAGGATTGTCATCGAGACCGATAATCCGTCGCCTGCTCGTGGATCACCGCCCCCGCCCGATGGCCGCCGCCCTGCTCGCGACCTGCGCCGCCCTGACGGGATGTGGAGGAGCGGGCGGTGCGCGCCCGCGGACGGGGGCCGAGCTCTTCGCCCAGGCATGCGGCGCGTGCCATTCGCTCACCGGGACCGAGTCGCCGGGCCGGCAGGGCGGCGACCTGCTCCGCTACCGGTTCAGCCGCGCGGTCATGCTCGAGTTCGCGCGCGAGATGCCCGTCCGCCGTCCCCTCGACGCCCGCGAGCTGAGCGCGGTCACCGATTACGTGACCGCCGTCGAGCGCCAGGGGCGCGCGCGCTGAGAGCGCTGCTCACCCCGCGCCCGCGGGGACCAGCTCCCCGACGGCCGCCTGAGTCGCGCCCGTCGAGCGCCCCCCGGCGACGACGATGGCGTCGCCGGTGGCCAGCACCCCGGCGTCGGACAGCGGCTGCGGGAGATGACCGGCGGCCCGGACCGCCCCGGTGGTGGGGTCGATCGCCCACACCTTCGCGGTCTGGGAGTCGAGAAGGTCGCCGCGGCCGCCCACCAGATAGACGGTCCCGCCCAGTGTCGCGGCGCCCGCATGGGTGATGGGGCGGGGAAGGCTTCCGATCTGCCGGACGCTGCCGGTGGCCGGATCGAAGCGGTAGATGGCGTCACTGGCGGCGGCCGGGGTCGAGCCGCCGATGATGAGCACGGCGCCGTTCGCGGCGCACACCGCGGCGTAGCGCAGGGCCACGGGCAGGTGCCCGACCACCCGAGCCGTCACCCCTGGCTGCCAGGCGACGATGGTGTCGAGCGCCACGCTCCCGTCGAAGCCCCCGACCACGTATGCCGTACCGGCGTTGGCGGTCACCGCCACGTCCGAGGCGGCCGAGGGCAGCGCGCCCGCCGAGGTGACGGCACCCGAGGCCGGGTCGAACCTGAGGATGTGGTCGTACTGGGAGAAGTTCCCGCCGCCGAACACGTAGACGCCGCCCGCGAGTGCCGCCGCCTGGGCGTCGTGCTGGGCGCCGGGGAGGGCGGTGCTGTGCACGGGGCCGTGAAGGTCGGCGACGATCACCCCGGCGCTCGAGCTGTCGGCCGCGTCGAGCCCACCCAGGAGCACGAAGCGCCCGCCGCCGAGGTCGGCCGAGGCGGGATCCTGGAGGGGGGCAGGGAGAGAGTAGAGCGGGCGGTAGGACAGGTTCACGGGCTGAGCCGGAGCCGCCGCGGCCACCACCTTGGCGTGCCGTGCGCGCGCGGCGCGATGGGTGGTCGTCGTCGCGCCGCCGCCGCACCCGGCGGCCGCGAGGGCCAGCGTGAGCGCGAGCACGAGCCCGCGTCGTCGAGCCTTGACCGACACTGGGCGCGAGGGTAACCAACGGGCTCAGCTATGAGGATTCTCATCATTCGTTTATTTTTTTCAGACGCGGGTCGGGCAGCCTCCCGCCGTGCTCGCGCGTGTCCGTGCCGGTACCGCCTGCCTGGCGACGGCGGCGGTCGCCTTCTCGCTGCTGCTCTCAGGATGCGGGTCGGCGGCACCGCCGGCCGTGACCTACATCACCACCGCGCGGCAGGCGCCAAACGGGGGGCCTGCTTCCGCTCCCGCGCCGGGAGCGGTCAACGTCTACGCCGCGGACAGCGCCAACAATCTCAGTCCCGTGGTGCGCTCGGACCCGGCGTACGTCTACGTGCCCAACAGCGAGAGCGGCACCGTGGACGTGATCAGCCAGCGCACCATGAACATCGTCGAGCACTTCACCACCGGAGCGCTTCCGCAGCACGTCACCCCCTCCTACGACCTCAAGACGCTGTACGTCGACAACGACCTGGGCAACAGCCTCACGCCCATCGACCCCCGCACCGGGGCCCCCGGGAAGCCGATCCCCGTCGAGGACCCCTACAACCTCTACTTCACTCCTGACGGACGCTTCGCCATCGTCGTCGCCGAGCGCCTGGAGCGGCTCGATTTCCGCAACGCGGCGACGATGCAGATGGTCCATTCGCTGTCCGTGCCCATGTGCCACGGCGTCGACCACATGGACTTCTCGGCCGACGGGCGTTATGCGTATGCGAGCTGCGAGTTCGGCGGCAACATGATCGAGCTCGACCTCCAGACCCAGCGGGTCATCCGCACCCTCGAGCTCGGCCACGGCAGCTCGAGTCCCCAGGACGTCAAGCTCGCGCCCGACGGGCGATTGCTCTACGTGGCCGACATGCTGAACGCCGGCGTATGGGAGGTCGACCCCGCCAGCTTCCGCGTCGTCGGCTTCCTCCACACGGGCGCCGGGGCGCACGGCCTGTACCCGAGCCGCGACGGCCGCAGTCTGTACGTCTCCAACCGGGCCGCCGGGTCGATCTCGGTCGTGAGCTTCAAGACCCGGCACGTGATCGCCACCTGGCAGCTGCCCCTCCCCGCGAGCCCCGACATGGGCGGCGTGTCGGCCGACGGGAGCACCCTGTGGCTGAGCGGGCGCTACAACTCCGAGGTGTACGCCATCGACACGCGGACCGGCCGGCTCCGGGCCCGCATCAGCGTCGGCGCCGGCCCCCACGGGCTGTGCGTCTGGCCGCAGCCCGGGCGCTACTCGTTGGGGCACACCGGGATCCTGCGCTAGCGGCCGTTTGTGTCGCCGGGCGACAACGTCGCGCGCGCGTTGTTGTCGGGCGCATCCAATGACGGGGCGCCGGGGTTCGGCTACGGTTCCGGCTCATCCTCGACAGGTGGCCGGGCGCCCCGGCGCTGCTGAGTGAGCCCACGGTGAATTGCGGATCTGACCGCGTGTCCGCGGTCGGCGCCGTTGGGATCGCGAACTGCGCCTTCGCGCTGCGTGGGATTGGCCGCCGGAGGCGATTGGGAGGAGAGAGGCATGTCGCAGGTGACAGGGACCCCACGGGGTGAGTCGGAGATCCCCAGCGAGGGCGAGGGCGAGGGCGCGGGCGGGCTGTCGCGGCGCCGGTTCCTCGGATACCTAATCGCGGGTCCGACGGTACTCGCGGGCGCGCAGCTGCTCGCGGCGGAGCCCGCTCGGGCCTCGATCCCCACGGTGCAGGCGATCGACGCCTACGACCTCAGTGACCTACTCAACGACGCCGCGCTCGCGACCTCGGGCTCGATCAGCGTCGGCGTCAACAGCGACGGCACCGTGTCCTTCGCACTCCCGCGCGCCGAGGTCGGGCAGGGGATCACCACCGCCGTCGCCATGACCATCGCCGACGAGATCGGGATCTCGGTCGACAAGGTCCACATCACCCTGGCCGATGCGCGCCCGGAGCTGATCTGGAACCAGCTGACCGGGGGCTCGAACTCGATGCATTCGATCTTTATGCCCGTGCGCGTCGCGGCCGCCACCGCCCGCGGACAATTGACGCACACGGCGGCCGAGGCCCTCGGGCACCCGGCGTCGAGCCTGACCGTCCATGACGGCGTGATCACCGCACCGGACGGAAGCTCGGCCACGTTCGGCGAGCTCACCCGCAGGGGCGCGGTCTCGAAGTCGCGGGTCGTGCGCCCTCAGCTCCGATCGCTCTCGCTCGTCGGCACCGCGCAGCCGAGAATCGACGCGCACGAGATCGTCACCGGGGCGAAGCCCTTCACCATGGACATGCACGTCCCCGGCGCCCTTCCGACAATGCTGTGCCGGCCGCCCACGATCAACGGCACGGCGCTGTCGGTGGCGAACATGGCCGCCGTCAAGGCGATGCCGGGCATCACCGACGTGGCGATCATCCCCCACACGAGCTTCGTCCCCGGGGGCGTGGCGGTGCGCGGCCAGACCTTCGGGCAGTGCATCGACGCCATCGACGCCCTCCAGGTGACGTGGGGCCCCGGCTCGGTGGACGGTAAGTCCGACGGCGACGTGCTCAACGACCTCGCGGGCTCTGAGCTCCCGCTCACGCCCGCGCTCGGTCCCACGCTCGAGCAGGTCTTCACCTTCCACTTCCGGCCCGGCGACCCGCTCGAGACCAACTGCGCGATCGCCAACGTGACCGGCACCAGCGCCGAGATCTGGTCGAGCCTGAAGGTGCCGATCAGCTTTCAGCAGCAGGTCGCCACCAACCTCGGGCTCCCTCCGAGCGCGGTGACCGTGCACGTGACCCAGGGCGGGGGATCGTTCGGCCGCCACCTGTTCTCCGACGCCGCCTATGAAGCGGCCGCCGTCTCCCAGCGGCTCGGCAAGCCGGTGAAGCTGATGTGGCACCGCACCGACAACTTCCGCCAGGGCCGCGTGCACCCGATGGCCACCTCGCGGGTGCGCGTCACCTACGCGGGCTCGAACGTCCTCGCCTTCGACCAGCGGCACACGAGCGTCGCCACCGACTTCACCCACGGGCTCGGCGAGGTCGTCACCTCGATGCTCGCCTCGGCGCCGCTGGGGAATCTGGGCTTCGCCGAGTCGATCTTCACCTTGACCCAGAACGTCCCCTACAACTTCGGCCTCGTCACGCAGCTGCTCAACGAGATCTACCAGTACGACACGTTCAACACGAGCAGCGTCCGCAACATCTACAGCCCCGACGTCGTCACCGCCACCGAGCTCATGGTCGACCAGACGGCCAAGGCCATGGGGCAGGACCCCTACCAGTTCCGCCGCTCGTTCATCCGCGACACCCGCCTGGCCGCGGTCCTCGACAAGGTCGCGCAGGTGGGCAACTGGGGGCGGTCGATGGCTGCGGGGACGGCGCAGGGCATCGCCGTCCACAGCGAGTACAAGAGCGCGGCCGCCTTCCTGGTCGAGATCGACTGCACGCCCGCCACCGTCAACCGCAAGGTGGTGGAGGGCTACACGGGCCCGCGCGTGACCAAGGTCGTGTGCGCCGTCGACGTCGGTCTTCCCATCAATCCGATGGGCCTCGAAGCCCAGATGATTGGTGGCGCGAGCGACGGCATCGCCCAGGTCCTCAGCTACAGCCTCCACCTCACCAACGGGCACTTCGCCGAGGGAAGCTGGGACCAGGCGTTCTACACGCGCCAGTGGAACACGCCGCTCGACTTCGAGGTGATCGTCATGCCCGCCACTACGGGCGTGCCCGGAGGCGCCGGCGAACTCGGAGTCGCATCGTCGATGGCCGCCGTCGCCTGTGCCTACGCGCGGGCGACGGGAACGCTGCCGACCAGCTTCCCCATCAACCACAACGCTCCGCTCGCCTTCACCCCGTACCCGACGGTACCGCCGGTGCCCAACCCGCCGACCCACGGCATCGTCTGAGGGGCCGCCATTATGTCCACCACCACTCACACCTTCATCCTCAACGGCAAGCAGGTCAGCGTCCAGTGCGACGGCAAGGTCCGCGTCCTCTGGGTGCTGCGCGACCTCCTCGGGGTCACCGGCCCCAAGTACGGCTGCGGCCTCGATGTGTGCAAGGCGTGCACGAGCCACATCAACGGCAAGGCCTTCCACCCGTGCTCGGTGTCGATCTCCGACATCAAGGCCACCGACCACATCGTCACCATCGAGGGCCTGGCGGCGTCCGTGGGCAAGCCTCTGCACCCGATGCAGCAGGCCTGGCTCGACTACGACGTCGCCCAGTGCGGGTACTGCCAGCCCGGCCAGATCATGACCGCCGTGGCCCTCGTCGATCAGGTCCATGCCGAGGGACGAGCGATCACCGAGGCCGACCTCGACTCGATCCGCAACGTATGCCGGTGCGGCACCTACTTCCGCATCCGCGAGGCGATCATGGCCGCGCAGGGCAAGCCGGGCTGCCCGGCGGCAACGGGCAAGCTGAGCGGCCTATCCCTCGGGCATGTCAAGCTCGGGATGACGCGCGCACAGGCACGCCACGCCTACACCCACAGCTCGGGTCGCCACAAACGCTACGAGGACTTCTTCTGCCTGAGCACGGCCGGGGTCCGGGTGGGCTATGCCTCGCCGGCGCTCCTGCGGTCGGTCTCGGCCCACGAGCGCAAGAAGATCGAGGGGCGGGTGATCTGGGCCTCGACCTCGAACTCCTTCTACGACGTGCACGGCGTCCGGGCGGGCACCAAGCTCGCCGCGGCGCACAAGCACCTCAAGCTCACGGGTCCGTTCTTCATCGGCCTGAACCGCTGGTACATGGCCCCCAACGGCCCCTCCACCGCGGTGCTCAAGGTCCGCCGTGACACCGTCGAGGAGATCGGGATCGCCGAGAAGGCGCTGACCCACGGCCACAAGGCCCAGCTGGCGTTCCTCAGAAGCTTCTCGTGAGCCTCGCCGCCAGCGGCAGCTCGGCGGGCGAGGGGAGCGTGTAACCGGCCACGCTGAGCGCCACGAGCAGGTCGAGCACGTCGGCGAGACGGCGCAGGTCGCAGCCCGTGCGCTCCTCGATCTTCTTGAGCCGGTAGCGGGCGGTGTTGACGTGCACGAAGAGCCGATCGGCGGCGGCGGTGGCGCTGAGATCGGCGGCCACGTAGGCGAACAGGGTGGCCGCGAGCTGTCCCCCGGCTGCGAGGTCCTCCTCGACGAAGGCGCGGACCTTGGGGGCGATCAGCCGGCTCGCGGTGTCGCGGCCGAAGGCGGTGAGCGAGTCGAAGGCCCGCATGAGGGGGAGCACCAGCACTCCGCCGTCGGGCCCCAGCCACTCCATCGCCTCGCACACCTCGCGGTAGGCGACGGCAACCTCGCCGAGCGTCGTCTGCTCGGTGCTCACCGCCACCGCCAGGCGCACGCCGTGCTTGGAGAACGCTTCGCAGAATGCCGTCATCGAGGCGGCGAGGTGGGCGTAGTCGATCCCGGTGACCGACATCACGAGCACGACGTCCTCCTGGCGGACGACGACGAAGGGCCGTACGCCCCCTCCGCCCGCCTTGGCCAGCGATGACGCCATCGCGCGCATCACCGGCTCGTCGCCCCCGCTCAGGGCGCGCGCGAGGACGACCAGGCAGTTGCCGTCGAACTCGAGTCCGGCGGCGCGCGCCGCGTCGAGCTTCGGTCCCGGCCTCGGGATGTGTCCGTCGAGGAGATCCTCGAGCAGGTCTCGCCGCACCTGCTCGCCGCGAGCGTGATCGAGTCGCTCGGTCTCGACATAGACCTCCGCTGCGTGCGTGGCTGCGACGTTCATGTAGCGCATGATCACCCCGGCGACCGAGAGCGCGGCGGCGCGCGTCTCGTCATCGGTGGCCTCCTCGACCACCGCGCCCCAGAACACGAGCTGGTAGACGCGGAACGCCTGCATGAAGGAGGCCAGCGGCACGCGTCCCACCCGCTTGGTGGCGTGCGGGCGGACGAAGCGAAGGTCCTCGCCGCCCAACGAGTGGAGCTCGGCGATGCACTGCACGAGGGTGACGTGGTGCTCGTCTACGTGGGCGCGGAGATCCGCGAAGAGCTCGGGGTCGTCGAGCTCGGCGTAGCCCAAGATCTCGCTGCGGATCGCCATCACGCCCGCGTCGACGAGCTCCGCGCGACGGCGAGTGAGAATCTCGACCAGGCGCATGCGCGCCGCCTCGGGCGTGGTTGGCATGCTGGACACGGCGGTCATCCGCTCCGCGCTCCTCTCTCGTCGGCGCAGCGAGGTCGAAACCGCGGGCAACGTTACCGCACCCTTACCCGCAGCCCCGCCGCTACCCCGTAGCATCTGCGCCCACACACGACCGGTTCGGGGAGTCGATGGTGCCCAGGTTGGAGCGCGGGATGAAGGGTGTTGCCGCAGCGATCGCGGCATGTGCGCTCCTGGCCGCGGTCGCCGCTCCCGCCTGGGCCGACTGGCCGATGTACGGGCACGACCTCGCCAACTCGCGTGACGCCGGCAGCGACGGGCCGTCGCCCGTTCAGGCGCAGACGCTGACCCCCTACTGGTCGTTCCAGTCGACCGACGGACACTTCACGGGCACGCCGGCGGTGTCAGGGAACACGGTGGTGGTCGGCTCCACGGGAGGAATGGTCGACGCGCTCGATGCCACCACCGGGCGGCTCCTGTGGTCCCGCGCCGTCGGCCAGCAGGTGAACGGCAGCGCGGCGATCTCGGGCGGCGTCGTCTACGTCCCCGTCAACATCGTCGAGGCCACCGGCTCCGGCCAGCCCGAGGTCGTCGCCCTCGACCTGGCGACCGGGTCACCGCGGTGGCAGACCACGATCGACGACCAGCCGGGGTCAGACGTGTACGGGAGCCCCGTCGTCTCCGACGGCGTCGTCTACATCGGGACCTCGGCGAGCTACGCCGAGGAGCACCTCCCCGCCGTGCACGACCGCGGCAGCGTCGTCGCCCTCGACGCCGCCACCGGAGCGATGAAGTGGAAGACCTACACGGTGCCCGTGGGGGACGACGGCGGTGCCGTGTGGAGCACGCCGGCGATCGAGCCGGCCACCGGCCTGCTCTACGTCGGCACCGGCAACGCCTACCACCCCCCGGTCGCGGGCGCCACCGACGCCATCCTCGCCCTCGACCTGAGCACGGGGGCGATCGTGGCGAGCTTCCAGGCCACCGCCGGCGACGTCTACCAGGGCGGGACGGGGCTCGACGCCGACATCGGCGCCTCGCCCAACCTCTTCACCTCGGCCAGCGGGCAGGCGCTCGTGGGCGCGGGCGACAAGCAGGGCGACTACTGGGCCCTGGATCGCCGCACGCTCGCGCTCGTGTGGAAGGCCAATGTCGGGCCCGGCGGGATCATCGGTGGGATTCTCGGCTCGACGGCATGGGATGGCAGCGCCCTCTACGGTCCCGTCACCGAGCACACCGAGACGTGGTCGCTCACCGCCGGCGGCGCCGCCCGGTGGACGACCACCGACGGTGGCAGTGTCCACCTCGCGCCCGTCTCCGTGGCCAACGGCGTCGTCTATTCGACCGACAACCAAGCCGACCTCACCGCCCGCTCGAGCGCCGACGGCTCACTGCTCGCGCGCGTGCCCCTGGCCGACCCGTCCTGGGCCGGCGTCGCCATCTCCGGGGGGACGGTGTTCACCGCCGCCGGCACGCAGGGAGCCACGGGTTACGTCCAGGCCTTCCGCCCCAACTGCGTCCAGGACCCCTCCGGCGCCCGCGAGCAGGGCCTCGTATCCGGGCCGGTGCACGGCGTGGGGGCGCTGCTCACGAGTGCGGGTCAGCCCGCCCTCGGCTCCCTGGTGCATGGACTCAACTGCTCGTTGATCGTCGCCAACGGCCTGTAGCTCAGGCCTCGGCGCTCACGAGCACGAGGATGAGGTCGCCCTGCTCGAGGCGGGTGCCGCTCGTCGCGGCCACGCGCGCGACGCGCCCTGAGCGATGGGCGGTGATCGTCGACTCCATCTTCATCGCCTCCAGCACGGCGATGGCATCGCCTTCGTCGACCTCGTCGTCCTCCTTGACCCGGACCGTGATGATCCCCGCGAGGGGGGCGGCGACATGGTCGGGATCCTTGGGGTCGGCGCGCTCGACGGTGACCGAGGTGACCTGGATCGACTCGTCGCGTACATCGATCGGCCGCAGCTGGCCGTTGAGCCGGGTGAGCACCGTGCGCATCCCGCGCGCGTCCGGCTCGCCGATCGCCTCCAGGCCGACCATCAAGCGCACACCGGGCTCGAGGTCGATGGCGTGCTCCTCGTCCTCCTTGAGGCCGTAGAAGAAGGGGAGGGTGGGGATCACCGACACGTCTCCGTAATCGGTGCGGGCCTCCCGCTGGTCGCGGAAGGGCCCGGGGAACATGAGCTCGGAGAGCGCCGCCTGCCGTTCCAGCCCCGGCTCGGGGAAGTCGACGGCCTCGCCGTTCGAGCTCTCCTCGGCGTCGCCCTTGCCCGCGCCCCGCAGCGCGCGCTCGGCAAAGGGCTGAGGGAGGCCGCCGGCGGGCTCCCCGAGCTCGCCGCGCAGGAAGGCGAGGACCGAGTCGGGGAGGTCGAAGCGCTCGGGATGCTCGCGCAGCTCCTCCCACTCGATCCCGCCGGAGACGACGAACAGCGCGAGGTCGCCGACCACCTTGCTCGTGGGCGTCACCTTGACGATGTTGCCGAGCACCTCGTTGGCGCGCACATAGGCGACCTCGATCTCCTCGAAACGCTCGCCGAGGCCGAGGGCGAGCGACTGCTGGCGCAGGTTGGTGAGCTGGCCGCCGGGAATCTGATGGCGGTAGACGCGCCCGGTGGGAGCGCGCATGCGCGTCTCGAACGGCGCGTAGCTCGTGCGCACCGCCTCCCAGTAGGGCTCGAGGTCGAGCAGCGCCTCCAGCGACAGCCCCGTCTTGCGCTCGGTGAAGTCGGTGGCGCTGACGATGCCCGACAGGGTGGGCTGGCTCGTCCTTCCCGCCATCGGGTCGGCGGCGCCGTCGACCGCGTCCACTCCGGCCTCGATCGCCGCCAGGTAGGTGGCGAGCTGGCCCCCCGCGGTGTCGTGGGTGTGCAGGTGCACGGGGAGATCGAACTCCTGGCGCAGCCGCGTGACCAGCGTCCGCGCCGCGGGCGCGCGCAACAGGCCCGCCATGTCCTTGATCGCGAGCACGTGCGCGCCCGCCTGCACCAGCCCTTCGGCCACGCTCAGGTAATAGTCGAGCGTGTACACGCGCTCGGCCGGGTCAGAGAGATCGCCCGTGTAACACACCGCGGCCTCGGCCACGGCTCCGGCCTCGATCGTCGCGGCGATCGCCGCGCGCATGGGCTCGACGTTGTTGAGCGCGTCGAAGATCCGGAAGATGTCAATCCCCGTGGCCGTCGCCTCGGCCACGAAGGCACGCACCGCGGCCTCGGAGTAGGGCTCATAGCCGAGCAGGTTGCGTCCGCGCAGGAGCATCTGCAGGCACAGGTTGGGCAGGCGCTCGCGAAGCAGGGCCAGGCGCTCCCACGGGTCCTCGGAGAGGAAGCGCAGGGCGACGTCGTAGGTCGCGCCGCCCCACACCTCGAGCGAGAACATCTGGGGCAGGAGATGCGCCATGTACGGCGCGACCGTGGCCATGTCGAAGGTGCGCATGCGCGTCGCGAGCAGCGACTGGTGGGCGTCGCGCAGCGTGGTGTCGGTGACCTGGAGCGCCTTCTCCGCGCGCAGCCAGCGGGCGAAGCCGCCCGGCCCGAGCTCCTCCAGGCGCTGGCGCGAACCGGGGGGCGGGTCGCCGTCGGGGAGGGCGGGGAGCTTCGAAGCCGGATCGGCGACCTGCGGGGCGGGGCCGTTGGGACTGTTGACCGTGACCTCGGCGAGGCAGCGCAGGAGCCTCGAGGCACGGTCGCCGCGCGAGCTCACCGCCGTCAGTCCCGGATGCTCGTCGACGAAGGTCGTGTAGGTGCGCCCGGCGCGGAACTCGGGGTCGTCGAGGACGGCGCGCACGAACGCCTGGTTGGTGGTCACCCCGCGCACGCGCACCTCGTCGACCGCCCGGCGCGCCCGCGCGATCGCCGAGCGCAGATCCTTGCCCCGGGCGGTGACCTTGAGGAGCAGGGAGTCGAAGTAGGGCGAGATCTCCGCGCCCACGTAGGCGGTGCCTTCGTCGAGGCGGATGCCCGCGCCGCCGGGCGCGCGGTAGGCGGAGATGCGCCCCGTGTCGGGGCGGAAGTCCGCGGACGGGTCCTCGGTGGTGATCCGGCACTGGAGGGCGAAGCCGCGCTGGCGCAGCGACTCCTGGCGCAGGCCGAGGTCGGCCAGGGTGGCGCCTCCGGCGATCAGGAGCTGCGAACGGACGAGGTCGACGTCGGTCGTCTCCTCGGTCACCGTGTGCTCGACCTGAATGCGCGGGTTCATCTCGATGAACACGTGCTCATCGCGTTCGGAGTCGACGGCGCGCGCGCTCACCAGGAACTCCACCGTCCCCGCGTTGACATAGCCCACCTCGCGCGCGAAGCGCACGGCGTCGGCACACAGCCGGTCGCGCAGGTCGGGATCGAGGTTGGGCGCGGGCGCGAGCTCGATCACCTTCTGATGGCGGCGCTGGACCGAGCAGTCGCGCTCGAACAGGTGGATCACGTTGCCGTCGGCGTCGGCGAGGATCTGGACCTCGATGTGGCGGGGACGCACGAGCGCCTCCTCCAGGTAGACGGATGGATCGCCGAACGCTCCCTCGGCTTCGCGCATGGCCGAGCGCGCGGCCTCCTCGAGCTCGCGCGCGCTCGCCACCACGCGCATCCCCCGCCCGCCGCCGCCCTCCGCCGCCTTGACGAAGAGGGGAAAGGTCATCCCCTCGGCCGCCGCGGCCGCGTCGGCGGGGTCGGCGAGGATCTCCGAGGCCCGGAGGACGGGCACCCCCGCGCGGCGGGCGGCGTCGCGGGCGCGGACCTTGTTGCCGGCCGCCGCCAGCACCTGCGCGGGTGGCCCAACGAAGGTGATCCCGGCGCGCGCGCACGCTCGCGCGAGCTCGGGGTTCTCGGACATGAAGCCGTAGCCGGGGTAGACGGCATCGGCGCCGATGCGCTGCGCCAGGCCTACCACCAGGTCGACGTCGAGATAGGCGCGGACGGGGTGGCCGGGCTCGCCCACCTCGTAGGCCTCGTCGGCCTTGACCCGGTGCACCGAGCCGCGGTCATCGGGGGTGTAGAGCGCTGCGCTGGCGATCCCCAGCTCATAGGCGGCGCGGAAGGCGCGGACGGCGATCTCACCCCGGTTGGCGACGAGGACCTTCTTGAACATGGCGTCACAGTACACGCGGGTAACGGCGGGGTGTGATTGCCCTTGCGGCAGCCTCGCGCGGCCCCGCGCGGCCTGCCTCGTCCGGCCGCGAGCGCATCTCGACGTGACCTACTTTGGATTAGCGCGCGAGCGAAGGGGTATTGGACGCTCATCAGCGATCTCCTCGAGAGCCTCAGCGATTCCTACCCTGCCGTTCCCGCCTCGCTGGCCCGCGTCCGCCGGGCCGTGACCGCGCTCGCGGTCGGCGCGGGCGCGACGCCCGACCAAAGGGACGCCATCCGCCTGGCGGTATCGGAGGCCCTCACCAACGTGATCATCCACGCCTACGCCGGCCGCAGCGGCGAGATCCATGTCACCGCGGCCGTGGCGGGCAGCGAGTTCTGGCTCCTCGTCGCCGACGACGGGGACGGGCTGCATCAGGGCTCCGGCAAGCGAGGACTCGGGCTGGGCCTGACCCTGATCGCCCAGGCGTGCGACGAGCTGACGATCGTCAAGCGTTCGAGCGGCGGCACCGAACTGCGCATGCGCTTCCGGCTCGGGGGCCCGCCGTCCCCCGAGGGTCACGTCCGCGGGTCTGTTTCCTCGGCGTGCTCGCCCGCCTCGTCGGACTTCTCGATAACCAGGTAGGTCGGCCGGGTCTCCACCACCTTCTCGACCTCCAAGCGCTGGTGGCCGGGGAGGACGAGAAAGCGCCGGGCATGGCCGCGGATGCGCTCGTACTCTTCGGGCGCGAGCTCGATCACGCGATTGCAGCCGAGCGTCGCGCACTCGCAGCGAAACCCGACCGCGGCCTCGCCCTCGCCCGGCCATTGCCCACGTGCGATCGCCTCGTTGACCTCGCGGAACCGAGCCTCGTTGGAGGCGATGCGCCGCTCGGTGTCGTCCTCCATGGCGGCAATCCTTACAGCTACGGATGCGGCGGGGTCGCCAGTGCCATCGTCCCCGGCCGCTCGGCCCCGGCGACCGCGTGCGTCGCCGGGACGAGTTCGCTCGTCACCACCCCGTGCTCGTGGGTCATCGAGTCGATCATCGGCCACAGCCGCCGGATGTTTTCCGGGGTGTCGACGATCACCGCGTGCACGGGCACGTTGCGCCGGATCGCCAGCACTCGGTCGCAAACCGGGCCACGCCGGCCGTAGAAGCCGAGGACGCCACGCAGGACGGTGACGCCGGCGGCCCCGTTGACGTGGAGCCGGCGGACGAGCTCGGTGTAGAGGGGCCGGTTATTCCAATGGTCCTGCTCCTCGACGTGGACCATCACCTTCTGGTGGATCGGAAGCCCCACCGGGTCTCTGTCGGGGACCTCGTGCGGGTCGCTCAGGTGCACCCCATCCGACTTGCAGATGCGTACCCGCTCGATCGTGGCGACGGGCTCGTCGAGCAGGCGTGTCACGGTGGGGAGCGCCTCGGCCAAGGCCCCCGCCGGCCCGACGGCCGCGAGCATCACCGGCACGCCGGCATTGCGGGCGAGGAAGCGCGCGCGCCGGCGCTCGCCGTGGAGCGTGCCGTCGACGGCCAGGAGCACCGTGGCGCCGGCCACGCCCGCGTCGCGCAGCGCGCGCACGGCGGCCACGTAGCCGACGTCGCCGTTGATCCTGACCGCGCGGCCGCCGTACAGGGTGAGCTTGACGGGGGCGTCGGGCGCCGTCGGTGAGCCGAGGTCGATGTGGTCCCCGGTCGCGAGTTGCGCTCGCTCGAGGCTGATCAGGCCGCTGGTGGCGATGGCCAGCACCTCGGGCAGCGCGTGCTCGATCCGCGTCTGCGTGTCGACGGCGATCGACACGGCGGGGAGGTCCTCGGACAGGGTGAGGAGGCGGTCGGTGTGCATCCGGTGGCGCTCGCCGAATCCGGCGGCGCCGCGCAGGAGGACGCTGGTGCGCATCGCCTGCCGCTCGTAGATATCGAACAGGGCCTCGGCGAGGAAGCGATCGCCTACCCGATCGCGCTCCTCGAAGTAGGTGGTGAGCTTGATCCCTGGTTCGAGCACTGGCCTGGGTGGAGCTTACGGGCGCGGATCGGGTAGCTTGAGGTCATGGCCACCCACGAGCAGCAGCGCATGACCGACTCGCTCGCCCTTCCCGAGCGCCTGCTCCTGGGGTCGGGTCCGAGCCCGGTCCCCGACCGGGTCCTGAGCGCCCTCGCGCGCCCGACCATCGGCCACCTGGACCCCGCCTTCGGCGCCCTCATGGAGGAGATGATGGGCCGCCTGCGCCGGGTGATGATGACCGAGAACCGCGCCACCTTCGCGGTCTCGGGCACCGGCAGCGCGGGGATGCAGACCATGGTCGACAGCTTCGTCGCCCCCGGCGACCGCGTCGTCTGCGGCGTCAACGGGCTGTTCGGCGAGCGCATGGCCGATGCCCTCGGCCGCCGCGGCGCCGAGGTCGTGCGCGTCGAGGCCGAGTGGGGGAGGGCGATCGAGAGCGAGCGCCTGATCGCGGCCGTCGACGACCAAACGGCTGCCCTCTTCGTCGTTCACGGTGAGACCTCGACCGGGGTGTGCCAGCCCCTCGACGGCCTCGCCGACGCGTGCCGGTCGGTCGACGCCCTCCTCCTCGTCGACTGCGTGACCTCGCTGGCCGGGCACCCGCTCGAGCTCGACGCCGCCGGCGTCGACGTCGCCTTCAGCGGGAGTCAGAAGTGCCTCAACTGCCCGCCCGGCCTCGCCCCCTTCACCCTCGGCGAGCGCGCCTCGGCGCGGCTCGACGCGCGGCCTGATCCCTCGCCCTCGTGGTATTTCGACCTCCGGGCGATCCTCGCCTACTGGCGCGAGGACACCCCCGGCGCCCCACCCCGCGCCTACCACCACACGGCCCCGATCAACATGATCTACGCCCTCCACGAGTCGCTCGGGATCGTCCTCGAAGAGGGCCTCCCCGAGCGCTGGGAGCGCCACCGCCGCGCCCACGAAGCCCTGCGCGCCGCCTTGGAGCCGCTCGGCCTCGTGCGCCTTGCCCCGGCCGGCGAGGCGCTCGCGTCCCTGTTGGCGGTCTCCGTTCCCGACGGCGTCGACGAGGCCGCCGCCCGTCGCCGGCTCCTCCTCGACCACGGAATCGAGGTCTCCGGCGGCCTCGGCCCGCTCGCCGGCCGCGTCTGGCGCATCGGCGTCATGGGCATCGGCGCGGCGCCCGACCCCCAGCGCCGGCTGGTGACCGGCGTGGCGGAAGTGTTCGGGGCGGATGCGAGCGAGGCGTTGGCAGTGCTCGAGGAGGGCTGGGGGGCGTAGGGGAGCGGGGGGCCGGGCGGTGGGGACGTCCAGGTCCGAGATGGTGACCACTAGCATCGAAGTCGTATGCCCTCGCGTGCCCGGCGCCTGCTGATCCTCGGCATCTGCTGCATGAGCCTGCTCATCGTCGGGCTGGACACGACGATCGTCAATGTCGCGCTGCCGGCGATCCACCGCTCGCTGCACGCGTCGCTCAGCGGACTGCAGTGGACGATCGACGCCTACACCCTCGTGCTCGCGAGCCTGCTCATGTTCTCGGGGTCGACCGCGGACCGGATCGGGCGCCGGCGCGTGTTTCAGATCGGCCTGGCGCTGTTCTCGCTCGGCTCCCTGCTGTGCGCGCTCGCGCCCAACCTGACGCTGCTGATCATCTTCCGGATGGTCCAGGCGGTGGGCGGGTCGATGCTCAATCCCGTCGCTATGTCGATCATCCGCAACGTGTTCGAGGATCCGCGCGAGCGGGCGCAGGCGATCGGGATGTGGGGGGGAGTGGTCGGGCTCAGCTTCGCCCTCGGCCCGGTGGTGGGCGGTGCCCTCGTCGACTCCGTGGGGTGGCGGGCAATCTTCCTCGTCAACGTCCCCGTCGGCCTCGCCGCCATCTTCCTCACCACCCTCTTCGTCCCCGAGTCGCGGGCGCCGCGCCCGCGGCGGATCGACCCGGTCGGGCAGGCGCTGGTGATCGTCCTGCTCGCCTCCCTCACCTACGCGATCATCGAGGGGCCGAGCCACGGGTGGACGTCGGCCGAGATCCTCGGGCTCTTCGCTTTGGCCGCGGTCACCCTGATCGCGTTCGTGGCCTACGAGCTGCGGCGCGAGGAGCCGCTGATCGATGTGCGCTTCTTCCGCAGCGCGCCCTTCGCGGGGGCGAGCGTGATCGCCCTCTGCGCCTTCGCCGCCCTGGGCGGCTTCCTCTTCCTCAACACCCTGTATCTCCAGGACGTGCGCGGGCTCTCGCCCTTCCACGCGGGCCTCTACACCTTGCCGCTGGCGGCGATGACGATCGTCTTCGGGCCGCTCTCCGGGCGCCTGGTGGCCTGGCGGGGGGCGCGGCCGTCGCTCGTCGCCGCCGGGTGTGCGCTGACCATCGCCAGCCTCATGCTCACCCACCTCACCGCCACCACCTCGATCGGCTACCTGCTCCTCACCTACTTCATCTTCGGCTTCGGGTTCGGGCTCGTGAACCCGCCGATCACCAACACCGCGGTGTCGGGAATGCCCGCCGCCCAGGCGGGGGTCGCCTCGGCGGTGGCCTCGACGAGCCGGCAGGTGGGCTCGACCCTGGGGGTGGCCATCGTCGGCGCCGCCGCCGCCGGGGGCGCCGACACCGCGCTGGGGAAGAACTTCGTCCAGGCCACCCACCCCGGCTGGTGGATCATCACCGGCTTCGGAGTTTTCGTCCTCGTGCTCGGGCTCCTGACCACGACGCGGTGGGCGAACGAGACCGCCGAGCGCACCGCGCAGAGCTTCCGCGAGGAATACGAGATGGCGTCCGCCTGAGCGCAGGCCAAGGCGGGGCGCTCACAGCGCCGAAACCTCGCCCCTCACCGAACCCCGCTACCAGGCCTGCTGGCCGCCGCAGTGCGGGCACCCCACCGAAGTGGAGACCGGTGCCTCGAACACATAGCCGCAGCCACAGGTGTAGAGCGCGCGATCCTGCGACGGCCCGCCATGACGCTGGCGTGCCGCGCCGGGCCCGGCGCCCTGACGCGAATGGTCTCCGCCGGCGCGCCGAGCGCGGGGAGTGCGAATTTGCCCTCTGTTTAGTCGTACTTGCACAGTCATAACAAGGAACGTCTCAGCCCCTCGATGGTTTCGCGCTTGGATGAAAAAAACCTGTCCACTAACAGGAAACTAATCGGCACCGGACGCTAGCGGCCCCGGCGGACACCTCGGCCTTGGCCGATCGTTCAGTCGCGCGCGCGAGTACGGCCCGCGCCCGTCCCTCACCGCGTCTCCCAGGGCCGCGCATGTGGAAGAATCCCTGCCGAATGGATCCGAGCCGCAAGCGCAGAATACGCCTGACGGTCGCCCTCACTGCCGCGCTCCTCCTCGCCTCGGCGCTCGTGTACACGAGCTTCAGCGCCGGTCAGGACGTCGTCACCGCCAGCCAGTTCCTCAAGCAGGCGCGGCCGGGACAGACCTACATCCTGGGCGGGACCGTGGTCAGCGCGCAGCACCAGCCGAGCGGCACGCTCCTCTTCAGGGTCAGGGATCCCAAGCTCAACGAGACCGTCCTCGTCCACTACTCGGGCCTCGTGCCCGATCCCTTCGCGGTCGGCCGCGGGGTCCTCGTGACCGTCCAGGACGAGGGCGCGGCGTACGTCGGCCAGCCCGGGTCACTGACGACCAAGTGCCCCTCCAAGTTCCAGGACGCATACGCGACGCCGGCGTGATGCCGTCCTCGTCCTCCCCCCACTGAGACATGGCATCGGTCGGTAAGGCGCTGCTCATCCTCGGGTTCGTGGTGGCCCTGTACGGGCTCGCGGCCTCGCTCTACGGGGCGATCACCGGACAGCGCGCGTGGGTCGACTCGGGTCGGCGCTCGATGTACGCGATCGCCGGGCTGACGACGTTCGCGTTCGCGATCATCGAGGCCGCCTTTCTGCGCTCGGACTTCTCCTACACGATCGTCTCGAGCGCCTCGAGCACGACCACCCCGACGCTCTACAAGGCGGCCGCGGTGTGGTCCACCCAGCAGGGGTCGCTGCTTCTCTGGGTGTGGCTGCTCTCGATCTGGTCGAGCCTCGCGCTCTTCCTCACCCGCCACCGGGTGCGGGAGATCGTGCCCTACGCGGCGGCCGTGCTCTTCGGGTTCTGCTCCTTCTTCCTCGCGCTGACCATGCTCTTCGCGAACCCGTTCGGGACCGCCGCGAACCCACCCGCCGAGGGCGCCGGGCTCGATCCGCTCCTGCGCCACACGACGATGGTCATCCATCCCCCCATGGTCTACACGGGCTACACGTTGCTGACCATCCCCTTCGCCTTCGCCGTCGCCGCACTCGTCACCGGGCGGCTCAAGGCCGACTGGATCCAGGTCACCCGGCGCTTCGCCCTCGCCGCCTGGCTGTGCCTGGGCGTCGGGGTCCTGCTCGGCGCGCGCTGGTCCTACACCGAGCTCGGGTGGGGCGGGTACTGGGCGTGGGATCCGGTGGAGAACGCGGCGCTGATGCCGTGGCTGCTCGCCACCGCCTTCCTGCACTCGATCATGATCCAGGAGAAGCGGGGGATGCTGAAGGTGTGGAACGTCTCGCTCATCCTCGCCACGGGGACGATGGCGATCGTCGGCACCTTCCTCGTCCGCTCGGGAATCCTCCAGTCGATCCACGCCTTCGTCTCGGACCCGACCCTGAACATCGCCTTCGTCACCCTCATCGCCGTGATGGTGGTGTCCTCGGTGAGCCTGGTGGTCCACCGGCGCGCGGAGCTGCGCACCGAGTCCCGGCTCGACTCGCTGCTCTCACGCGAGGCAGTGTTCCTGTTCCAGAACCTCGTGCTCGTGGCGCTCACCGCGGTGATCTTCTGGCTCACTTTCTTCCCGCTCATCTCCGAGGCGGTCACGGGCACCCAGCAGTCGATCGGGCCGCCCGCCTTCCGGCCCTTCGTCGTCCCCCTCGCCCTCATCCTCGTCCTCCTCTCGGGAATCGGGCCGATCATCGCCTGGCGCCGCGTCACGGTGGCCAACCTCCGCCGGAGCTTCGCCTTCCCGGTGGCAGTGGCGCTCATCACCCTGGCGCTCCTGCTCACGGTGGTGAGCGGCGTCGGCTCGCACACCTTCGCGCTCCTCATGTTCTGCTTCGCCGCCTTCGCCCTCGCCTCGGTGGCCCAGGAGTTCTGGCGCGGGGTGCGGGCGCGGCGCGCGATGACCCACGAGCCGGCCCCCGTCGCCCTCCTGTCCCTGGTCCGCCGCAACCGGCGCCGCTACGGCGGCTACACCGTCCACGCCGGGCTGGCGGTGCTCCTCATCGGGGTGGCGGCCTCCCAGTCCTTCCAGCACTCGCGCTACGCGACGATGAGGCCGGGACAGAGCGCGAACATCGACGGCTACAACGTCCGCTACGTCAGGCCGACGGCGAGCCCCGCGGCCGAGAAGATCTCCTTCGGTGCCGTCCTCGACGTGTCCAAGAACGGCCACCACGTGACCACCCTGCGTACGAGCTACGGGCTGTATCCCTCCCAGGACCCGTCCCTCGGGGTGGTCGGACGGTTCTTCAACTCGGGGTCGGTGGAGAGCCGGATCGGGCTCGATGCCGGGTTCACCCACGACATCTGGACCGTCGTCAACGTCGGCAACGTGACACCCCTGCAGGGCGACATCTCCAAGGGTGACCGGCTCTTCGCGAGCCTGATGAGCGCGGTGGCCAAGCTCCCGCCCTCCCAGCAGCAGAGCCGCCTGAACACCCTCTTCGCGTATCGCGATCAGCTCATCAACGAGCTCACGCAGCGCTTCATCACCCACCCGTGGCCGGTCCAGTTCCTCCTCATCGTCTCGCCGCTCGTGACCTGGCTGTGGCTGGGCGGGATCATCGTCGCCTTCGGCGGCCTGATCGCCCTGTGGCCGATCCCCGTCCTGGCGCGCCGCCGCGTCCGCTCCGCCGCGTACGCCGCGCGGCTCACGCGCGAGCTGGCCTGAACCGAGATCCGTCGCGATGACCTTCTTACTCGTCATGGTGGCCGCGGCGGCGGTGATCGTGCTCGTGACCGCGCCCTTCCGGCGCCTGGAGCCGGGCGGCGCCGGAACCGAGGACGCGGGCGCGAGCACCAAGGTCGCCGAGCTCGAGGCGGCCCGCGAGGCGAAATACCGCGAGATCCGTGACGCCGAGCTCGATCACCGCACCGGCAAGCTCTCCGAGGAGGATTTCCACTCCGTAGACACTGCCCTGCGCACCGAGGCGATCTCCATCCTCCGCGCCCTCGATCGCGCTCAGAAGCACTGACGGGCTACCATCCGGGCATGGCCACCGTTCTCGACTTCGTCCAGGTCTTCGTCTCGATCGTCCTCATCTTCCTCGTGCTCATGCACTCGGGCAAGGACTCGGGGCTGTCGGGGGCCTTCGGAGTCGGCACCGGCGCCGGTCCCTTCGGCGGAGGCTCGCTCGTCGAGCGCAACCTCAATCGCTGGACGATCGGCTTCGCCATCGTCTTCGCGGTCAACACGCTGATCCTCCTGCGGATCAGCTAGAGCGCCGCCCGCAGCACCTCGAGGAGCTCGCCCGCGCTCGGCCCGTCACCGGAAGGCCCGCGAGGGATCAGCTGCCCTCACACCGTGCTCTGCCCGCCGAGGCGATCGACGAGGCGCAGGAGGTCGAGCGGGCTGAAGGGCTTGGTCAGGAACAGGTCGGCGCCCGCCTCCTCGGCCTCGCGCTCGACGCCCTCGCCGTGGGCGGCGGTGAGCATGACGATGGTCGCGCCGCTGGTGGCATCGTTGGAACGGAGCTGACGGCAGGTCTCGATCCCGTTCTGGTTCGGCATGTCGACGTCGAGGAAGACGAGCGCGGGCAGCTCCCGGCGCGCCACCACGACCGCCTCGAGACCGTCCGAGGCCTCGTAGATGTGGAAGCGGGAGACGTCTTCGAGGGTGGTCGCGATCAGCTTGCGGATGAACGGGTCGTCGTCGACGACGAGCACGCCGCGGCTCATTTGATCTCGCGCGCGATGCGCTCGAACGCCCCGTCGGGGATCTCGATGAACGCCGAGACGACGTGGGGATCGAAGTGGCTCCCCGAGCCCGCCACGATCATCCCGCGCGCCACCGTGAGCGACGAGGCGGGACGGTAGGGACGGTCGGTGGTGAGGGCGTCGAGCACGTCGGCGATCGCGAACACGCGCGCCGCCAAGGGGATGTCCTCGCCGGCCAGGCCGTCGGGATAGCCGCTGCCGTCCCAGCGCTCGTGATGGAAGCGCACGACCTTGGTGGCCTCGCCGAGAAAGTCGATCTCGCGGACGATCTCGGCGCCGATGACCGGATGCTGGGCCATCAGGGCGCGCTCCTTGTCGGTGAGCTTTCCCGGCTTGTAGAGGATCGCGTCGGGGATCGCGACCTTGCCGATGTCGTGGAGGAGGAAGCCGAACTCGAGCGCGTGCCCGTCGTTGACCTCGAGGTCGACGGCGCGGCAGATCGCGAGGCCGTAGGCGGTCACGCGCTCGGCGTGCTTGCCCGTGTAGGCGTCGCGCGCCTCGACGGCGTTGGAGAGCGCGCGCACGGTCGCCATGTAGGAGCTGTGGAGCTGCTGCGAGCGCGCGCGCTCCTCCTTGAAGGTCTCGCGCAGGTCAGCCGCGTAGCGCTCGAGCTGGCGCTCCTTGTCCGCCGACTCCTGCTCGTGGCGCGCAAGCTCGGCCCGCAGGCGCCCGATCTCCTGCCGCAGCTCCGTCTCCGTCGTCACCGCCATGGGCAAGAAAGACTAGCCCCCGCCGCGAAGCGCGGCGAGCAGCGCATTCGCCGCGTCCTTGACGGGAACCACCTCGATCCCGAGCCGTTCGATCCCCGCCGGAGCCGTCTCCGCGCCGTCGGAGAAGAGGATCACCGCCTGGCGCACCCGGCGGCCGCGCAGGTCGAGGGCCTGGAGCACGGCTTGAGGATTGCGGATCCCGGCGTCCACGAGCGCCACTTCGAAGCGGCGCTCGCTGCACACCCGTGCCGCCGCCGGCCCGCTCGTCTCCCACACGTGCTCGATCGCCAGCTCGCGGATGGCGGGCTCGAGCGCGCTGCGCATCTCGTCGCGGCCGACCACGAGCACGCGGGAGCGGCCGGCGAGGACGGCCGCCCCGAGCACCTCGCGCAGCTCGTCGGCGTCGATCGGCTTGCCGACGACGAACTCGCCCGTGAGCTCGCGGCGGCCGGAGAACACCGAGACGAAGACGATCGGGGTGTGGCGCAGGCGCTCGTCGGCGCGGATCTCGCGCAGGACGTCGAAGCCGTCCGTCCCCGGCATGAGGATGTCCAGGGTCACCGCATCGAAGTGCTCCGCGCGCAGCCGCGCGAGCGCCGCCTCGCCGCTGGTGACGATCTCCGTGCGGACGTCGAGGGCGACGAGCTGGCCGGCGATGAGGTCCGCGATGTCGCGCTCGTCGTCGACCACGAGCACGCGGCGGCCGCGCATCGCGGAGATCGAGCGCGCCACGTCGGACACCCCCCCGGCGCAGGGCAGACGGACGCGGAAGGTCGTCCCGCGACCTTGTTCTGAGTCGATCTCGATCTCCCCCTCCTGGAGGTCGACCAGCGACTTGACGATCGAGAGCCCGAGTCCCGTCCCTGGGGCGCGCGTGCCGTCGTCGCCGCCCCGATAGAAGCGCTCGAACACGCGGTCGACCTCGTCTCGGCTCATCCCCGGCCCGTTGTCGGCCACGACGATCTCCACCCAGCCGTGGTTGGAGCGCACGCTGATCTCGATCGTGCCGCCGTCGCCGCTGTAGAGATGGGCGTTGGTGAGGAGGTTCGCGACGATCTGGCGCACGCGGGTGGCGTCGGCCAGGGCGGCGGGGAGGACGGGAGCGACGCGCACGTCGAGGCGCTGGTGCTTGTCGGCGACCCGCGGTCCCATGAGCTCGGCGACCTCGCGCACCGTCTCGCCGATATCGATCGGGCGGCGGTTGAGCTCGACGCGGTCGGCCTCGATCCGGGCGACGTCGAGGAGGTCGTTGACGAGGTCGACGAGGCGGTCGGTCGAGCGCAGGATGATGTCGACGAACTCGCGCTGGCGGCTCGTGAGGTCGGGCGAGCGCTCGAGGAGCTCGACGAATCCCTTGATCGAAGTCAGCGGGCTGCGAAGCTCGTGCGAAGCGGTGGCTACGAACTCGCTCTTGGCGCGCTCGAGCCGGGCGCGTTCGCTCATGTCGCGCACCGTCCACACCACGGCATGGCTGCCCTCGCCGAGGGTGGCGGCCGTGACCGCGAGCGTCCGCCCGGCGTGCTCGACCGTGGTCTCGCCCGACAGCGCGGTCCGCAACGGCGGCAGGGGGCTCGGCTCGGCGTCGACGCGGCCGCCGGGGATCAGGCCGGGCAGGAGCTCTCGCACGCGGGGATTGACGGCGGCGATCGTGCGGGCGTCTGACTCGGTGACGATGAGGGCGTCGCCGAGGCTCTCGATCGTCGCCGCGAGCCGCTGGCGCTCGTCCTCGAGGTGGCGCTGGGCGGTGGCGAGGTCCGAGCTCATGGCATTGAAGGCGGCTCCCAGGTCGCGCAGCTCCCGGGGCCCGGCGGGAACGACGGGCTGGCCGAGCTCGCCGGCGGCGAGCCTGCCGGTGGCGGTCACGAGCGCGTCGAGCGGGCCGCGCATCGAGCTGACGAGCAGGGTGATGACGACGATGGCCCCGACCAGGGCAAGCACCGCCGCGATGGCCACGAGGAGGACGTCACGGCGCGAAGCGGACCGGGCGGTGGTGCGCGCGTGCTGCTGGCGTTCCTGCTGGCGCGCCTGGAGCTGGGCGGCGAGGAGCCGGGCGCTGGCGAGCGGCCCATCGGTGGCCGCCGCGGTGGCCAGACCGCCCCGGGCGGCGAGCCGGCGCGCCTGGTCCTCGGCGCGGACCTGGGCGGCGATGAGACGCGTGCTCGGCGGGTCGGCGGCGGCGAGGGTCGCCGCCGCGTGCGCCGTGCTCGCGTACTCGGCCGTCGCCGCCCGCCGGGCGTTATTACCGGCGGTGCCCCGTGGCGCGCGCAGCGCCGACTCCTCGACCGCCCCGGCCGCGAGCAGGTTCGCGCCCGCGGTGGCGAGCGCCGAGCTGCTCGCCAGCGTGTTCTCGTAGCTCTGGCGCGCCTGGTACAGGCTCGCCACGCCGACGGCGGCGAGGACGGCCAGCGCCAGGGTGAGGGCGATCAGAGTGAGCCTGAGCGAGCGGGCAATGGAAAAGCGCTGCATGCAGGCGCGAGCCTACCGGCGCCGGTAGTCGAAAAACCGGCGCGTGAAGGGGTTAACATCTGCGCATGACCCTGGCACGGGCTTGGACACGGCAGTTGTACGGAGCCTGGGGCGTGGCTCTGCTCGCGCCCGTGACGATCATCGCGGCACTCGTCGTGCTCGCGCTGAGTGGCGGTTTCGGCGGGCTCGGCGCGCTCGGCCAGCTGGTCTCCGGCCCGGCCGTCCCCGCGGGGGCAAGCGCGCCCGGGGCGCCCTCTCCCTTCCGCACCGCCACCCGGCTGCCGGTGGTGCCCGCCGGCCCGGCACCGGTGAGCGCCGCGGGCCACGGGCCGACGCGCGTGGCGGCGGTCACGCCCGGCACGACGGGCTCGGGAGGGTCGGGCGGCGGCGGATCGCATCCCGGTAGCGGTCGCGGACTGGGAGTGCGGCCGGGCGGCGGCCACGGCGTCGCGCCGCCCGTGCCGGCGCCGCCCGCGCCGACCCCGTCGCCTCCGGTGAGCACTCCGGCGCCACCTCCCCCCGACCCGATTCCAGCTCTCGTCAACCAGGTGGTCGCCGTCGGCGTGTCGGTGACCAGCAAGCTGCCCCCGCCCCTGGCGGCGATCGGCACGGGAGCGCTCGCCTCCCTAGGCCAGACCCTGAACACCCTGCTCGCTCCCCAGCCCCAACCTTGACGGTGACGTTTCGAGGTCGTGCCGCGCTCGCCTGCGCGTGCGCATCGGTGCTCATCGCCGGCTGCGGCACCGTTCGCGCCAAGACGCACACCGCCGCCACACCCACCGCTCAGGCCGGCGTCCAAGCGGCGGCCACCGCCGCACCCTCCGGCGACTGGACCGAGTTCGGCTACAACGCCGCCCGTTCCGACGCCGGACCCACCGACACCGGGATCACGGCGCAGTTCCTCGCGAGCCTCCGGGCCCGGGTCGTCCACATTCCCGGCACCGTCGACTCCTCGCCGATCGAGCTCCAAGGCCTACGCGTGGGCGGCCACACCCGCGACGTGATCGTCGTCACCACCACCTATGGGCGCACGCTCGCTCTCGACGCCGCCACCGGGGCGACGCTGTGGCGCTACACCCCGGCCGACCTGAGCTCCTACCAGGGGTCGGCGCAGATCACCACCGCGACGCCGATCGCCGATCCCGACCGGCGCTATGTCTACGCCGCCAGCCCCGACGGCCTGATCCACAAGCTCTCGCTCCTCACCGGCCGCCAGGTCCGCTCCGCCCACTGGCCCGCCCGGGTGACCTTCGATCCGGTGCACGAGAAGATCGCCTCGGCGCTCAACCTCAGCGGCAGGAACGTGATCGTCGTCACCGGCGGCTACTACGGCGACGCTCCGCCCTACGACGGACACGTCGTCCTCATCGATCGCGCCAGCGGCCGCATCACCCGCCTGTGGAACTCGCTGTGCTCGAACCGCCGCCAGCTCATCTATGCCAACACCTGCCCCTCGGCGACCCGCACGGGCGACAACGCCATCTGGGGGCGCGCCGGCGCCATCGTCGAGCCGGGGAGCGGGCGGATCCTCCTCACCACCGGCAACGGTCACTTCAACGGATCGACGAACTGGGGCGACAGCGTGCTCGAGCTCAGCCCGTCCCTCGCCCTCCTCCACAATTACACGCCCACCGACCAGGCGCATCTACAGGCCACCGACAGCGACCTCGGCAGCACCTCACCGGCGCTGCTGGGAACGATCGGGGGCCGGAGCGTGGCCGTCCAGGGCGGCAAGGGAGGCGTGCTTGCGCTTCTCGATCTGGGGCGGCTCGACGGCACCGCCGGAGGTCCCTCGCCTCGCCTGGGCGGCGAACTCCAGCAGCTCGCGACGCCGGGCGGCTCGCAGATGTTCACCGCTCCCGCGGTCTGGGGCTCGGGCGGGCGAACGTGGGTGTTCGTGGCCGACGACACGGACACGGCCGCTTATACGGTGTCCGGGGGAGGCCAGCCCCGCCTGGTCAAGCAGTGGCAGGCCTCGACCTCGGGCACGAGCCCGATCGTCGCCGGCGGCCTGCTCTACGTCTATGACCCCAACGGGGGCACGCTCAGGATCTACCGGCCCACCACCGGGCAGGTGCTCCGCTCGCTGGCCGCGGGCTCGGGACATTGGAACTCGCCGATCGTCCTCGGCGGCCGCATCGTGATCCCGGTCGGCAACGCCAACAACCACGCGAGCACGGGCACGGTGGTGATCTACCACCTGCCCGGACGCTGACGCCCGCCTGAGCTGCTCCCGACATTCGTCTTATCGACCTGTCCGATCCTCTTGGACATGGCGATAGACCCAAGCACTCACCTGTTCTGGATCACCAGCCGCGCCGCGGGTACGACGGCGCTGGTCTTCTCGAGCGCGTCGGTTGGCTATGGCCTGATGATGGGCGGCAAGCTCATCAAGGGCTCGAACCCCGATCGCCGCGCGATCCACGAGATCCTGGCGCTGGGCACGATGCTGGCGCTCGCCGTGCACGGGCTCGCCCTCCTCGGTGACGGCTACCTGCATCCCAACCTGGCCGACATCACCCTCCCCTTTGCGATGTCCTACAGCCGGCTCTTCACGAGCATCGGAATCATCGCCGGCTGGGGCCTGATCCTCCTCGGACTGTCCTTTTACCTGCGCAACCGCATCGGCATGGCGCGCTGGAAGATCATCCACCGCTTCACCCTGCTCGCCTGGCTGGGCGGCCTCGTGCACACCCTCGGCGAGGGCACCGACGCGGGGACGGCGTGGTTCCTCGTCCTCGTGGCCATCACCTCGCTCCCCGTGGTCGTCCTCCTGGTGGCGCGCGTCGCCCGCCGCGCCCCGCGCCCCGCGGTCTCCCCGGTGGGCGGATGAGCGACGGAATCATCATCGCCGGTGGCGGGCTCGCCGCGCAGCGCTGCGCCGAGACACTCCGCCGCAAGGGCTACCAGGGAGCTATCCGCATCCTCTGCGCCGAGGCCCACCGCCCCTACGACCGCCCCCCGCTCTCCAAGGACATGCTCGTGGGCGAATGCTCGCTCGGCTTCCGCGCGCCGGCGTGGTACGAGGAGCATGCCGTCGATCTCCTCCTCGGCACCGCCGCCGTCTCGCTCTCCGCCGCCGACCGGCGCGTCGGCCTCTCGGGCGGCGGCACCCTGCGCTATGACCAGCTCCTGATCGCGACCGGCGCGGCGACCCGGACGCTGCCCGTGCTCGACGGGTTCGAGAACGTCTCCACCCTGAGGACGGTCGAGGACGCCGAGCGCCTGCGCGACGTCCTCGCCGGACAGGCGCGCCTGGCCATCGTCGGGGCGGGCTTCGTCGGCCAGGAGGTGGCGGCGTCCGCCCGCGCCCTCGGTGCCGCGGTGACGATGATCGAGGCCGCCCCCGCCCCCCTCGCCGGCGTGCTCGGCGAGGAGCTCGGCGCCTGGTTCGCGCATCTGCACCGCTCCGAGGGCGTCGAGATGATCACCGGCGCCACCGTGACCCGGGTGCAAGCGAGGCAGGGGCGGGTCAGCGCCCTGGAGCTCTCGACCGGCGCCGTGGTGCCCGCGGACCACGTCCTCGTCGCCGCCGGCGTCGCCCCCGCCACGGCGTGGCTGGCGGGAAGCTAGCTCGACGCCCGAGCGGGAGTACGGGTGGACGGGGATGGCCGCACGGAGATCGACGGTGTCTACGCGGCCGGCGATGTCGCCGCCACCTTCGACCCGCTCGCGGGTGCCCACCTCCCGGGCTCGCACTGGGAGGCCGCCGGACGCCAGGGAGCCCGCGCCGCGCGCGCCATGCTCGGCGAGCCCCCGGGCGAACCGGGCCTCGCGAGCTTCTGGACCGACCAGTACGGGATCCGCATCCAGCACCTGGGGCACGCGCCCCTGGCCGACGCCGTGACCATCGACGGCGAGCCGGCCGCCCGCGATTTCACCGCGACCTTCACCAATATCGGGCGGCCCGTGGCCGTCCTCCTGGTCGGAAGACCGCGCGACCTTCCCCACGCCCGACAACTGATCGCCAATGGAGCCCCATCATGAGATACCTGATCCAGATCGATGAAAGCGCCTGCTCGGCCCACGGAGATTGCGTCGAGCTCGCCCCCGAGGTGTTCGACGTCGACGACGTCGCGCGGGCGATCGGCGACGGCCCCGACGAGCTCGTGCTCGCCGCGGCCCAGTCCTGCCCGTCCACCGCGATACGCCTGCTCGACGCCCGCAGCGGCGCGCAGGTCTACCCCTAGGAGGGCGGCTGAGATGGCCACGGAAATCCTCACCTCCCCGGGCCGGCCGGCACGCGAGTACGACGCCCGGCGCCTCGTGCGCGAGCGCCTGCGCGCGCGCCGGCTCCGCGTCCGCACCCTCCGCACGCGCGTGGCCGTCCTCATGCTGGCCGCCTTCGCAGCCCTGTGGATCGGCATCTACGCCCAGCTCGTGACCGGCCACGACCCCGGCCTCGTGGCCAGTGCCGCGCGCCGCGTCGTGGCCACCAAGGCCGTGGTGACGCGCAAGGCGGCGGCGACGACGAGCTCGACCGCGGTGCCCGCCGAGCAGGTGGCCGCGCGCCAGGCGGCGGCCGCGAGGAAGGCGGCGGCGGCCCGGAAGGAGGCGGCGGCCCGGAGGGCGGCGGCGGCGAGCGCGACGCCGGCGACCTCGAGCGCGGCGACGACCTCGAGCTCCGCCAGCACGGGGTCCACGTCGTCGTCTGCCGGATCCACTCAGACCCCGGCCGCCGTCTCGACCAGGGCCTCGTGACCGAGGCGATCCGCACCTTCGCGTGCTTCGGCTCGGAGTGCGCGGTGATCGTCGCCGGGCCGGGCTCGCTCGGGAGTCCGGCTCAGGCGGCCGCGCTCGTCGAGGCGCGGCTCCTCGAGCTGCACGAGCAGTTCACGCGCTTTGACCCGGGCAGCGAGCTCTCGGCCGTCAACGCCGATGTCCGCGACACCGTCGAGGTCAGCCCGCTGATGGCCCGCCTCGCCGAGGCGGTGCGGTCGGCGGCCACCGCCTCGGGCGGGCTCGTAGACGGGACGCTCGCCTCGGAGATCGAGCGCGCCGGCTACGCGTCGCATTTCGACTCCGAGCCCCTGGCCCTCGCCACCGCGCTCTCGCTGGCGCCCCCGCGCCGGCCCGCCGGCCCGCATCCCCAGGCGCGCTGGCGGACGATCGAGGTCGACCGGCGCGCGGGCCTGCTCACCCGCCCCGCCGGCGTGCGCCTCGACGCCGGCGGGATCGCCAAGGGACTGTTCGCCGACGTGCTGGGGGGAGCCCTGGCCGGGCATGGGAGCTTCGCCATCGACTGCGGCGGAGACGTGAGGTTCGGAGGCGTCGAGGAGATCCACCGCCCGGTTCTCGTCGAGAGCCCGTTCGACGGCTCGGTTCTTCATCGCTTCGAGCGCGCGGGCGGGGCGGTGGCCACGAGCGGGATCGGCCGGCGGAGCTGGCTCGACCCGGGCGGGCGCCCCGCTCATCACCTGCTCGACCCGTCCACCGGACGGCCAGCCTTCACCGGCATCGTCCAGGTCACCGCCTTCGCGCCCACCGCGGTCGAGGCCGAGATGCGCTCGAAGGCGGCGCTCCTCAGCGGCCCGCGGGCCGTCGCCTCGTGGCTGCGCCACGGAGGCGTCGTCGTCTACGACGACACACGCTCGCGTGTGATCACGCCAGCTGCTGGCGGTACGCCACGGCGGCGGCCTGGGTCCGAGTCTGGACTCCGAGCTTCCCGAGGATCCGCGACACGTGAACGCTGGCCGTCTTCTCGGCCATGAACAGCTCGGCGCCGATCTGGCGGTTCGTCGCGCCCTGAGCCAGCAGCGCGAGCACCTGGCGCTCCCGGGGCGTGAGGCCGAAGGGGTCGGCGTCCTCGCCCGCCTGCGGATGGTCCTCCGGCGCCTGCGAGATGTCCAGGCGCCCGCGGTGGGACAGGCTCGCGACCTCGGCGGCGAGCCAGCGCGCTCCCAGCCGCCGGGCCGTCGCCATCGCCGCGCGAGCAGCTGAGGCGGCGCCGTCGCGGTCGCCCGCCTCGACGAGCGCCTCGGCCGCCCGCCAGCGCGTGAGCGCGGCCGGATACGGGCGGCCGAGCTCGTCCCACGCCACCGCCGCGCGCTCCCACCGGCGAACGTCGTTGCGTCCCCGGGCCCGCGCCAGCTGCGCCGCTCCCACCGCCCGCCACGCCGCCTCGACCGGGCCGCCCTCCTCGGCCGCCGCCTCGAGGCGCTGCATGTGGATCCGCGCCCGCGCGAGCGCATCGCGCCCGTCGGCGCGCTCGTGGAGATCGCGCGCCCGCAGGGCGCGGTCGGCCTCGACGCCGAGCCCGACCGCGGTCACGCGGGCGATGCGCATGACGTCGTCGGTGCACAGCTCCATCCGGTCGAGCGCCTGCTCGACCGCGAGCCGCGCGCCCGCCAGGTCCCCGCGGCGCCGGCACAGCTCCCCCTTGAGCGCGCCGAAGGCGCCGTGCCACTGGGGCTCCGATGACGCCGCCACGAACGGCTCGATCGCCTCCAGGCAGCGGGCCGCCGCCTCCTCGTCGCCGGTGCCGAGGGCGAGCTCGGCCTCGCGCACGTGGCGGAACATGAAATGGAGCCCGACCAGGCGCGAGGCCGGCGCCCCCAGGTGGGTGCGCGCGGTCTCCCAGTCGCCGCTCTCGAAGGCGAGCTCTGAGATGGTGAGGACGAGCCAATTGTGGCTGCGGGCCTGGCGGGCCGGGATTGCCGCCAGGCCCTCCCGGGCGGTGGCGAGGGCGGCGGCCGAGCGTCCCGCCAGGTTGAGAAGGTCGGCGAGGTTCGAGTAGGCATCGGCGAGCGCATCCATCTCGTCGAGGTCACGCGCGATCTCCACGGCGCGGCGGAGGTTGGCCTCGCCGGTGTCGACGTCGCCCAGCGCGATCCGCGCCATCCCCAGGGTGTTGAGAATCTGCGCCTCCGCGTGCGCGTCGTGGGCGGCCTCGGCGGCGGCCAGCGCCTCCTCGCCCTCGGTCGCCGCCTCCCGGAAACGACCGCGCAGGAAGCGGGTGCGGGCCAGCCAGGCGAGCAGGGCGATGCGCTCGCGGCCGGCGTCGTCGGCCGGGAGCATGACCAGGGCCCGCTGGGCGCATGCCAAGGCCTGGGTGTACTGATTGAGCGCCCAGTGCACGCGGGCCAGACGGGTGAGCAGGGCGGAGTAGCGGCGAGGCTCGCGGTCGGGATCGAGCTCACGGAGCGCTTCTTGGAGCAGGTGCTCGCCGCGGACGCGGTCGTGCCCGAGGTCGTGGGCGTCGGCCGCCAGCATCAGCAGTCCCGCGTGATCGAGCCCGACCACCTCGGAAGCGTCGTGCACCCGTGGCCACAGGTCGAGCGCGCGCTCGGCCATCGCCGCGGCCTCGGCGTGGGCGTAGGCCTGATTGGCGGCGCGGGCCGCCAGCACGGTCGCGCGCAGCGCCGCCGGCTGATCTCCGGCGGCGCCGTAGTGGCGGGCGATGGTGGCGGCCCGGGCGAAGTCCCGCTCCCCCGGCGGGGACCGCGCCTCCAGGACCTTGGCGAGGGCGAGATGGAGATCGCCGCGCTCCCCGGGCAGGAGGTCGTCGTACAGCGCCTCGCGGAGCAGGGCGTGCCGGAAGGCGAGCTGGTCGTCCTCGCCCGCCACCAGCACCTGCTCGGCCACCGCCTCGCGGAGCGCGACACCGAGCCGGTCGCCGTCGACGGCGCTGATCGCCGCTACGGTGGCCTGGTCGAGCCGCTGGCCGATGGCGATGGCCCGCAGAGCCGCCTGGGCGTCGGCGGACAGGCGCTCGATGCGCAGCATGAACGCGTCCTGAAGGCTCTTGGGCGCGGCGCCGCGTCCGTCGAGGCCCGCGGCGAGGAGCTCCTCGGTGTAGAGCGGATTTCCTTCGCTGCGCCCGAACAGCCGCTCCACCAGCTGCTCCTCGGGGGCATCGCCGAGGATGTCGGTGAGCGCCTCGGTGAGCTCGAGGCGATCGAAGGGCGCCAGGTCGAGGCGGCGTGCGCGCTCGAGGCGCTCGAGCTCGGCGATCAGGGGCCGGAGCGGATGACGCCGGTGCAGCTCGTCGGAGCGGTAGGTGAGGACGAGCATCACCCGCTCCTCGCGCAGGCTCCGGGCGATGAACCGAGCGAAGGTCCGCGTCGAGCTGTCGGCCCAGTGCATGTCCTCGAGTACGAGCACGAGCGGTCCCGTCTCGCTCAGGAGGTCGAGGAGCTCGAGGAGCGCTTCGAAGAGTCGCAGCTGCCCGGCGGAGTCCTGGCCGGGCGGCGACGGTCCCCCGTCGCCGAGCGCGGGAACGAGCGCGGCGAGCTGGGTGCGGCTCCCCGGGCTCAGCGCGTCGAGCGCGGGGTGGTGGTGGCGTACGAGCGGGCGCAGCACCCCCAGCAGCGGGGCGTAGGGAAGCTCGCCCTCGCCGTGGTCGATGCACTCGCCTCGGAGTACGAGCACGTCCTCGCCCGCCAGGCGCCGCTCGAACTCGCCCACCAGGCGGCTCTTGCCGACGCCGGAGTCGCCGCCCACGAGGACGAGCACCGGCCGCCCGGCTGCCGCCTCGCCGAGGGCGAGCTCAAGCTCGGCGAGCTCGCCGGTGCGCCCGACGAAGCGGCTGCTGGTGAGCCTGGCCCGCATCGCCGAAGTATCCCCGCCAGGCACGCGAAACTGCGAATCGCCGTTGCCGCCGCCGCGCAGGTCGCGAGCGCGCCCACTGCTCGGCGTCGCGCCTGAGCTCCTCGTCTCGTGCGGCGAATAGGGCTCGCTGGATTTCGGGGTGCATGCCGCGCTCCTTTCGGTTGACTGCACGCTCCGAGAATGAACTGAGACGCGCGTCCCCACATCGGCACATCGCAGCCGATGTACGGCGCCGGGGCCTTAGTTGCCGGGGGCGGGGCCTTAGCTCGCCCGGACGCTCTTGGGTGCGCGTCCGGGGGGCTGCGTCGGGGGCTCGCCGGCGACGATCTGGGGGATCTCGAGGCTCGCCGGCTCACCCTCGGCCACGGTGACGGGCTGGCCGTGGTGGGTGATCTCGAGTGGCGCCCCGGCACGCAGGCGGTAGCGCGCCTCGGTGCCCGTGAACTCGACGCGCAGGAGCCGTCCGCGGTACCCGAGGCCGAACGAGATGCGGCTGAGCTCGCGGGGCAGGCGCGGGCTGAAGGCCAGCTTCTCGCCGTGGTCGCGCAGGCCGCCGAAGCCGTACACGGTGGTGATCCACGCCCCGGCGAGCGAGGCGATGTGGAGACCATCGCGGGTGTTGTGCTCGAGGTCCTCGAGGTCCATCTCCGCCGCCTCGCAGAAGTAGTCGTAGGCGAGCTCGACATGCCCGGTCTCGGCCGCCATCACCCCCTGGGTGCACGCCGAGAGCGAGGAGTCGCGGACGGTGATCGCCTCGTAGTACACGAAGTCCCGGTTCTTCTCCTCGGGGGTGAAGGCATCGCCGCGGGTGAGGAGGGCGAGGACGAGGTCTGCCTGCTTGACCACCTGCTTGCGGTACAGGTCGAAGTAGGGGAAGTGGAGCAGGAGCGGATAGCGGTCGCGCGTCGCCTCGAAGTCCCACGCCGCGTGGCGGGTGAAGTCGGCGTCCTGAGGGTGGATGCCCAGCCGTTCGTCGTAGGGGACGGCCATGCCGTCGGCGGCCAGGCGCCAGGCGGCGATCTCCTCGCCCGTGACGCCGAGCCGCCGGGCCTTACCAGGGCTGCGCTCGGCGATCTCGGCGGCGGCGCGCAGGTTTCGCTGGGCCATCAGGTTGGTGTAGACGTTGTCATCGACCAGGGCGCTGTACTCGTCGGGGCCGGTGACGCCGTCGATGTGGAAGCCGCCATCGGGATCGTGGTGGCCCAAGGACTGGAACAGGCGTGCCGTCTCGATCAGCACCTCGATCCCCTCTTCGCGCTCGAAGCGCTCGTCACCGGTGACGCGCAGATAGCGCACGACGGCGTCGGCGATATCGGCGTTGATGTGGAAGGCGGCCGTCCCCGCGGGCCAATAGGCCGAGCACTCCTCCCCGGCGATGGTCCGCCACGGGAAGGCGGCGCCCTGCAGGCTGAGGAGCTCGGCGCGGCGGCGGGCGATGGGAAGGATCGAGTGCCGCCAGGTCAGCGCGTCGCGGACGGCCGATGGCGCCGTGTAGGAGAGGACGGGGAGGACGAAGGACTCGGTGTCCCAGAAGGCATGGCCGTCGTAGCCGGTGCCCGTCAGCCCCTTGGCGGCGATCGCCCGGCCCTCGCCCCGCGCCGCCGCCTGGAGCACCCCGAAGAGGGCGAAGCGCACCGCCAGCTGCCGCTCGGGATCGCCGTCGATCTCCACATCGGCACGCTCCCAGAAGTCGTCGAGGTAGGCGCGCTGCTCGGACAGCAGGCCGTCCCAGCCGGTGTGGACCGCCTCGGCGAGGGCGCCGATGGCCTGAGCCCGAACCGAGGCCACGCCGCGGCGGCTCGACCAGCTGTAGGCGAGGAATTTGATGATCGACAGGCGCTGACCGGCCTCGAGGTCCGCGGTCAGAGTCAGGCGCGCGACGTCATCCAGGGCCTCGATGGTCGCCGTCAGGTTGTCGGGACCATCGATCACGTGGTCCATGGCCGCCGTCATCAGCAGGCCGCTGCCGCGCGTGGCGTGGCTGAGCATGGCGCGCGTGCCCTGGGCGATCGCCAGCTGCGACACCAGGGGCGCGGCCAGGGCGGCCGCGGTACGCGGATCGACGCTCGCCACCCCCGTCTCCTCGTTGGCCACGAGCTCGGACTGGATGGCGATGCGAGCGGCGTGCTCGACCTCGACCTCGTAGCGGATGGCGGCGATCGCCCGGTGGGTGAAGGACACCAGCCGGGTGGAGGAGACCTTGGCGCGGGTCCCCGCCGGCGACTCCCAGTCGAGCCGGCGCTCTAGCACCCCCCGGCGCAGGTCCAGGGTCCGCTCGTGCCGGTGGAGCCGTCCGTAGTCGACGTCCAGGAGCTCGTCGTTGACGAGCAGGCGCAGGAGCTTGCCGTTGGTGACGTTGATCACGGTCTGGCCCGCCTCCGGGTAGCCGTAGCCCGCCTCGGCGTAGGGGAGAGGCCGGGTCTCGTAGAAGCCCGCCAGGTAGGTGCCGGGAAGCCCGACGGGCTCGCCCTCGTCGAGGTTCCCCCGCAGCCCGAGATGACCGTTGGAGAGGGCGAACACCGACTCCGCTTGGGCGAGGAACTCCGGGCGCAGCTCGCTCTCGCGCAGCGCCCATGCCTCGGCCTCGTAGGGCTCCTGCTTGATCACAGCAGCTCGGCCAGATCCTCGACGACGATGTCCGCGCCATGGGCCAGGAGCGCCTCGCGCTGGCCCACGCGATCGACCCCGACGACGAAGCCGAACCCCCCGGCGCGCCCGGCCTCCACGCCCGCCAGCGCATCCTCGAACACCACGCCGTGCTTGGGGTCTACGCGGAGCGCCGTCGCGCCGGCCAGAAAGGTGTCGGGGGCGGGCTTGCCCCGCAGGTGCTCGCGCTCGGCGACGATGCCGTCGACGATCGCATCGAAGAGATCCTCGATCCCGGCCGCGCGGAGCACGTCGCGGCAGTTCGCGCTCGAGGACACCACCGCCCGCGGCATCCCCGCGTCGCGGACGGCTTTGACATAGCGCACGGACCCCTCGTAGGCCTGCACGCCCTGGGCGTGGATGAGCTCCAGGACCAGGACGTTCTTGCGGTTGCCGAGCCCGTCCACCGTCTCGGCGCCCGGTGGGTCGGCGGGAGTGCCCTGCGGCAGCTCAATGCCGCGGGACTCGAGGAAGGAGCGCACGCCGTCGTAGCGGGGCTTGCCATCCACGTAGGCGTCGTAGTCGGCGACGGCGTCGAAGGGGCGGAACGGCTCCCCGGTGCGCGTGGCGCGCTCGTGTAGGTACTCGTCGAACATCTGCTTCCACGCCGCCGCGTGGACCTTGGCGGTCTGGGTGAGGACGCCGTCGAGATCGAACAGGCAGGCGGTGATGGTGTCGGGGAGGCCGAGCACGGTTAGGAACTGGCTTCGGGGGGGCCGCCGGCGTGCATGGCGTCGCGGACCGTGGGATCGAGCAGCCCGCGCGCCGCCGTCATGCCCCCGATGTCGCCCGGATCGCGGAGGATCCACGCGAGTCCGACGGCCAGGCCGGCACCCGCCACCGGGCCGGCGAGGTACACCCAGTAGTGGGCGAAGTCCCCGAGCACGAGATCGGGGCCGAACGACCGGGCCGGGTTCATCGACGTGCCGCTCACCGGGCTCGACCACAGCCCCGCGAGGATGATGTATCCGGCGACGGCGAGGGCCGACAGGGCACCCAGGTTCTGCGCCCGCGAGGCGGTGCCGAGGATCGTGCTCACGAGACCGACGGTGAGCGCGAGCTCGATGAGGAGCGCCTGCCAGTCGTGGAAGTGCGCGCCCGGCTCGGTGGCCCCGAGCATGCCGACCTTGCCGAACACGGCGCGCAGGAACAGGCACGCCCGGGTGGCGCCCGCGAGCTGGACGACGACATACCCGGGCACCCGGCGCCACGGGAAATCTCCCCGCAGGCTGAAGGCGAAGGTCACGGCCGGGTTCAGATGGGCACCGGAGATCGCCCCCATGAAGAGGATGATGGCCATCACCATCAGCCCGGGCGCCGTCACTGCCGCGGCGCGGCTGATCATCCCGTGGCTCGCCGCCGCCACCACCACACCGCCCGCTCCCGCGAGCACGAGCATGAACGTCCCCAGGAGCTCGGAGAACAGACGCCGCCACTCGAGGGCCGGATCGTCGAACTCGAGCATGCCCGGGAACTCGAGCGCCATCCACGAGCGACGCCGGTCCCGAGCCTGCGCGACCGCGGCCGCCGTCTTCTCATCCCGTCGCTCCACCGGTCGAATCTAGCTCTTCACCACCGCCCGCGGTGGACTACCTCCTCGAACGGCCGGCGGTTGATCCTGGTCAGCGGCCGCAGCGGGCGGTCGGCCGGATAGCCGAGCGCGAGCAGGTAGGCGCCCCGCCGGTCGCTCGGGTGGCCGAGAAGCTCGCGCAGAAGATCCTGGTCGCCGATCGCGGCGTGACCCGAGCCGATTCCCAGGTCGGCGGCACAGATGGCCATCTGGATCGTGGCCTGCCCGAGGTCGTACTCGATCAGCCCCGCGCGCCGCGCGTCGTCGCTGATGGGCGCCAGGAGGACGATGGTGGCCGCCGACTGGGCAACATGGCGGGCGCCCTGCCACACCTGAGAGAGCGCAACGAGCTCGTCGCGGCCGGTCACGAGCACGAAGTCCCAGGGCTGGGAGTTATTGGCGGACGGAGCGCGGCGCCCCGCTTCGAGGATCCGGTCGAGGGCGTCCTCGGGAATGGCACTGTCTTCGTAGGCGCGGACGTTGCGTCGGGCGCGGATGGCGTCCCAGGTCTCCATGTCAGCTTCCTTTCGTGGTCGGTTGCCGCTCGCCGGCGAGCAGATTCATCATTAGGCCGACGCGGCAGCTGCTGTCGGGCGTGCTGTTCGTAGCGGGGCGTCAGCTCGCCCATCTTCTCGCAGCACCTGAGGGAGGGCTGCGGCGTTGGTCGCGGCAGATGGTTGGGGGTGCGGTGCCGAGGCTCGGGCTGGGGGAGCGCCGGGTCGTGGGGTGCGCGCGGACCCGCCGGGGCGCTCGCGCCGCCGGGCGCGCCCAGGCCCGCTGCCCCCACGGTACGCACCCGATGACTGTGATGAAAATTTATCGACATGCAACCATTTTTCATCACACCTCCCATGGCCCCACGCCTGCCCGCCCGCGCACTGCGCAAATTCATCACTCCCTCCCGCAGCCCCGCCCCGGGTGCGTAAGATGAGACGTCCGGCGGGTCGCCCACGCGGTCGGGGCCTCGTGCCCAGCCGGGCCACGCGCCGGCTCGTGTAGCCGGCGGCCAGTCCCGGTGGCCGGGAGTGTCACGCCACCCAGGCAGACACGAAACCCTGGGACGTATGTAGTCAGCGGTGACCCAGGTCCGGGCAGGCGCGGGCGGGC
>DASZMD010000103.1:0-2565 GCA_035551955.1 Solirubrobacteraceae bacterium | reverse complement strand
CTCCTCGACGTCGGGCTCGCGGTCGGTGGCGCGCTTGACCAGGTCGGCGTACACCTCATGGGCCTTGGCGAGCAGTCCCTCGTCCACGGCCTCCTCGCGATCGCTGAGGAACTCGATCGTCCCGGCCGGGTAGGGGAGGTGCTCGCGCCGCTCGAGCACCCGGAAGGGCCTCGTTCCCCGCGTGAGGAGGTTCATCCGGCCGTCGTCGAGGCGCTCGAGCACGCGGTCGATCTCGCATGCGCAGCCGTTCTCGCGCAGGCCGTCGTCGGAGAGCCACAGGATCCCGAACTCGCCGTCGTCCTGGAGGCACTCGTTCATCATCGTCTTGTAGCGCTCCTCGAAGATGTGGAGCGGGATCAGCTCTCCGGGCAGCGCCACCAGGGAGAGCGGGAAGAGCGGGAAGTCGCGCACAAGGCGATCTGGCACACAGGGAGGGTAGCCGCCGGGCCGTTAGCAGGGCTTGCGTGCGGTCAGGAGAAGGTTGTAGAAGATGGCCGGCGGCAGGTAGGGCTCGAGCAGGCGCTCGTCGACCCGCTGCAGGGCCAGATATCCGTGGTAGGCGTAGTTGATCCACAGGCGGGGGATCTCGGTCGGCTCGGCCGTCGTCTCGAGCCCCCGGTTGAGCCATCCGAACCAGTTCGCGAGCAGCTCCTCGCCGCGGACGTGGACGGCCTCGAACCCGGCCCGGCGCGCGAGCTCGGACAGGTCGCCGGGGGCAAAGGCGTGGATGTCGACGCGGCCCTCGAGGGCGTGGTCCTCGGCGGCCTTGGCGTCCGTGTCAGCCGGAGCCGAGGCGGGAGAGAGCTTGAGGACCGCGCGCCACGCGGGAGCGAGCAGACTCGCCCCCCGCTTGGGCACATGCGCCAGCCGGTCGCCGATCCGCGAGGGTTCGCCCGCGAACAGGAGCCGTCCCCCGGGGCGCAGGACGCGAGCGAGCTCGTCGAAGGCGCGCGGCAGGTCGGGGAGGTGGTGGAGCACCGCGTGGCCGAAGGCGAGATCGAAGCTGTCGTCGGCGAAGGGCAGCGATTCCGCGTCCGCCCGGGCAGTCTTGACCTCGAGGCCAAGGCGCCGCGCGTTGCCCGCCAGGGTGGCGACCATGCCGGGCGAGATGTCCGTGCAGGTGGCGTGCTCGAGGACGCCGGCCTGGAGGAGATTGAGGCTGAAGTACCCCGTGCCCGCGCCGATCTCGAGGCCCCGCGCGTACCCGGTGCGAAGCTCGTCACCCAGCACCTTGCGGAGCTTCCCGAGCACCTGCGACTGGCCGAGGTCACCGAAGTCGATGCCCCATTTGGCGTCGTAGCCGGCGGCGGCTACATCGTGATAGCGGGTGTTGACATCGCGGATCTCGTCCGCCGTCCTGAGCGCCTCCATGGCCGGACGGACAATACCCTTTCACGTCGTGACAGCCGACATCTACGTCCAGGGGGGCCAGCCCCCCGGGGTGCCGCCGCTCGAGCTCACGGGCGAGCGAACCCTGCCCGACGTGCCCGCCGAGAACTACTGGTTCCGCCGCCATCTCGCCGTCTACGAGTGGATCGGCGCGCGCGTGGCCGGCCTGCGCGTGATCGACATGGCCTGCGGCGAGGGCTACGGGTGCGAGGTCCTCTCCCGCTCGGCCCGGAGCGTCGTCGGCGTCGACGCCAACCCCGAGGCCCACGAGCACGCCCGCCGCCGCTACGTGCGCCAGAACCTGCGCTTCGAGCGCGCCCTCGTCGAGACCTACGGCGAGCAAGGGTCGTGCGAGGCCGTCGTCTTCCTCCAGACCATCGAGCACCTCCACGATCCGGCGGCGGGGCTCGCGCACATGGCCGCCCTCCTCACCCGCGGCGGCGTGGCCTATATCTCGACGCCGAACGTGTTGACCCTCGCGCCGCCCGGCGCCGCCAAGTCAGACAATCCCTGGCACCTGCGCGAGTACCGCGCCGACGAGTTCGAGCGCCTGTGCCGGGGCGCCTTCGCGAATGTCGAGCTGCTGGGTGTCTTTCACGCGCGCCGCCTCCGCGCCCACGAGCTCGCCCTCCGGCTCGGCTGGGATCGCCTCCACCCACGCCTCGGCCTCACGGCACCGTTCTACGACCGCTTCACCCTGGCGCTGGCGTCAAGCGATTTCGCGCTCCGCCCCGGCCGGCTCGATCGCGCGCTCGACTTCCTGGCGGTGTGCCGGTGCGGTTGACGGGCGCGCGTCGGCGCCTCGCCGCGGTTGGATACCGTCGAGGGCAATGAGCACCTCCAACGGCGAGCTCGCCCTCGTCCTCCACACCCACATGCCCTACGTCGAGGGGTTCGGCACCTGGCCCTTCGGTGAAGAGTGGCTGTGGGAGGCGATCGCGACCTCTTACCTGCCCCTCGTCGCCGTGCTCGGCAAGGGGCCGCTGACGCTGTCGCTGACCCCGGTCCTGTGCGACCAGCTCGAGGCGCCGGGGACGATGGAGCGGTGCCTGCGGTGGCTGCGGGAGATCCGTCCCGAGTCGCACCGGCTCGACATCGAGTCGCTGCGCGCGGCGGGCGACGACGGGGCCGCGCGCGAGCTCGAGCGCTCGGCCGCCGAGTACGCGGCGGCCGCCG
>DASZMD010000102.1:0-7366 GCA_035551955.1 Solirubrobacteraceae bacterium | reverse complement strand
TTGAGGCGGTGGTGCTCATAGATCGCCTGCTCCAGGTTGCTCCGGCAGCTGTCCAGGTGCGCGAGCAGCTCGGGCGCAGCGAGGGTGGTCAGCTCCACCGCCTGGAGCGCCCGATGCGCGGCGCTCACCCGCGGCTTGGTCTCGTTATCCCACCTCGCCACGTCCTCGCGCCAGCGCCTGTCTTCGAACACCGCCGCGCTCGTAGCCAGGCGCTCGCGCAAGGAAATATCGGATGCGACGAGCGCATCCCACTCCTCGCGCGTCAAGCCCCTCTCGAGGGCCAGGGCCGGACGCGGACAGAGGTAAGCCCACTGGTGGACAAACGCCCACTCGATGTGGTCCATGAGCAGTCCGTACCGGGCCGTAGCCTCAGCGAAGCCCCGCCTGGCCGGCTCGGCGAAGAGCTCGATCACGAACGGTGTCGCGGGCTGGGGGAAGTGGGCGGTGTCGAGCGTCCAGAAGCCCGGACCCGGAGGCTCGAAGCGCAAGCGGGGCTCAGCTGCCCTGGGCACGGAGTGAGAGGCTACCGAGCATGACCGGTCCGGTAGCACTGCGTGACGCTGGCGATGAGTCCATGTTCGGCGGCAAGGCCGCCCACCTGGCGCTTGCGGCGGCGGCGGCCCTGCCCGTCCCCGACGGCATCGCCTTGCCCTGGCCCGTCGCCGAGGCGATCGCCGGCGGAGATCCTGATGTCACCTCGCTGCTCGCCGCCGCCGCGCCGCGCCGGGTTCTCCTCGCCGTGCGCTCATCGGCGGTCGGCGAAGACTCGGAGCTCGCGAGCTTCGCCGGGCAGCACCTGACTCTGCTGGGCGTGACCGCGGCACGCCTGGTCGATGCCGTCGCCCGTGTGTCACGATCGGTGCATGACGAGCGAGCGCTCGCGTACCGGCGGCAGCTGGGCATGATCCGCGCGCCGCGCGCCGGTGTCGTGGTCCAGACGATGGTGAGCGCGAGCGTGGGCGGCGTCCTCTTCCGTCCTCATCCGCTCACCGGGGCGGACGAGATCGTCATCGAGGGCTCTTGGGGCCTCGGCGAATCCGTGGTCGACGGCCTCGTCACCCCCGACCGGTTTCGCTTGAGCCCCGCAGGGGATGTGCTCGAGCGGCACGCCGGCGCCAAGGACGTGGAGGTGGTGCTCGCACCGGGCGGCGGTACCGGACGCAGGGCGATTACCGGTGGCCGGGTGGTGGAGCTCTGCCTCGACGATTCACGGCTCGCCGCCCTGCACCGGCTCGCCGTGGCCTGTCAGGCTCGTTTCGGCGGCGGCGCGCAGGACCTCGAGTGGGCCTTCGCCGGTGAGCGGCTGTGGCTGCTCCAGTGGCGACCGGCGCGCGAGGCCGCGTGATAGCGTCTGGGCATGCGCGTGGACGAGGATCGCGCCGGCGTCGTGCTCCGGTCGCACGCGGCGTTCAACGAGCGCGACCGTAGCGCGCTTTTCAGCTGCCTGGCCCACGACGTCGTATGGCACGTGGGAGGCAGGCATCCGCTGGCGGGTTCCTACCAGGGCACCGACAGTCTGTGGGATGGATTCATGGGTCCAATGTGGGCCTCGCCCGCGCGCATCGCGGATGACGAGCTGCGTGCGCACGGCGACTACGTGCTCGCCGTCGGACACGCGATCCATAACTTCGGCGAAGGCGAACAACGCTTCGAGACCATCGAGGTACTCCATGTCAAGGACGGGCTGATCGCCGAGCGTTGGGAGTTCACCTCCCGCCAGGAGGAGCTTGACCAGTTCCTCATCCGAGGGTGCGCGGCCGCTGCGGAGCTGACATCTGACTGATGGTCTGAGCCTGCCCGAGGCGCTTCGCCGGGCGGCCATGGCGAACCCCGGCGGTGTCGCGCTGGCGGTGGACGGAGGCGAGGCTCTCACCTATGTAGCGTGGGAGCGGCGCTCGGACGCGATCGCCGCTTGCCTTCGGCGCACGCTCGGCCCCAGCGAGCGGGTGGCGCTGCTCTTCGACAGCGCCCGCTGGGTCGACTACGCGGTGGCGCACCTTGCCGTGGACAAGGCGGGGGCGGTCGCAGTACCGCTTCACCCCGGACTGGGTGACATCGAGCTCGGTCGCATCCTTCGCGATTGCGACCCGTCCGCCGTCCTCGCCCCGCCCGCGCTCGCATCCCGCGCCGGCAGTGTCGCCACCCTCGATCCCGCCGAGCTTGAGCGCCACGGGGCCGCCCTCCCGCGGGCGACCCCTCGCGCCCGGGCCCTCGCCGAGACCCGCTACCGCTCGCGCCCGCTAGGGCCGGCCGTGCACCGGCCGTACGTGCAGGCGAACCTGCTGGAGCACCCCGTGCCCCTCCTGCATGCGTTCCCTCCTGGCGCTCGGGCCGCGCATGAGGCGCTGCGGGGATGCCTGGCGGGAGCCGGCACGAGCTCGGTGGTGCTCCCGGAGTTCGACGCCGCCCGGATGTCCTCGCTGATCGAGGCTGCGCCCGAGCGCGCGTGCGGGCTGCATCCAGCGACCGCGCAGGCGCTCCTTCAGCCCGGCGCGAGCGAACGACACGACGTCTCACGGCTTAGCCGGCTCGTCCTCGCATCCGGGCACGTATCCGCTCCGCTGCTGATGCGGCTGGCGGAGGCCTTCCCGCGGGCACGGCTGATCCTCTTCGACATACCCGGGGTGGACGTGGCGCTGCACCACGACCGCAGCCGTCCCGGCGCCCTTGGGAGAGCCGCCGACCCAAGCGCCGTTTGCGTGCTCGACGAGGGAGGGCAGGTGGTGGCGCCGGGTGAGCTCGGCCGGCTGTGGGGGGGGCCGCTGCTCGGCTACGTCGACGATGCCGGCTTCGTCTACGTTGTCCCAGGCCGCGACGCGGTGGTCCGCGCCCGCGGAGGCACGATCCTCAGGGCGGAAGTGGAAGGGCGCCTGCGCGAGCATCCGGCGGTCCGCGACGCCGCCCTCCTGGGTGTCCCAGACGACCGCGGTGGACCGGAGCTCGCTGCCGCGGTGGTACTCGAGCGCCCGACCCCGGCCGCCGAGCTGCAGGCCCTCGTCCGCGATGGGCTCGGCCCGGAGAAGATGCCGGGCCGCGTCATGACCATCGATGAGCTGCCCCGTAACGCCTCCGGGGTCCTTCTGCGCTCCGAGCTTCGCCGTCGCCTCGGGCTCGGTGCCGCGGACCAGCGCGCGCTCGGGGGCGGCGAGCCCGACGAGGGCTCCGCCACCCTCCGCGAGACGGTCCTGGCGGTGTGGAGGCGCGTCCTCGGTCGCGAGGACATCACTCCCAACGGCGACTTCTTCGAGCTTGGCGGCGACGGCGCCGCCATGGACCGCGTGCTGCGCCTGCTCGAGGACGCCGTCGGCGTGCCGATGGCGCCGTCGGCGCTGCTCGATGCGCCGACCGTGGCGGAACTGTGTGAGGAGATCGCCCGCCTGCGAGCACGGAGGGGCTCTTGCGCCGACGGCGGTCCTGTCGCCCCGGTCGCGTTCTCGCAGGAGGGAATGATCTGGCACGAACTGTTCGCCCCCGGATGCCAGAACCTCCCCGGGCTCGCTCGCCGCTACCGAGGTCCGCTCGATCTCCCCGTCCTGACGCGGGCGCTCGATGAGATCGTGCGCCGCCACGGCGCGTTACGCACGAGCTTCGAGTTGCGCCATGGCCGGCTCGTGCAGGTGGTTCATCCCCATCGGCGGCTCGAACTCGAGGTACGCGACCTCAGCGCCCTGACCGCGTCCGAGCGAGACCGAACGCTGGCGCTAGTCGTCGCCGAGGCGGGCCTCCGCCCGTTTGATCTCGCCCTCGACCCCCTCTTCGTGCCGACCCTGCTGCGCCTCGGCGAAGAGGACCACGTGCTCGTGATCCGCACCCACCACAGCGTGTTCGACGACTGGTCGGTCGGTGTCTTCCGCCGCCAGCTCGCCAAGCTCTACAACGCCTACGCTCGGAGGGAGCCTTCTCCCTTGCCGGAACCGCCACTCCAGTTCGTGGACTTTTCACGGACACAGCGCGCGGAGCTCGCGGGGCCGGCGGGGGCTCGCGAACTCTCCTTCTGGCGGCGGGAGCTCGTCGGCGCTCCGTTCACCACGCAGCTTTCCGTCGACGATCAGAGCCTGCCCGCGGGGATCCCCCAGCGGGGCGGCGAGACCGTCGCGCTGACGCTGGAGCCCGACCTCCACGGCCAGCTCCGCGCCCTGTCACGGCGCCAGCGAGCGACGCTCTTCATGACGATGCTGACTGCCTTCGGCGTCCTCGTGAGCCGCTACACCGGACAGGATGACCTGGTGATGGCGACGGTGGTCGCCAACCGCAACCGTACCGAGCTCGAGGGCTTGATCGGATGCTTCACCAAGAAGGTGCCCGTCCGCCTGCGCCTCGACGGCGACTCGTCGTTCACGGATGCGCTGTCACGCGCCCGCGCGAGCCTCCTGGGAGCCCTGTCGCACCAGGATCTCCCCTTCGAGGCGGTCGTGCAGGACGCGCTCGGGTCCGCGGCCGCCGTCCATGGCCTCGTGCCCCATTTGGCGCTCATGTTCCAGGGCGTGACCCCGCCCCATGAGCTCGTGCTCGAGGGCATCGAAAGCGCCGGCCTCGACACCGCCGCCCAGGCCGGACGTGCCCATTTCATGGCGGGCGAGGAACGAGCCGAGGCGAAGCTGCCGCCGCCGCCCTGGGGGGGTGGTTTATACGCCGGCACGTTCGTCATCCTGTCGATCGACGAGTCCGGCCCAGGGCTCTCGTGCATGGCTCGCGGCGCCTTCCACGCTCCGGCCGTGCGCGGGATGCTGGAGCGCTTCCGGACTCTGCTCGGCAGCATCGTGGCCGCTCCCGGGCGGCCGATCTCCGAGCTCCGCGTGCTCGATCAAGCGGCGACGGCGGAGACATCCGACCTCGGCCGGGGGCCGTCGGCCCCGCTCCGTGTCGACACCCTGGCCGCGGCTTTCCGCGCGCAGGTCAGCCGCTCGCCCGATGCCGTCGCGGTTCGCACCCGGAGCGACGCGCTCACCTTCGCCGAGCTCGAGGAGCGCTCGGAGGCGCTCGCGGCTCGGCTGCGCACGGGCGGGGTGGGCCCCGGCTCTCGCGTCGGGACGGTCCTCGAGGCGTCGATCGAGCTCATCGTCTCCGTGCTCGGGATCTGGAAGGCCGGCGCGGCGTGGGTCGGCCTGGACCCAGGCGATGGTGCCGAGCGGCGAGGACGCATCGTTCGTGAAGCCGACGTGGAGGTCCTCATCGGCGAGGAGGGGTTCGAACCCGGGGACCCGCCGCCGCCGTCCGGGCATTCTGACGGTGCGGCGGTGGTCTTTTACGGCTCGGGAAGCTCAGCCGCCGACCACGGAGTGGTGCTTGACCATGGCGCGGTACTCAACCTCCTGGCGGCGCTTCGCGACGCCGTCGGCGCACGGCGGCACGTCTCCCTGTGCCCGGCTCCGACCGATGATGGGTTCGTGCGCCGGCTAGCCGCGCTCCTCGACGGCGAGAGCTTGTACGTCTCTGAGCGGCCGCTGCGCGCCGACCCGGGGGAGGCCCTCCGTCTCCTCCGAGCGCGGGAGATCGAGCTCGTCGATGGCACGCCGGAGGATCTCGAGGCGCTGCTGGGCGCCGGTCTCGCCGGTGAGCTGCCCGCAGACACCGACGCGGTGGCGATCATGGGAACCCGGGGACCGGTGTCACCCGAGCTCTTGCGGGCGGTGCGAGGCGCTCGCGGCGTGTGCGCCCATGTCCTCTACGGGCCCCCGGAGTGCGGATTCGCGGCGACTGCGGCGGCGGCCCCGGTGCGTGGCGTCGGCCGCCCGCTGGCCAACGTCGCCGCACACGTCCTCGATGCCCATGGTCGCCCGGTGCCCGTCGGTGCGGTCGGTGAGCTCCACGTCAGCGGCGCCGGCCTCGCTCGCGGTTATGGCCAGGAATCCGAGCAGACTCGTGGCCGGCTGGCGAGGCGCGGAGGCGAGCGAATGTATGCGAGCGGTCTGCTCGCTCGCCTGCTGGCCAACCGGTCGGTGGAACTGCTGGGTGAATGCACCGGCGACCTCGAGCTTCGCGGCTTCCGCGTCGAGCCAGCTAGGGTCGAAGCGGCCCTAGCCGGCTGTCCGGGGCTTCACGAGGTCGAAGTGGTGCTCGAGCGCGATGGGGAGGGGGAGCCCCGGCTTCTCGTATCCGCGGTCGCGGACGGAACCGTGCCAAGCCTGGCCGAGCTGCGCGCGTACCTGTGGGAACGGCTGCCCGGCTATGCGCTGCCCTCACGGCTCGTCCTCCGCGGGGCGCAGGCGCTGGAGGTGCCGGAGGAGGCCACAGAACTCCCGGTCCAGAGCATCCTCAGCTCACTGTGGGCGGGCGAACTGGGCGTTGATCGCCTGGGGCCCGAGGCGAACTACTGGCAGGTCTTCAGTTTTCTCGATGCGCTGGCGGGAGCGCGCGAAGCGGGCGTCACCGTCCGCGGCGAGGAAGTCACCCGCAACCGCACGCTCGGGACGCTCGCCACGGCAACGGCGGTCGCCGGCCGCGGGCCGCGGGCTTAGTAGCCAGAGCGGTTGGGCGCCGTCGTGGTGTGAGTCATGGGCGCCTTGGTGGTGCTGGAGCTCGTGTGCGTTCCGTTGCTCATGCCCTTCATGCCTTTCATGCCTTTCATCCCTTTCATCCCTTTCATGCCCTTCATGCCCTTCATGCCTTTCATGCCGTCGGCGCTGTGCGATCCCTTGCCGTACCACATCGACTGCCACTGCTTCACTTGGGTCGCGTCCTTGCCGGCGGTCGCCACGATCGAGCTCGCGAGGGCGTTGAGCTGGGGGTTCGTTCCTTTCCCGATCTCCCCGCGGGCCAGGTTCACGGCACCGCCGAAGTCCGAGGCCATCATCGTGAGAAAGGTGCGGTCGAACGGCTTTGCGGTGGCGAGCGTGGTGGGATCCACCTGATCCATGCCCATCTGGTACATCTGGATACCGAGCGCGGCTGAGTCATGCTCCATGCCGGTCATCATGGTCGGCTTCATCGGCTCTGGGGTGACGCCGAGCGTCTTGGCAATCCCCGTGAGCTGGGCGACCTGGGCGCTATCGGTGGCGATGATCGCTCCGGAGAAGGACTTGAGCTGCGATCGCTGCGCATGGGTCTGGGCCAGCTTGGCCATGGCCACCGCGAGCTGGCTGTTGGGGATGATCTCGGCGACGAACGCCCTGTCCGCGGCGCTGCCATTGGCGCCCTTCGCCCCGCTCGTCGATGTGCTCGAGCCGCAGCCCGCGAGTATCACACCAGCTAGAACAGCAGCGAGACTCGGCACCCTGCCGGGTGAGGTGGTGATCAAGACAGCTCCCTCTGTGTCGTGGATCCTCTGCTCTGGAAACGCGAGGACCATGGTATGTTTCTCAGGGTCGGTTGCATAGATGTCAAGCGCATTTACCTCATCGAGCGGGCGACCGGCGGCGGACCTGAG
>DASZMD010000101.1:0-5813 GCA_035551955.1 Solirubrobacteraceae bacterium | reverse complement strand
CCCGGCGTTGGGGATGCCGAGCGAGGAGGCGTTGCGCAGGAGGGTGCCGAGATCGTCGACGAGCGCGGTGACGTTGAGCCCCGCGCGGATGTGGGTGGCGCTCACCCCGGCCACCGTCTCCGAGCCCGAGACGGTCGGAGTGGTCAGCCACCGTGACGGGTCGATCCCCAGCCGGCCGAAAATGCCCGAGCCCGAGCCCGAGCCGGTCTGGGAGAGGCGGGACTCGAGCTGGCGATACTGGCTGGCGGGCAGCCGGTAGCTCGTCCCCCCGAGGCTGACGTAGCCCTTGCCGTTGACCGATTCGAGCCCGAGCGAGACCAGGCTCGTGCCCAGGGCGCTGGCCCGCAGGGTGAAGTCCGAGTTGCCGATCTTTCCGTGGCCGAGGCCCTGGAAGGGACCCCCGAAGCTCAGGGTGACCGGGGTTGTGAGCGTGCTCGACCCCGAGGGCGTGACCAGGAGGTCCACGCTCAGGTTCCCGCTCGTTATCTGGTGCGAGCCGCTGAAGGTGTCCTTGAGGAGCTGCGCCGCGCCGCCGCCGCCGCTCGCGGCCGGAGAACCGCCCGCTCCACAGGCGGTCAGGGCGATGGCCGCGACCCCGGCCGCGAGTAGAAGGCCGATTTCCTTGGCCCGGTAACGCATATGCAAGATCCTCCTCAGGGCGTGACGGTGCCGGCGCGGCGAGCGTAGCATTGGATTCGTGCGTGGGCGCCTGTTCGTTGCGGCCGCCTGCACCGTCGGCATGCTCGGAGGTGCATCGGCCGCCGCCGCCGCCCCCGTGCTCGTGCTCGAGCCCGGGGGACGAACCGTCGTGCGCGAAAACGCGTTCCTGCCTGCCGCCGGCCCGACTCCCGCTCGGGCTGCCTCGGGCCTCGCCGCGCCGCGCGTCACCGCCGCGGCCAGGCGCGCCGCCCCTCAGGTCACGATCGGCTCCGTCCTCGCCAAGCTCTACCGCGGCGGGCAGATCGCCGCCACCACCTACGACAGCGACCGCACGATCCTCCAGGCGGCGATCCGGACGGCGGGCCGCCTCAGCGGCACGCGCGCCACCGAGCTCTACAGCGTCCTCACCAACATGCACCGGATGGCAATCGCGGGCCAGCTCACCCCCTCGCGGCTCCCCGCCCTCTTCCTCACCCTGGCCAACAACCGCCAGTGGTGGTCGACCGGTCCCCTGCTCTCCTCCGGTCAGCGCGTCCAGTTCGCGGGCTCGCAGCTCGTGTGGGAGTACTACCCCGGGCAGGGCATCGAGCTCCAGGTCCTCGGGAGCTTCGGCGAGGCCGACGGGTTCTACACCGGCGGGCCCTCGTTCTATCCGAAGCTCCGTCAGGTGCTCTCCGAGCTCGTTCCCCTGGCCGTGAAGCGGGCCGGAGGGCTGGCGTGGGAGTACTACTTCGCCTTCGACGGGGGCCGTCCCCCGTGGGTGAGCGCGATGGCGCAGGGAACGGCCATCGAGGCGCTGACGCGCGGCTACGAGGCGTTCCAGGACCCCTCCTACCTGGCCACGGCAGCCCAGGCGCTGCCGCTCTTCTCCGCCGCTCCCCCGGTGGGGGTGAGGATCCCGACGCGGCGCGGCGCCCGCTACCTCCAGTACTCCTTCGCGCCCCGCGCCTCGATCATCAATGCCTTTCTCCAGAGCCTCATCGGCCTCTACGACTACGCCCACGTGAGCCTCAACCCCACCGCCGAGAAGCTCTTCGACGCCGGCAACGCCGAGGCGCTCGCCGAGGTCCCGAGCTTCAACACCGGCGCGTGGTCGCTCTACCAGGCCGGGGCGGAGGACACGCTGAGCTACCACCAGCTCGTCACCGGGTTCCTCCGGCAGCTGTGCGATCGCACGCAGTCGGGCGCGTACTGCACGACCGCCGAGGACTTCCAGAAGGACCTGACGACGCCCCCCGCGCTCACCCTCAAGACCCATCGCTCCCAGGTCGGCGTGGTGACTGACGTGCACTTCTGGCTCTCCAAGGAGTCCCACGTGGGGATCGTCGAGGTCTTCAACGGGACGACTGTCTTCGCCACCAGCGCCGAGCTCGGCTACGGGACCAACAGCTTCGGAATCCCTACGCCGCGGCGAGCGGGCACCTACACCGTGCGCCTGGCCGCGACCGATCTGGCCGGGAACTTCAACCGGACCGTGGGCACGCTTGCCGTCGCGCCCCACAGGCGGGGCTAGCGGGGCTGACGGCGCGGCCGGCGCCGGCGCCGGCCGCGGCGAGCCCGCGCGTGGCATACCGCCCTCGTAGACTCGCTCACCGCATGCGCCCGCGCACGATCCTCTATACCGGCAAGGGCGGCGTGGGCAAGACCTCGGTAGCGGCGTGCACGGCGCGGCGCACCGCCGAGAGCGGCCTGCGCACCCTGATCCTCTCGACCGATCCCGCCCACAGCCTGTCGGAGTCGCTCGAATGCGAGCTCGACTCCGAGCCGGTGCAGGTGGGTGAACGGCTCTGGGGTCAGGAGGTCAAGGCCCAGGACGAGATGGAGCGCCACTGGTCGGGGGTGCAGGACTGGCTCGGCGAGCTCTTCGTCGAACGCGGCGTCGACCGGATCTCGGCCGAGGAGCTGAGCGTGCCCCCGGGCATGGACGAGCTCTTCTCGCTCCTGCGCCTGCAGGCCCACCACGCCTCCGGAGACTGGGACGTGATCGTCGTCGACTGCGCGCCGACCGGCGAGACGCTGCGCCTGCTGTCGTTTCCCGACATCGCGCGGTGGTGGATCGAGAAGGTGTTCCCCAAGGAGCGCCAGATCCTCGCGGCGGCGCGACCGATCGCCCGCTCGCTGCTCGACATCCCCCTCCCCACCGAGGCCGTGTTCGCCGATATCCAGCGGCTCTCGAGCAGCCTGATCGCGATGAACGAGATCCTCCGGGACCGGGAGCGATCGACGATCCGGCTCGTGATGACCCCCGACAAGATGGTCATCGGTGAGGCGATGCGGACCTTCACCTACCTGAACCTGTACGGCTACCTGACCGACGCCGTGATCGTCAACCGTGTCTTCCCGGCCGAGGTCGGCCGCTACTTCGCCCGCTGGCGGGCCCTCCAGGAGGAGCATCTCCAGCTCGTGGAGTCGGCCTTCGCGCCCGTGCCCGTGCTCCGCGCGCCATACTTCGAGCAGGAGGTCGCGGGGGCAGCGATGCTCGACCGGCTCGGGTCGGCGCTGTTCGGCGCACACGAGCCCGCGGCGGTGCTCCATGACGCCATCACCCAGGAGCTGACGATGTCGGACACGGGCGCCCGGCTTCGGCTCTCGCTGCCCTTCGCCCGCAAGGGCGAGGTCACGCTGAAGAAGATCGGGCTCGAGCTCATCGTCCGGGTCGACGGCCAGAAGCGCACTATCATGCTCCCCTCCGCGCTCGCCTCCTTCCGCCCCAGCGAGGCAACATTCGAGGCGGGCGAGCTCGAGGTCACCTTCGATGGCGCCCAACGATCCTCCTCCCCCCGGCGCCCCTGAAGACCCGGAGGACACCCTGCGCCGGCTCGAGGAGCGTCTCGACCGCGCGTCGGGGGCCGCCGAGCGCCTGATGGCCGAGGCGGCCGCCGAATCCGCCGCACGCGCGGCGGAGGCGCTGCGGCGCCCGCCCCCCGCCGGCTGGCAGACGCCGCGCAGCGAGGACGCGCCCGGGCGCGGCGGCGACCTCGACATCCTCGTCCAGCTCCTCGAGTCGCTCCGCGACCTGATCCCCCCTGAGCTCCAGCAGCGCCTGGCCGAGGCAGTGCGCGAGCTTTTGCTCGCGGTCAGGGCCCTCATCAACTGGTATCTCGAACGCGTCGACAAGCACCGCGAGGAACCGGCCGAGGTTCAGGACATCCCCATCAACTGGGACTGAGACCGGCACTCGGTGTCGGGAGCCACGCGTACAATCCGCCGGTGGCCCGGAGCAGCTTGGGCATGAGCGGAGGTGAGGCGGTGAACCGGAGGGCGAAGCGATCGGCCTCGGCCCCGGTGCGGATTCGACGCGCGTGGAAGGCGCTCCCCTCCGACCGGCGCCTGGCGGCGGTCGCGGCACTCGGGCTCTTCCTCACCCTCTTCCTGCCCTGGTACCAGGAGACCGGGCTCGCCAGCGCGGGCAGCCGCGTGCAGTCGGCGACCGCCTCGCTGACCGGGTGGGCCGCCTTCTCGTGGGTCGAGGCCGCCGTTCTCCTCGTGGCCGTCGGCGTCCTCGCGCTCCTCTTCCTCCGTGCCGAGGGGCGCGCCTTCCACCTCCCGGGAGGGGACGGCGTCATCGTCACCGTCGCCGGCGGCTGGACCTGCGTGCTCGTGATCTGGCGCATCTTCGATAAGCAGGGGGTGGCGCACCAGGGGCAGTTCGCCACCACCTCGGGGATCGAGTGGGGCATCTTCATCACCCTGGGCGTGGCGGGATTGCTGACCTACGCGGGCTCGCGGATCCGCGCCGCCCACGCGCCCGAGCCGCCGCTCCCGGGCGAAGGGACGGACGCGGAGCCCTGGCCGGAGACGGTGGCGGCGGTGAAGACGAGGCGCCGGGTGAGAGCGGCCGTCGGGCGCGGGGCGGCGGCCCCGGGCGCCCCGGCCCCCGCGCGCGCCCCCGCGCCGCCGCGTGTCCGCCGCAGCCGGCGCGCCGCGTGGGCCGAGCCGGTGACGTGGGACGAGCCGGCGGCCATCACCGAGCCGCCGATCCCGCCCCTCCGGCCCGCGCCGAGCGCTCTGACCCCGGTCATCGAGCCGGCGGACGGGCCGCTCCAGCTCCGGATCCCGCTCGAGGACAAGCCCTCGGACTGACCCCCGCTACGGCGGGCGAACCACGTAGAGCACGTACACGCTCACGCCGGCAATGGCGAGGAGGCCGATGAGGATGAGCGGCCGCGACTTGATGATGTGGCCGAAGGCCGCGACGACGAAGCCGGCCGCCATCACCACGAACGGGATGGTCGGGAACGCTCCCCCGGCGGCCAGGCTCCTCAGCACGGGGTGAGCATCTCAGACGGCATGGGGTGCGCGTGCCGGGCTCGCGGCGAGCGCCGTGACCTATCCTGCCCGGAATGCCCATCTCTCCGTCATCGGTGGAAGACGTCGCCGCCGGCCTCAGGGACGCCGGCTATCTCGCGGGCGGGACGACGGCGCTCGTCTCGTACCTGGCGACCAAGCTCGACAAGCCGGTGCTCGTCGAGGGGCCGGCCGGCGTCGGCAAGACCGAGCTGGCCAAGGCGCTCGCGCGCTACCTCGACCGCAGGCTGGTGCGCTTGCAGTGCTACGAGGGTCTCGACGAGGCCAAGGCGCTGTATGAGTGGAACTACCGCAAGCAGCTGCTGCGCATTCAGACCGAAGCCGATGGCGCCGGGTGGCAGGACGTGCAGGACGACATCTTCGGTGAGGAGTTCCTCCTCCAGCGCCCGCTGATGACAGCGATCGCCTCCGAGACGCCGGTTGTCCTCCTCATCGACGAGATCGACAAGACCGACCAGGAGTTCGAGGCCATGCTCCTCGAGCTGCTCTCCGACTTCCAGATCTCGATCCCCGAGCTCGGTCGCATCGACGCCCGCACCCAGCCCGTCGTGCTCCTCACCTCCAATAACACGCGCGAACTCACCGAGGCCCTCAAGCGCCGCTGCCTGTATCTGTGGCTCGACTACCCCGACCTCGCCCACGAGCTAGAGATCGTCCGCCTCCATTCGCCCGAGCTCGACGAGGCGCTGGCGCGCAAGCTCGTCGAGGTCGTCCACCAGGTGCGCGAGCTCGATCTCAAGAAGCCCCCCTCGATTGCCGAGTCGATCGACTGGGCCCGCGCCCTCCTCCTCCTCGGCGTGCGCGACATCGACGAGGCGACGTTCGCGGAGACGATGAGCGTGATC
>DASZMD010000100.1:0-4188 GCA_035551955.1 Solirubrobacteraceae bacterium | reverse complement strand
GCCGGCTTCGAAGGCGATGGGATTGTGGCCGTTCTTCTTCGCCAGCTCGCCGTAACGCTCCCACCACGTGCCGTACTTGTCGTACCAGCCCGGGTACTTGTACTCGAACCACTCGAAGTCGGTGTCGTCCATCCCGTCGATCCGCCAGTAGTTGGCGAACCAGCCGGTCGCGAAGAACTGGGCCACCTCGTGGATGTAACCCTTGTTCCAGATTCGGTCCCAGGCGAGCTCGACGAGGTCGTGCGGGATCGTCAGGCCGTACTTCTCCAGCGGCACGAGATAGCTGCGGTAATAGTCGTCGTAGATCCAGCGGCGCCACGCCTCGGCGTAGCTGTCGCGGTCCTTGCGGCGGTCCTTGGTGCCGTACTCGATGAAGGTGCCGATGGCGGCGTCGACGACGGCGTGGTTGTTCCACCAGGCGTAACGGAGGTCGCGCTCGAGGAGCTGACGATTGCGCTCGTCGGCCAACGCCATGAGGATGATCGAGTAGCCGTTGGAGATGTGACGCGACTCGTCGGACTGAACCGAGTGGAACACGGTGGGCAACAGGTAGTCGCCGTTCGCCGCCGCCTCGCCGGGCATCGCCACGAACAGGACATTGGTGAACGCGGTCTCGGCGACGATGGTCAGGTAGACGTTGGCCGCGGTGATCGCATCACCGGTGATGAACCCTTCGCCGAACTGGCGGCCGATCGTCCCCGCGTAGCAGTTCGAGAACCCCTTCTCGGTGATGTCGAACCCGGCCGGGTCGATGTAGTGGTTCATGTACAGCCGCTTGAGGTTCATCTGGATCGTCGAGTGGCGAACCTCGTCGATCATCTGAATCGCCAGCCCGTTGTGAACCTCGGGATTGGGGACGGCGTTGATGGCAAGCGGCATCGCCCGCGCGGCCGAGATCTCCGGGAAGGGGATGATGCTCAAGAACAGCTTCTGCCATTCCATCCAGCGCTCCTGGACCTGACGGAACATGTTCCCGCGGATGGCGCCGTCCATCGCCCCGAAGACGCGGTTGTCCTTCTCCTCCTCCATCGGGAAGTAGGAGCGCAGAACCTGCTTGAGCGGGTCCTTCTTGGGAGCCTTCTCGAACGTGTAGTCGGTCGGATACTTGTCGACCGGCTCGACGAAGGTGGGATCCCAGGAGAGCTCCTGAATCTTGTTGTGGGCCTTCGTGATGCTCGCTCTGCTCATGGTTGGGCTTCCTCTCCTACGTGGAGGACTTGTGGGCTGCTTCAGAGGCGGACCTTAGGCTCGTACTCGCCGGGCCCTCAAGAACCGCCGGGTCTTCCGAAATCGCTGGAACGGCTGGGCAACCGAGCACCACCGAGGCGTCATCGGCAACCTCGCGCAGGGCCTCGGCAAGGTGCTCGCGCTCGAGCTCGAAGGAGCGGGCCGACATCGACACGCCCAGCGCCGCCACCGTCCGGCCGCCCGCATCTCGCACCGGCATCGCCAGGCAACAGAAATCAGCGGCGAACTCCTCGCGATCGAAGGCGACCGCGCCGTTGCGGATCTCCTCCAGCTGCTCGCAAAGCCGGTCGGGGGACAGGATCGTCGCCGGCGTGAAAGCCCGCAGGCCGTGACCGAGGTAGCGGCCCAGGGCGGATTCCCCCAGCAGCGAAAGCGCGATCTTGCCGAGCGCCAGCGCGTGCGCGTTCTCCCCGATGCGGGCGCCGAGACCGGGGATGAGCGGCATCCCCTGACGACCGCGGACCAGGGGGATGACGACCTGACCCGATTGGGCGGCGGCGAGGTAGACGCGCTTGTGCGTCCGGGCGAAGAGCTCGTCGAGGACACCGGCGAGACCGGCGGGAAGGCTCCGAGACCGCTCGGCGGGGACCAGGCCCTCGGCCTCGGCGGTGAGCCGATAGGACCCGTTCTCGGTGTGCACGACAAACCGCTCCTGGCACAGCGTGTCGAGCAGGTTGTACGCGGTCGAGGTGCTCTTGCCCAGCGCCCTGGCCACGTCATCGGCGCGCATGCCGTGCTCGGAGCGAGCCAGCAGCGACAGCAGATGCAGCACGGTCCGCGCGGTACTCACGCCACGGCTTCTCGGCGCGGGCTCCCGAACCCTGGGGGGTTCTGCGATTGCCAATTCCCTCTCCGTTCGTCCACCGGGGACACCCGGGCTTAACCACCGGCGGCTCTCTCACCCCCGGTAGGGGAGAGTTCAGCACCCGAGCGTTACATCGCCGCTACAGACCCCGCTGGCGGAGCGCCGCCGCGTGGGCCACGGCGAGGCCCCGGCGCGCGTCGGCGTAGTCGAGAGCCGCCAGAAGCCGAAGCCAAGCGACGAGATCGTCCTCGCCCGAGGGCGACCGGGCCCACGCCCATAGCGCGTCGGCGTCGTCTGAGGTGATCACCGCTTGGCGCAGCCAGCGATCCAGTTCTTCACGGGCCCGGATGATGCCGGGGGCACACGAGCCTGGCAGCAGGGGCCCGCGATAGGCCGCCGCCGCGGCGCCGACCTCGCCTCGGCCGAGCAGCGCGCGGACGTGCTTGAAGTCGCCCTCGACCTCGCAGGTCAGGTGGTAGTCCACCGCTCCGATGGCGCCGGGCAGGAGCTTGCGCAGACGCGAAACCTCGACGCGGATGCTCGCCGGATGGCCCGTGTCGCCGTAGAGCTCGGCACACAGGCTTTCCGCGCTCAGACGACCGCGGTGCAGGACCATGAGGGCGAGCAGCTCGATGTGGCGCCGGCGCAGATGGACCTCTTGGCCGCCGAGGCGGGCTTCCGGCGCCGCGTCTCCCAGGATCCGCAGCTCGAGCAATGGCCGCGCCGGCCGCGACGAGGTGGTCGCGAGGCGCACGACGTAGACGTCGTCATCCTCGACCGGCTCGGCGATCACGTCGATCCCGGAAGGGATGACGAATGTGCCCCCGCTGGGAGGAATGGCCGGAAACGTGACGTGCTGCCAGCGACGGCGGGGATCCATGACCACGCGGCCGTGTCCGGTGACGAGCGCCGCGCCGGCGGATTCCGGCCCCAGCAGGCGGCCGTACCGCGCGCGCCGGGCGTCGTCGCGCTCGCGCAGCTGGCCACGCAGCAGTTCCTCGACGGCTCTCGCGGTGGCCACCACCACGGAAAGGCTGTGGGGATTGACGCCGTTGAAGTCGCCCGTGAGGTCGATGATCCCCAGCAGCCGCTCGGTCTCCGGGTCGATCACCGGCGCGGCCGCGCACGTCCACCGCTGGACCGGCTCGGTGAAGTGCTCCGCGGCGAAGACCTGGACCGCGTGCTCGGCGGCGACCGCCGTCCCGATCGCGTTGGTCCCCGCCCCCGCTTCACTCCACAGCGCTCCCTCCACGAAGTTCATGTCGTCGGCGGCCCGGCTGCGCAGGCGCGTATCACCGCGGATGTGGAGAAGCAGCCCGTCGGCACCGCTGACGACGAGCAGGTGATCGGCCTCCACGGCGGCCTCGGCCATGCAGTGGGCGATCAGGGGAAGCGCGCTCGCCAGCGGGTGCTCATCCCACAGCTCGTCAGCCGGCCCATGCTCCACGATCGACGGCGCGGCCTGGCGCCCGCTCGGGTCGACGCCGGCGTCGCGCGAGCGCTGCCACGAGTCGAGGATGGGCTGCCGAACCTCAGGCGTGCCAGCATCATCGTCGTCGTCCTCGTGGCGCCCCTCGACGAAGTCCTCCCATGCGTCGCGCAGCTCGCGAGCTCGCTTCGCCGGGATCGTCGCCGCATCGACCGCCACCCACGGACTGTGAGGCACGGCTGTCCGTCCTCCTAGCGCAAGCGCATGGTCTTCTGCTAGCCAATCCTGTCCGGCTACCTGAAAGCCACGATACTCCTCCCCCTCGGAATTGGTCAACCCGCCGTCAACCCGCCCGCCGCGCGGTGGTTCAGCGTACGAGCGGCGGCCCGAGCGGATACGCCTTGCCACCCGTGGCCGCCGAAGCGGCGCTGAGGAACAAGTACGTGCCCAGGGCGGCGAACACGAAGGTCACGTAACCGGCCGCCTTGGTGGCCGAGGTGCTGGCATCGAGCGTGCCGATGATGAGGAGGACGAGGGCGACGACCACGAGCGCGATGACCGCGGTGAAGGCGACGGGCAGCCGCACGGTCGCAATGGTCAGCGCCGCCATGACGACGGCCCAGGAGATCTGGAAGAGGGCGACGCTGTGGGTCACGTTGGCCGCGGGAATCGCGAACCAATTGTGGTTCAGACCGAGCACGAGCAC
>DASZMD010000099.1:0-4972 GCA_035551955.1 Solirubrobacteraceae bacterium | reverse complement strand
CGTCGACCTTCAGGCCGTGCGCTTCTTCCTCGGCTACGGCCTCGTCTTCATCGGCCAGTCGGTTCTCACCATCCTCCTCGCCGCCGTCGCCATGTTCGCCATCAGGCCCGATCTCGCCGCCATCTCGCTCGCTCCCGTGCTCCTCGTCATCTTCATCGCCGACCGCTACGGCCGGCGCTCGCGCCCCGCCCTCCAGGAGGTCCAGCAGCGACTCGGCGAGCTCACCGCCGACGCCGAGGAGAACGTCTCCGGCATCCGGGTGGTCAAGGCCTTCGCCCGCGAGGACCGCCAGCGCGAGCACTTCCGGCATTCGGCCACCCGCGTCTTCGATCAGGCCGTGTATGCGACGCGGCTCGAGGCGCGCTACACGCCGATGATCAGCTTCCTCCCCAACGTCGGGCTCGCAGCAATCCTCCTCGTCGGCGGCCGCGAGGTCATCGGCGGCTCGCTCAGCGTCGGCGACTTCACCGCCTTCTACGCGTACCTGCTCATGCTCATCTCGCCGATGCAGACGCTCGGCTACATGCTCAGCGCCACCCAGCGGGCGACGGCCTCGGGCGCGCGCATCTTCGAGATCCTCGACCGCGCCCCGCGGATCACGGCGCCGGCCGACGCGCCGGATCTGCCGCCCGGCGACGGGCGCGTCGAGCTCGTCGACGCCGGGCTCACCTACGAGGGCGCCGGTCACGCCGCGCTCACCGACGCCAACCTCGTCGTCGAGCCCGGCACCACCGTCGCCCTGGTGGGAGCGACCGGGTCAGGGAAGACGACGCTCGTGTCGCTCCTCCCTCGGCTCTACGACGCCACCAGCGGGTGCGTGAAGATCGACGGCGCCGATGTCGCCTCGGTGCGGCTCGACAGCTTGCGCAGCGCGATTGCGACGGTCAACGACGACCCCTTCCTGTTCTCGGCCACCGTGCACGAGAACATTGCCTACGCCTGGCCGGAGGCGCCGCGGGAGGCGGTGGAGCAGGCGGCCCGGCGCGCGCGAGCGGACGAGTTCATCCGCGAGCTCCGCGACGGCTACGACACGAGGATCGGCGAGCGGGGCTCGACCCTGTCCGGCGGCCAGCGCCAGCGGATCGCCATTGCTCGCGCGATTCTCGCCGACCCCCGCATCCTCATCCTCGACGACGCCACCTCGTCGGTCGACGCCTCCACCGAACGGGAGATCAAGGCCGCGCTCGACGAGGTAATGGCGGGACGCACGACCTTCGTCATCGCCCACCGCCTCTCGACCATCACCCTGGCCGACGAGATCGTGCTGCTCGACGGCGGCCGGATCGCCGACGTGGGGACCCACGCCGAGCTCCTCGAGCGCTCATCCTTGTACCGGGAGATCGTCGAGGACGGCCTGCCCGAGCGGGCGTTCCTGACCCGGCGGACCGCGGAGGGTGCGGAGCTATGAGCGCGACCGCGTCATCGCATCGGCTCGCCGATATCCGCCGCCGCCTGCGAGATACCGGCGGCCGGCGGCGCAAGCTCCGCGGCCTCGCCGTGCTCCTGCGGCCCTATCGCTGGCGCGTGCTTGCCATGTTCGTCTCCCTGCTCGCCGCCACCGCCGCGGCCCTCGCCCCGGCGCCTCTGGCCAAGCTCGCCATCGACGACGGCATCAACCGCCACGACACCGGCGCCCTCGATCTCATCGTCCTCGCCTTCCTCGCCTCGGCGGCCGTGTACTGGGTCGCCTCGTATCTGCAGACCTACCTGGTCGGCTGGGTCGGCCAGCGTGCGCTCCGGGATCTTCGCCTCCAGCTGTTCGAGCATCTCCAGTCGCTGTCGATCGGCTTCTACTCGCGCAACCGCGCCGGGGTGATCATCTCCCGTCTCACCAACGACGTCGAGGCGCTCGACCAGCTCATTTCCGACGGCCTGGCGACGCTGTTCCAATCGACACTCATGCTCCTCGGCGTGATCGTCATCCTCCTCGTGCTCGATCCGCACCTGGCGATGCTGACCTTCATCACCCTGCCGGTGCTGGGGATCGGAGCGTTCGCCTTCAGGATCGCCTCCGCCGATGCCTACCGCCGCACCCGCGAGAAGATCGCGGCCATCACCGGCTACCTGCAGGAGTCGATCTCGGGTATCCGCGTCGTGCGCGCCTTCGGCCAGGAGCGCGCGCACATCGCCCGCTTCGCCGAGCTCAACGAGGAGAACCGCCGCGCCAACCTGACCACGGTTCACCTCAACGCCGCCTACTTCCCGCTCGTCGAGCTCCTGTCCGGCCTCGTGACCGTCGAGATCCTCCTCATCGGCGGTCTCGAAGTGATCAACGGCCACGTGTCCACCGGGGTTGTGTTCGCGTTCATCGCCGCGCTCAACAACTTCTTCAGTCCGATCGAGCAGCTCTCCCAGCTCTACACCACCTACCAGTCGGGCATGGCCGCCCTCGACAAGATCTTCAACCTCCTCGACGAGGAGCCCGACCTCCGCGACGCCCCCGACGCGACCACCCTCCCCATGGTGCGCGGCGAGCTCCGCTTCGATCACGTCTCGCTCCGCTACGGACCCGATGTCGAAGACGCGGCCTGGGCGCTGCGCGACATCGACCTGACCATCGAGCCCGGCCAGACCGTCGCCCTGGTGGGATCGACCGGTGCGGGCAAGTCCTCGCTCGCCAAGCTCTCCACGCGCTTCTACGACCCCACCCTCGGGCGCGTGCTCGTCGACGGCCACGACCTGCGCGACGTCACGGCCCACTCGCTCCGCTCCCAGATGGGGATCGTGCCCCAGGAGGGCTTCCTGTTCAGCGGCACAGTGCGCGAGAACATCGCCTTTGGACGACCGGACGCGACCGACGGCGAGATCGCCGCCGCCGCCCGCACCGTCGGCGCCGACTCCTTCATCTCCGCCCTCGACCACGGCTACGACACCGAGGTCGGCGAGCGCGGCGTCCAGCTCTCCGCCGGCCAGCGCCAGCTCATCGCCTTCGCCCGCGCCCTCGCGGCCGACCCGCGCCTGCTGATCCTCGACGAAGCCACCTCGAACGTCGACGTCCAGACCGAGACGAAGATCGAGCAGGGCCTCCGCCGCCTCCTCAAGGGCCGCACCGCCGTCGTCATCGCCCACCGGCTCTCGACGATCCGCTACGCCGACCGCATCGTCGTCCTCGAGCACGGCGCCATCGTCGAGCAGGGAACCCACGAGCAGCTCCTCAACGCCCGCGGGCGGTACTGGGAGCTCTACACCGACTGGGCCGAGCAGGCGGCGGCGTGAGGGTGGCGGGGGCGGCTCACCAGGCTCCCCGTCGCCGTCTGGGTCGACTCGGAAGGTATGCTTGACCTCCCTTTGCGGGGTCGTCTAATGGCAAGACGCCAGCCTCTGGAGCTGGTTATCGGGGTTCGAGTCCCTGCCCCGCAGCTACGCATGCGCCTGGCTTAGGGCCGAAGCACAGCCCCGCACAACGCCGGCGCAACGGCTGAGCTACCGTCCACCGTGTTGCGCGTTCTCGGCCTACCGCTCGACCCGCCCCAGACGATCATCAACCGGGTGCTCTCCGACCTCGGAGCCATCGCCCGCGCCGCCCGCCAGGCTCCGGCCCAGCTCGACCGGATGCTCGAGCTCGGTGAGGAGATCGCGGAGATCGGCCGGGCCGTGCTCGAGATCGCCGAGCGGCTCGACGACCGCGCCGCCGCCATTCTCGTGCTCGGCGAGCGCCTGGACGCCCGCGCCGAGGCGATCCTCTTCCTCGGCGAGCAGCTCGACGAGCGCGCCGGAGCGATCCTCGAGCTCGGAGCGCGGATCGACGGCCGGACCAGCGAGCTCATCGACCTGGGAGGGCGCATGCACGACCTCGGCGACCGCGTCGACGCCCGAGGCGCCGAGGTGGCCGCTCAGGCGGGCGCGGTGGTCGAGGCCGCGACCGACCTGATCACCGTCCTCCCCACCCTCGAACGAGCGCTCCAGCTCGCGACCCCGCTCGAGGGCGCGATCGACCGCTTCGGGCGCCTCGTCGACCGGCTCCCCGGAGGCAGGCGCACCGACTCCGGCACCCCGTCGCCGCCCCCCGCCCGGCTCAGCCCCGGAGCATCCGCCCCGCCCGGGCGGGGATCGGGGGCCGCCGTGGCCGGGCGCGGGGTGCCGCTCGCGCGCGAGCCCGCGGCGCCGTCCACGCGCGAGCCCGGCGCGCCTTCCGCGCGCGAGCCCGCGGCGCCGCTCGCGCCCGGGGTGCCTGCCGCGCCCGAGCCCGCTGCGCCACCCCCGCCCGGGGCGCCTGCCGCGCCCGAGCCCGCTGCGCCGCCCCCGCCCGGGGCGCCTGCCGCGCCGGAGCCCGCGGCGCCGCCCCCGCACGGGGCGCCTGCCGAGCCCGAGCCCGCTGCGCCGCCCCCGGGGCCGCCAGGCGCGGCGGACCCGGCGTTCGAGGCCGAACCGCGGCCCGAGGCCGCCGCTTCCGACGAACCGCCCGAGGCTGCCGCGCCCGGCAAGCCAGCGTCGCCTCCCGCCGCCGCGCCCGACGAGCCGCCCCCGGCTGCCGCGCCCGACGAACCGGCGTCGCCGCCCGCCGCGTCCGCCCCTCGCCGGCCCAGACCCAGCCCGGGCGCGCAGCGTCCCCCGTTCCGCTGGCCGCCGCCACCCTGACCTGACAGGCCGACGGGTCCCCGCGGCCCGCCGCACCCCCTTCAGCCGCGAGGCAGTCCGCCAGGCGCGGCGACGCGACGAGCCCTCGCCGGGCCCAGCGGATACACCGGAAGTACGTGTGATGAAAAATGATCGACATGCAGTAAAAATTCATCACAGGCCCCCGTCGGCCCCACGGCGGCCCCACGCCGCCGGCCCCCCGCCCCCTCACCGCGCGTTCTGCGAGAACCCGCGTTCGCAGTTCACGATCGCGGCGTGAACGTTGAGGGCGCCGAAGATGAGGTGGTGGTGGGTGAGGTCGTGGAAGGCGCGGTAGACGTGGTAGGCGCAGAAGGCTCGGCTGACGCGGCGGCGGGCTGCCGGGGTCTTGGCGAAGTGATTGATGACGTGGTGC
>DASZMD010000098.1:0-4161 GCA_035551955.1 Solirubrobacteraceae bacterium | reverse complement strand
CCCTCGGCGTCACCACCGACTATCTCCTCGGCGCCGGATCATCCCCCGTCTCGATGCTCGATCATTCGGCCTTCCCGTACCGCACCGACGAGGAGTTCCGGAGCGTCATGGGCGCGTTCGTCGCCGAGGGACTCGAGCGCTCGGAGGGCATCCTCGCCGTCACCACCGCCCGCAACATCGAGCTTCTTCGCGACTATCTGGGCGCCGACTCGACCGCGGTCGAGTTCGCCGACGCGGGTGCCTGGTACAGCACACCGACGGCGGCACTGGCGGCCTACCGGTCGTTTACCGAGGCTGCTCTGGCCGGGGACGCGGAGTGGGTTCGCATCGTGGCTGAGCCGGTGTGGGCTGAACGATCCTCGGACGAGGCTCAACGCTGGCATCGCTACGAGTCGCTGTGCAACCTCGTCTTCAGCGCCTCGCCCATGAGTCTGACCTGCCCCTACGACGAGCGGTCACTCGCTCCCGAGATCGTCACAGACGCGCAGCACACTCACCCCTACACACGCCACGGGCCCGAGAGCTCGCCCAACCTCGACTACACCGAACCCGAGCACTTCGCCTTCCAGCCATGAAGGCTAAGAGGAAGTAGCTTCCCCGGGCGGCTCGAGCCCCTCGTCCCGTGCCAGCGAGACCCCGATACGGTGGGCGAGCCTGGGCGAGGCGACGACGATGGCGAGGCCGACCGCGAGCCAGATCCCGACCACGAGCGGGAAGCGGCTGTAGGGGAAGGCCACCCCCTGCACGTTCTTGTACAGGGTGTAGACGAGGAAGGCTATCCCGAGGAGGGGGAAGACGATCTCCCACAGCGGGGCGCGGCGAGCCCGGATGAAGAGGTGCCTGATCGCTCCCACGTTGGTGATGAGGTAGGCGACGAGGAGGCTGAGGACCCCGATCGTGCCGGGATAGAAGAAGGCGTTGACGGCCGAGACGTGGGCGAGGCGCTGGGCGGCAATCGCCCCCACGCCGATGAGCAGCACGACGGCGAGCGCGCCGGCGGGGGCGCCCGTCCTCGTCGACGCGCGCCCGAAGGCGGGGGCGAGCGCCGTGTCGCGGCTCAGGGCAAAGAGGATTCGGGCGCCGGCGACGGAAGCGCCGAGGCCGCTGGCGAAGGCGCTCACCGTGGCCCCGAGGTTGATGGCGTCGGACATCGACGGACCCACGTAGCTGCGCGCCAGGTCTCCGAGCGGCGCCGTCGAACTCGAGAACGCCTTGGCGCCGGCCGCGTCGGCGCCGAAGCCCCACGTCTGCACGAGGATGCAGAGGATGTAGAAGATGCCCGACGCGATCACAGCGGTGCGGATGGCGCGCGGGATCTCGAGGCGAGGATTGTTGGTTTCCTCGCCGAGGGCCGCCGCCCCCTCGAAGCCGGCGAAGGAGAGGAACCCGAACACCGCCGCGCTGGCCACGGCCGAGATGGACGTGCCGCCCGGGATCTTGAAGGCGTTGAGGGTGATGCTCTGGCCGTGGGGAGCGGACCCGCCCGCGAGCTTGCCCACGATGATGACCATGAGGACGACGATCAGGGTGACCGAGATGCCCTCCATGGTCAGGAGCATCCGGGTGGCGACGCGAATGTCGCCGAAGGCGAGCACCGCGATGAGGACTCCCGCGACGACGGCGATGACGAAGTAATCGGCCGAGTTCCACAGCCCCGTTCCCTGGAAGAAGGCGACCCCGAAGGTGCCCGCCTCGGCCGTGGAGGCGCACGTGAAGGCGAGATAGGTCCCCAGGAGGGCCCACCCCGAGAAGAACCCCGCGCGTGGGCCGAGGGTGACTCCGGAGAAGGCGAACACCGACCCCGCGTGACTGAAGTAGCGCGTGAGCCGGATGAACGCATAGGAGACGAAGAGGACGCCGATGGTGGCGAAGATGAAGGCGAGGGGTACGGCGCGGCCGATCAACCCCGCCGGCGCCGTGCCGTTCAGGGCCATCGCGGCGGTGGGGGCCATGATCGCGATCGACAGGGCGATCGCCTCCCAGAAGCGCAGCTCGCGCCGAAGACCGGGCGTGCCGGCGGCGGGCGACTCGGGAACGGCGCTCGGTGCTGAGCCAGTGGTGATGGCTGGCGTCCTACCCAGTTGCGTTCGGGCGGAACCCGGCGATCTCCCCCAGCACCTCGATCCCGTCCCACACGTCCACGAAGCGCGTGGTCAGCGGCGAGAGCCCGAGGCGGATCACGTCGGGGGCGCGGAAGTCGACGATCACCCCGCGCCCGGCGAGCTCGGCGCACAGGGCGCGCGCGTCCGGGTGGGCCAGGGCTATGTGGGCGCCGCGGCGGGCGGGGTCGCGCGGCGATGCCACGCGCACGCCGAGCGTGGCGAGGCGCTCGTCGGCCAGGGCGATGGCGAGCTCGGTGAGGGCGATCCCCTTGTCGCGGATCGCTCCCATCCCCGCCTCTCCGACGAGCTGCGCCCCCTCCTCGACGGCGGCGAGCGCGAGCACCGGCGGGGTGCCCGAGAGCCAGCCGCCGATGCCGCCCGCGGGCTGATAGCCGGGCTCCATCTCGAACGGGTCGCGGCGCCCCAGCCAGCCCCAGATCGGCTGGCGCAGGGTGTCCTGGAGGGCGCGGGCGACGTACATGTAGGCGGGGGCGCCGGGACCGCCGTAGAGGTACTTGTAGGTGCACCCCACGGCGAGGTCGGCGCCGTCGTCGTCGAGCGCCACCGGCACCGCTCCGGCGCTGTGACTGAGATCCCACAGGGTGAGGGCGCCGGCCGCGTGGGCGAGAGCATTGATCTCGGCCATGGGCGCGATGTGCGCCGAGCGGTAGGAGACGTGGGAGAAGGACACGAGCGCGGTGCGCGAGCCGACGTGCGCGGCCACCTCCTCGGCGGTGGGGCCGGCCGCCGGGTCCCCGCGCAGCCAGCGCAGTTCGAGGCCGCGAGCCCGGGCGAGGCCCTCGAGGACGTAGCGGTCGGTGGGGAAGTTGTCGACGTCGGTGAGGATCTCGGTCCGCCCCGGGCGGGCGTCGAGGGCGGCGGCGGCAAGCTTGTACAGGCACACCGTGGTCGAGTCGCCGACCACAGCCTGCCCCGGCTCCGCGCCCAGCGCCACCGAGCCGATGCGGTCCCCGACGGCGACGGGAAGATCCATCCACCCCTCGAACCAGGACCCGATCAGCCCCGCCCCCCACTCCGTGCCCACGACCCGCTCGAGCCGCGACACGGTGGCCCTGGGGAGGCGGCCGAGCGAATTACCGTCCAGGTAGATCGAATCAGCGCCGGTCGCGAACACGAAGCGGTCGCGGAACGCGCGCAGCGGGTCGCCGGCATCGAGCTCGGCCGCGTGCTCGCGGCGGGCGCGTTCTTGACTTTTGATCATTGATTCCGATACTAAAGCGAGGATGGGAACGCCACTCGACGTGCTCGCGGACGCTGACGCGAGCGGCGGGCCGCGCACGCTGGCCGAGAAGGCGTTCGAGACCCTGCACCAGGCGATCGTCACCGGGCGCCTGCGCCCGGGCGAGCGGCTTCCGATCGAGGAGCTGGCGACCGTGCTCGAGATGAGCGCGATGCCCATCCGCGAGGCGGTGCGTCGCCTGCACTCGGCCGGCCTGGTCGAGAACATCCCCCATCGCGGAGCGCGCGTCACCGAGCTCTCGATCGCCGACCTGGCCGAGGTCTACGAGGCGCGAGTCGCGCTGGAGACGCTCGCCATCCGCCGCGCCGCCGAGCGTTTCGACGCCCGGTGTGAGGACCGGGCGCGCCTGCGCCTGGCCGAGCTCGAGTCGATGCTCGACGACAATTCCGCCGCCACCTCAGCCGCCCACACCGCCTTTCACTTCGCGCTCTACGACGCCGCCGACTCGGCCTGGCTGCTGCGCCTGATCCGGCCGGTGTGGGAGACGAGCGAGCGCTATTGCCTGGCCGTCCCCGAGAGCCGCCAGCTCGGCGGCCGCGGCCACGAGCACGAGGCGATCATCGCCGCCTGCGCCGCCCACGACCCCGGCAGGGCCGCCCTCGCCGTCCACGACCACCTGGCCACCACCGCCAACAACGTCTCCCGCGGCATGGGCGGCGAGTCCCTGTTCGCGCTCGGCGCCACCGCGCTCAGCGGCGGCGCTTACGCTTCGGCCCGCGGGTCCTAGCCCCCCAGATACGCGCGCTTGAGATCCTCGCTCGCGAGCAGGTCCTTGGCCGCGCCCTGGAGGACGATCTC
>DASZMD010000097.1:0-23726 GCA_035551955.1 Solirubrobacteraceae bacterium | reverse complement strand
GCGCGCGCGAGCCGAGAGCATTGCGAGCAAACCCATTCGCCGGTGGCCTTTGGTCGCGTGCAGCCCTCCGTGGTGCAATATTCGTTGGGGTCAATTCTGTACGTCATCCTGACGACCTCCGTTTGACTCGCTCAACCGACTCCCGGTGCCGCCGAGCCATGCTGCCGCTGTGCGCGCAACAGGGAGTTCTCCAGTACTTATCGGCAGACCGTCGCCATCAGGCAACTTATAGTAGTGTCGCGGACATCTATGGTGCCGAGGCTGCCTCGAACCCCGCTGCCGGCGCGGTCGGGCGGGTCGCGCGGATCTCAGGCGCGGTTGGGAGCGAAGCGAAACAGCCGCAGCGAGTTGGTGACGACACTGAGCGAGGAGAAGGCCATCGTCGCGCCGGCGACGATCGGTGGCAGGACGCCGACGGCGGCAAGCGGGATCGCGGCGACGTTGTAAGCGAAGGCCCACGCCAGGTTCTGACGGATCGTTCGCATCGTGCGGCGGGCGAGGGCGAGGGCGGTGATGACGCCGTCGAGATCGCCGGACATGAGGGTGATGTCCGAGGACTCGATTGCGACGTCGGTGCCTGTTCCGATCGCCATCCCCAGATCGGCCTGGACGAGCGCGGGCGCGTCGTTGATCCCGTCGCCGACCATGGCGACGGAACGGCCTTCGCCCTGGAGCCGGCGAACCTCGGCCGCCTTGTCCTGCGGAAGCACCTCCGCGAGAACGCGATCGACGCCGATCTCCGCCGCGACGGTGTGCGCGGTTCGCGCGTTGTCGCCGGTGATCATCGCCACCTGCACGCCAAGGCGGTGCAGCCGCTCGACGACCTCGCGCGCGCCGGGCTTGAGCGTGTCGCCGATTCCGAGGGCTCCCTGGGCATCCCCGTCCCAACCGACGAACACCGCGGTGAGCCCCTGACTCTCCCACGCAGTGGCTTGATCCTCGAGCTCGGAAGCGATCGTCAATCCGCACTTGCCCATCAGCTTGCGCTGCCCGACGCTGACCTGGGTCCCTTCGACGCCGCCGCTCACTCCGTAGCCGGTGGTCGTCGTGAAGTCTGACGCCACCGGCACAGCGAGGTCTCGCTCGCCGGCGCCGGTGATGATCGCGGTGGCGATCGGATGCTCCGAGGATGCCTCGATGGAAGCCGCGCGGGCGAGCACCGTCTCGACGCTCTGGCCGGGAATGGCCACCCAGCCGCGCAGCGTCATCTTGCCTTCGGTCACGGTCCCCGTCTTATCGAATACGACGGTGTCGATGCGGCGCGAGGCCTCGAGCACTTCGCCGCCCTTGATGAGCACCCCCAAAGCCGCGCCTCGTCCGGTGCCCACGAGGATCGCGGTGGGCGTGGCCAGCCCCATCGCGCACGGGCAGGCGATGATGAGCACTGCGACCGCCGCCACCACGCCGCCGGCTGCCTCGCCCGCCGCCAGCCACCAGCCGAGGAAGGTGAGTGTGGCGAGACCGAGGACGACGGGGACGAACACCCCGGCGATCCGGTCAGCCAGGCGCTCGATCGGCGCCTTGCTCTCCTGCGCCGAGCGCACCAGGGACACGATCTGAGCCAACGCCGAGTCGCGGCCAACGGCTCTCGCCTCGAGCGTGAACGCGCCCTCGTGGTTGACCGTGGCGCCCGTCACTGTAGCCCCGATCGCCTTCTCCACCGGCAGCGACTCGCCAGTCAGCATCGACTCGTCGACCGTCGTGCGGCCTTCGACGAGGACCCCGTCGACGGGGATCTTCTCACCCGGCCGGACGCGTACCAACGCCCCGACCGCGACCTCCTCGATCGGGATCAGACGCTCCGCGCCGTCGATGAGCACGCGCGCCTGCTTGGCGCCGAGTTCGAGCAGGTGCCTGATCGCGCCCGACGCCCGCAGGGAAGCGCGGGCTTCGAAGAAGCGGCCGAGGACGATGAACGCCGTGATCACCGCGGCGCTGTCAAAAAACACCTCGCCGCCGGTGAACAAGCGCACCGCCGAGAACGCGAAAGCAGTCAACGTGCCCAACGCGATCAGGGTGTCCATGTTCGCCGAGAACCGTCGCGCGCGGGCCGCCCCGGAGACGAGGATCGGCGCGCCGGCGACGAGCACGAGAAGGGTGAGAGCGAACGCGAGCCAGCGGGCCCAATCGCGGTTGCCCAAGCCGTAAACGAGCACTACGACGGCGGCGGCGAGCGGGGCGCTAACCGCCACACGCCAACGCCACTTACGTTGCTCACGCTCGTGTGCCCGCTGATCCTCATCGGGATCATCCTCCTCAACCTGGCTCGCGGCGTAGCCGACCCTACCCACGGCCGCCTCGATCCGGGCTGGATCCAGCACCGCCGGATCGAAACTGACCCACGCGTGGCGGGTCGCGAAGTTCACGCGCGCCTCCGTGACGCCGGGCTGCCGACCGAGCACACGCTCGATTCGTGCCGCACACGACGCGCAGGTCATACCGTCGACGACGAGTTCGCAACGCTCGGTGTCGAGACGCACCTCGGTCGGCGACGTGGTCGCCGTCATCGTCACGAGGCCGCCCAGCCCGTGACCTCGTAACCCTGATCCTCAACCGCCGACCGCAGCTGCTCGAGCGTGGGCCGATCGCCCTCATGCGCCACTTGGACGAGCTTGGTGTCGAGGTCGACCATGACCGCCGTTACGCCCGGTAGGGGTGCGAGCGCCCGTTTGATCACCGCCTCGCAATGGTCGCAAGTCATCTCCGGGACGCGCAAGCGGGTCTCGTTCATGATGCCCGCCCGTCCGTGGCGGCGGCTTCGCCGGCAGGCTCGCCCGTCGCTTCGCCGGCGATCATCGCCTCGGCGCCGGTCAGCACGGCGTTGAACTTGACCGCGTCGAGGAGCTCCGCGATCGCCGGCTCCGCCCGACCCTCGCTGACCGCCTCGGAGAAGCACGTCTGTAGGTGGTTCTTGAGAATCAACCGGTTGACGCGCTCGAGCGATGCCTGCGCGGCCGAGACCTGCTTCATGAGATCGACGCAGTACTCCTCGTCATCGACCATCCTGATGATGCCGTCCATGTGACCCCGAACCGTCTTCAACCGGTTCAGGATCTCAACCTTCATCAGCGGCAACATGAATGTTCCTCTCTCTTCTTTCCGCACCCCACCCGGGGTGGGTTAGAATACGATACGATAATCCACGGCTAAGTGCGTTGCGCAGTGAGCACGAATAAAGTTCGCAGGGAGAAGATGGGAAATCCGGTGGTCCATTTCGAGCTCCACAGTGAGCAGAGCGCTGAGCTGCGGCGCTTCTACTCCGAGCTCTTCGGATGGAAGCTCGGACTCGTACCCGACGGGAGCTACGCCCGTGTCGACACCGACGCGGCGGAGAAGGGCATCGGAGGTGGGATCGCGCAGTCGACAGACGACCTCAGCGGGGTGATCTTCTATGTCGAGGTGCCGGATATCGAGGCGCACCTCACGCGCATCAAAGCCGCGGGCGGCTCGGTGCTCGTGAACCGCACGGAATCCGGACCGGTCACCACGGCGATCTTCGTCGACCCTGACGGCAATCGTGTCGGCCTCGTCGAGGGCTAGCACCACCGCTCAGCGGGCCTAACGTCGCCGGATCGTCATCCCGGTCTTCGTTCCGGTAATCAGGGCCTGCTTGTTGATGGCGCTCGGCAGTCCGCTGCCGAGGCCACCCGGGGTGTAGTACCACTGGTCAAAGGCGCTCTTGCGAAACACGGTGAACAGAGTCGAGTAATAGAGGGGAAGGGCCGGCACGTCGCTGGCGATGATGTGCTGCATGCGCGCGATCATCTGCTTGCGCTTGGCCACGTCGGCGGTGACCAGCTGGGCATCGGCGAGACGATCGAATTCGGGATTGACGTATCCCTGCGCGCCTTCCAGCCGGCCCTTGATCCTCGAGGAGTAGTACGCCCGCAGGGTGTCGGGATCGGAGTTGGGAGACGCCCCCTGGGGCCCGGGATAGAGGGTCAGGGCAAGCTCGTCGGCGCCCTGCTGAGCGAGGCTGAAGAGGGTGGGGAGGTCGACGGCGCGGGTGCTGACATCGACGCCGACGTTCCGCAGCGCCGGGATGAGGAGGTCGAGCACCGGTGGGACCGGCGAGTTTCCCGTGAGGACCTGAAAGCTCACAGGCCCTCCGCCCGGTGCGTGGCGCGTCGCTCCCGGGCTCGCCCGGTGGTAGCCGGCGCTGTCGAGCAGACGGTTGGCGGCCGCGGGGTTGTAGGAGTACTGCTCGACATCGACGTGGTAGGGGTGGCCCGGCGGGAGGAAGCCCGGATTGCCGGGCACGCCGTTCGTCCCGACCAGGCGGGAGACGAGCGCGCCGCGATCGATGGCGAGCGCGCAAGCACGCCGAAAGCGCACGTCGGCCAGCGCCCCGCCCTTGCCCAGGTTCCAGATCAGGGGAAACATGAAGCTCCCGGTCTGCTGGACGATCCCGAAGTTAGGGTTGGCGCGGAATGTCGCGAGGGCATCGGGGCTGACGCCTTCGGGAGGAGTCTCGCCCACATCGGTTGTCCCCGCCTCTAGGGCCACGAGCTCGTCGTCGACGGGCACCAGCTCGACTCGGCTGACCACCGGCTTACCGAGGAAGTAAGTGTCGTTGGCGAGGTACAGGTATGAGCCCTCTCCCGCAGAGTAGGACTTCAACCGGTACGGCCCCGAGCCCACGAGCACCGCCAGATCCTGCGCGGCCGGAGCGTCGGTGATCGACTGCCAGATGTGCTTCGGGATGATGGGAACCGCGCCCGCTACCGAGCCCAGGAAGGTGACGGCCGGAATCTCGAGCCGGACCTCGACGGTAAGCGGCCCCGTCGCACGCGCGCCGCGAACGTTGAACGCTTGGGCGATGAGCAGGGGCCCGAGCGACTGCTTGGCGAAGTACTCATACGTGAAGGCGACGTCCTCTGCGGTCAGCGGTCGTCCGTCCTGCCATTTGACTCCGTTTCGCAGCTGGAACGTGTACGTGAGCCCATCGCGCGAGCGAGAAACGCCGCGGGCGAGCCAGGGGAGCAGCTGTCCGGTGTCGTCCTTCCATACGAGCGTGTCGTAGATGAGGTTCATCTGCACGTATCCCGGGCCGCCGATGTAGGCAAACGGCGATGGGAACCCAAAGGTGCCCCCGGCGAGGCGCACGGTTCCGCTGACACTGGATGACGTGCCGCATCCGCCCACGTAGAAAGCGGCGCCCGCAGCGGCTGAGCCCTTGAGAAAAGTGCGTCGGTTCACGCGCGAGTCCACGTGCTCTCCTCTCTCTCGTGGGCAAGCGCCGGCGCCTCGCTCCCGTCCGGCGATAGGCCGATCCCGGCCGCTTCCACCAGCCGGCGGGCGGCGGGTGACTGCGGGCTGGTGCACACCAGCTCGGACGGCCCGTGCTCGGCTAGGCGGCCGCCGTCGAGGACGACGGTGCGATCGGTCACCTTGCGCACCACCGCGACATCGTGCGAGACGAGCACGAGTCCGAGTCCCATCTCCACCTGAAGCTCGCGCAGGATGACAAGAAGGCGTGCCTGCTCGGAGGCGTCGAGCATACTCGTGGGCTCGTCGGCGATGAGGAGCTTCGGTCGCGCGACCAGCGCGCGCGCCAGGGCGATGCGCTGGAGCTCTCCACCGGAGAGGCTGTCGGTCCGCCCGCTCAGGAACTCCGCCGAGCTCGGCAATCCCACGGCTTCGAGCATCTCCGCCACTCGATCCTCGGACTCTGGCCGGCTGGCGGCGCCCTCGATGTCGAGCGGCTCGCGGATGATCTCCTGGACGCTGAGGCGAGGTGAGAGGGCGTCCCAGGGGTCCTGCATAACGAGCTGGATCGCCCGCTGGAAGGTCCGTTGCTCCTGGCGCCAGGAGCTGGCCACACGTTGCGATCCGAGGACGACGGAGCCCTCGTCTGGGTTGACATGGCCGGCGAGGATGCGAGCGAGCGTGGTCTTACCGCTTCCCGAGGCGCCGATTATCCCGACCGCCTCGCCGTGTCTGACCACGAGCGACACGTCCGCGAGCGCGGTGGTCCGCTGCCGTCCGCTGCGGTAGGTCATCCCCAACCCTTCGGCTTTCAAGAGATCAAGGACGCCTCCGAAGTGACAGGTGACAAGGCGTCCCCGCGATGGCTCCGGAGGAGGATGCTCCTCGGCGCAGATCGTCTCCGCCTGCGTGCAGCGGGGGTGAAACGGGCAACCGCCGGGGACCGCCCTGGGTCCCGGAGACCGACCGCGGATCGGGTGCAGATCCTTGGTTGTCGTCATCAGCGGATACGCCCTGACCAAGGCCCACGTGTACGGATGGGCGGGATCCTCGATCACGGTCGCACTCGTTCCCGCCTCCATCACCTCCCCCGCGTAGAGCACGATCGTGCGCTGCGCCAGCGCGACCGCCGCGGAAAGGTCATGGGAGATGATGATCAGCGCGAAGCCTCGCTCTCGCGCGAGCTGCGACAGCCGGCTCAGGAGCTCCCCCTTGGTAACGGGATCAAGCCCGGCCGTGGGTTCGTCCAAGATCACCAGCTCGGGATCGAGCGCGAGCGCCATGGCGATCATCGCCCGGCGCCGTTGACCTCCGGACAGTTGGTGCGGGAAGCGCTCCAGGGTCAGCGGGTCGAGCAGGACCTCCCGTGCCAGCTCGAGAGCGCGGGAGCGCGCCTGGGCCCGGCCCATCCCCGCCCGTTCGCGCAGGGGCTCGTCGATCTGTGCCCCGACGGTGGCGACGGGATTGAGCGGTGCGCCCTGGAGCCCGATCGCCGCCTTGGTCCAGCGCACGGAGCGCAGCAGCTCCGCGCTTGCCCCGATCAGCTCCTCCCCGGCCAAGCGCACGCTCCCGCTCGCCTGCGGAGGCTGAATGAGCCCGACGGTGCACTGGGCCAACGTCGACTTGCCCGCGCCGCTTTCTCCCACGATGGCCAAGCTCTCCCCGCGGTCGAGCAACAGGCTGACGCCCCGGAGCGCGTCGACCTCGTCCTCGAAGCGAACGCGAAGATCGGTGATCTCGAGCAGGGGCGCCATCAGGCCCGATTCCAGCGCGGATTGAAGCGGGGTTCGAACGCGAGGCCGAGAAAGGCGAGACCCGAGCAGACGATGATGATCGCGAAGCCCGCCGGGAGGACCCACCAGACCCACTCCGAGGAGAAGTACACGCCCTCGTGAGTGAGAGCGCGGTTGAGTATCTCTCCCCAGCTCACCTGGGTGGGATCGCTCAGCCCGAGAAATGCGAGGCCTGACTGGAGGACGACCGCCGTCCCCATCCAGTAGACGAGGTTGGCGGTGAGCATCGGGCCGAGGGCGGGGGCGAGGTGGCGCCGAAGCACATAGAGGGCGCCCCCCCCGAACCCGCGCGCCGCTCGCACGTGACCTCTCTGAGCCAGGCTCAGCGTTTGGCTGCGGAGGACTCGTGCGATGCTCGGCCAGGCACCAGCGGCGATAAGGACGATCACGGTGATCTGGCTGGGCCCGACGAGCGCGGCGATGAGGATGAGGAGCGGCAGCATGGGGATGGCCAGGAACATGTCCACGATCCTCATGGTCAGGCTGTCCACCCAGCCTCCGAGGAGCCCGGCGAGGCCGCCCACCAGGAGCCCCACCAGCATGGCGATGGCCGCGGCCGGCAGCGCCACGAGCGCCGCGGTGCGGGCCCCCCAGATCAGCTGCGAGAGGATGTCCTGGCCCACGTCGTTGGTTCCGAGCAGATGGTGCATCGAGGGCGACGCGAGCGCGGGCCCCGCGATCGTCTGGCTGCCGTAGGGGGCGACCAGAGGCGCGAAGGCGGCGATGAGCACAAACGCGCCGGTGACGCTCCCGCCCAGAACGAGGAATGGCGGGCGCTTCGCGCTCATGCCGCGATCCTCGGATCCAGGCGCCGGTAGAGGAGATCGGCGAGGCGATTCGCCGTGACCACGAGCAGGCTGATCACCAGGAAGCACCCCTGCATGGTCGGATAGTCGCGCACCCCGATGGAGTCGAACATCAGCCGTCCGATCCCGGGATAGTCGAATACCGCCTCGATGAAGATCGCCGCCACGACCGCCGTGCCGATCTGCAGCGTGGCCACGGTAACCGCGGGCAAGAGGGCATTGCGAGCCGCGTAGCGGTATTTGAGAACGTGATCGCTCAGGCCCTTCGCCCTGCCCAGCACCAGGTAGTCAGCGCCCAGCTCGCCCACCATGCTGGCGCGCATCACCAGATATTGATAGGCGGTGAAGGTGAGCACGAGGACACTCGCCGGCAGCACCAGGTGATAGGCGATGTCGGTCACCTTGTGGACGAGGCCGAAGCTCGAGGAGAAGGGAGTCTGCGCCCCCGCGAGCGGGAACCAGCCGAGCTTTATGACAAACACGTAGAGGACCACGAAGGCGAGGAAGAAGGTCGGGAAGTTGTCGGTGGCCACGAACAGGGCAATCAGGCGCCGGTCCTCCCGGCTCCCCCGCTTCCAGCCCGACCGGATCCCCGCCAGCATCCCGATGGCGGTGGCCAACGCCAGCGAGGTCCCGATGAGCAGCAGATCCCAGGGAAGCCTGGTCAGCAGCACGCTCATGACCGGAGCGTTGTACTCGATCGAGGTTCCGAGATTCCCGTGGACGAGGCCTTTCAGGTAGTCGAGGTACTGGGAGAGCAGCGGCCGGTCCAAGCCGTAGTAGCGATCCACGGCGTTCCGTGTGGGTGCGTAGCCGACGTAGGTCGTAGATCGCGGGTTGCTCAGCGCCTGGATCGGCTTGCCGGGCAACGCCCGGGGGAGAAAGAAGTTGAGCGTGATGAGAAAGAAGACGATGACGAGGTAGGAGGCGAGCACCCCCCATCCAGACTGACGCCGGGGACCAGAGCTTGAGCGCCCCGAGCCGACACCCTGGTCGCTCGGAGAAGGTACGACGACGCTCTCGACGGCGTCAGAGGGGGACCCTGTCAGCGAAGCCAAGCTGCCGTCAGCTACTGGGCCCCACATCACAGGCAGAGGAAAGACCCAGCGTCTTCGCGTCGTGGTTAACGGTGACGAAGCTCGCGCTGCTCTGAATGATGACCGGGTTCTGCTTCATCTTGGCAAGCGCCGCTCGCAACTCGGCCAGCCACCGCTGGTACGAAGTCGCCACACCCGCCTGCGGCTTGAGCGCGCTCAGCTGACCGAGCTCCGCCGAGGTCTGGGGGATGATCGTCCCGAAGGCGAGCTGTCCGAACTTAGCGCGGGTGGGGAGCTTGCCGCCTGCCAGCATCTTGGTCGCCGCGGCCGTGATCACCGCGGAGCGTTGCTTGCAGATGGTGGTGGTCTTGCTCACCAAGGCTGACTTGGTGAGGCCGCTGCTGCTGCTGTTGCTACTGCTACCGCATCCCGCCAAGGCCAGCGCCAAGAATGACACGCCGACAGCGACAGTGCGCCGCGTCAGTACGGAGCTGAGTGAAAACGGCATCAATCGGCCTCCCTCTAGGTGTTGCGCGACGATACCAGGTCACGACAGCTGCCAGGGAGCGATTGGCGCCCACGCCGTGCCGCCCAGCGGCTCGAACAGTCCGGCCAACCGGTCGTCGCGCGGGAGTGTGGCCAAGTCCGTGCAAGCCGCCGCGCAGGACACGCCGGCCGTGGCGATGCGCTCCTCCCACTCGGCGGTGACGCCGCCACCGATCCGCTCAGCGATACGTGTTTCGGCGCCCGCCCGGTCGGATGCGTCGGGGGCGAGATCGCAGGCGAGACACAGCCTCTGGAGATCGTCGGCGTCCTCGACGCTGACCGCTATGTGCCCGTCGGCGGTCGCGAGCGGATGGTCCAGGTGCCTCCACAGCGGCCGGCCGCGCCGCCGTCCACGCTCGCGGCCGCTCGCCAGCGCCTCGAGTACGTGCGCCTGCAGCGCCATAGCGCCCCCGAACAGCGATCCGCCGGCCCGATGCCCGCACCCCGTGCGCGTGCGCAGGTAGAGGCCGAAGAGCGCTGCCTCGCAGGTCGACAGCGCCCCCATGTAATCGGTGAGCAGTGCTCTGGAGGTGAGCGGCGGCTGCCCCTCGGGACTCATCCCCGCTCCCATCCCCGTATAGGCCTGTACGAGGAAGTCGGTGCCCACGAGCCGGGATACACCGGCGAGCTCACCCCACCCTGATCCATGGGCGTAGACGAGCGCCGGGTTGATCTTCGCCAGGTCCTCGGCCTCGAGTCCCCACTGGGCCGCCCTTCCCGGCCGCCAGTTGTGGAGGAAGACGTCGGCGCCGGCGATCAGCTCCGCGAGCTCCTCGCGTTGCTCGGGACGAGCGAGGTCGAGCTCGATCGGCTCCTTGCCGCGGTTGAACGACAAGAAGAACGTGCCGTCCTCGCCGACGGCAGGCGGTACCGTGCGCGAGGGGTCGCCGCCGGGAGGCTCGACGCGGACCACGTGCGCTCCCAGGGTCTGGAGCAGTCGTCCCGCGAGCGGTCCCTGGAGCCGGCTCGTCGCCTCGATCACGCGCATCCCCGCCAGCGGCAGGTCGCTCCCCTGGCTCGCCGTCGTTGTCGGCGCCGGCCCGCGCTGAGGGTCCGCACTCGGGGGCAAGCGGCGAATGACCGGGTGACCGGACGTGAAGCCGGGCTCCGCCAGCACCTCGTCGTAGGACCGCACGCGCGTCAGGCTCACCGCGCACGCATCGGCGGCGGCGGCGAGGTCGGCATAGGTGTGCGCCCTCGTCGTCTCGTGCAGTCCGACGGGGAGCGTGCACGTCCCCCGGAAGTAACGGGGCCGGAAGAGCCGCCACGCCCACTGGAGGTCGGCGTCGCCCGCGCCGAGCCGCTCCCAGAACGCCCGCCAGGCCGAGGCGTCAAGCGTCTCGAGCTCGAGCCAGTGACCATCGGCACTGCGGAAGGGCGGCCCCGGAGCCGGACCCGGGGGGACGGGAACCCACTCGGTGCCGGTGGTGGCGGCGGCTACCCGATGAGAGACCAGGAGCAGAGCGGCCTCGAGCGCCGAGGTCTGGACTGTGGTGATCGAGATGCCGCGGGCGGCGCCGATCATCGCCGCGAGGATCGCCTGGGCGCCGAGCATTCCCGCCGTGACCGAGGCCACCTCGAGGCCGAGCCGCCGCGGGGACCCCGTATCGCGACCGTGCACGAGCATCAGACCGGACATCGCCTGGACCGCCGCCTCGCTGCCCCGCCGGGCGCCCGTGGCCGCCCGTCCGTACCAGGAGAGGTCGACTTCGACCCTCGGGCCGTCCCCTTCCAGCGCCACGGAACCGCCGGCGAGGTCATCGAGGGGCCTCGAGCCGAGTGGGGCCAGGCGGCGGGCGCACGTCTCGAGGGCGAGCGGGGGGCCGCTCAGGGCAACGGCCATAGAATCCCCAAGATCATCGCGGCACCTCGGCGCTAGGATCGCACACACGAGACTCGACGCTGAGGTAACGAGCATCATCTCCGGGCTCTTTCCCGACACGGCGGCGGCGGCCGTCGTGACACTCGGCGCCGAGCCTCCATCCCCCTACGGCGGTGAACTCGAGGCGATCGCAGGTGCGAGCCGGCTCCGGCGCCGCGAGTTCCTCTCCGGTCGCGCCTGCGCGCATGCCGCCCTGCGCGCGATCGACCGCGACGGCGCGCCGATCGGGCGAGGTTCGATGGGCGAGCCGCTGTGGCCGGCCGGCGTCGTGGGCAGCATCTCCCACGGTGGCCGACTGGCGGGCGCCGTCGCGGCTCGCACTGCCGATGTGTGGAGCGTGGGCCTCGACATCGAGCTGCTCGAGCCGCCGCTCGAGGCCGCGGTCGAGCGCATGGTCCTGCGCCCCGGTGAGCTCGCCCGTGGCCGCCACCTGGCCAGGATTGCCTTCGCGATCAAGGAATGCGTATACAAGTGCCTCTACCCCGGCACGGGGTGGCGGCTTGGCTTCCACGATGTCGCGGTCGAGATCGACCCGGTGAGCTCCCACTACACGGCCGAGATCGACGGACCCTGGCGTATGGGCGCAAGCACGCTGGGAGCACTCGAGGGCCGCTTCGCGATCTGGCGTGGCCACGTCCTCGTCGGACTGGTCATGGCGTCAGCCGATCAGGGCCGCGGAACAGATAGGTCACCTCGCGGACGTCGTCCACCGCGAGCATGCTCATCAGCATCCGCGTGAGCCCGAGGCCGAAGCCGCCGTGCGGGGGGCAGCCGAACTTGAAGAAGTCCAGGTAGGGGCGTATCAGCTCGACGGGGATGCCGCGCGCCGCCGCCTGTGCGGTCAGCCGGTCGTGGCGGTGCTCTCGCTGGGCGCCGGAGGTGATCTCCAGCCCCTTCCACAGCAGGTCGAAGCTCCTCGTCTCGACGGAACCAGTCTCGCGACACATGTGGTAGAAGGGCCTGCTCCGATCCGGGTAGTCGGTGATGAACACGAATTCGTGATCGTGCTCTGCGGCGATCTGCTCGGCGAGGCACAGCTCCCCCTGAGGGTCCAGATCCTCGTCGATCGGCCCCGCAGGCGTGCCGCTCGCCGCGACGATGGCCTTGGCCTCGCCGAGGGTGCGCCGGGGGAAGGGGGTGGCGGGGATGCGTATCTCGACGCCGAAGCAGCGCTCGACCTCCCGGTCGTGCTCGGACTGCACGGCGCCGATCACCCGCGTGAGCATCTGCTCTTCGAAGCCCATCAGGTCCTCCTCGGAGTCGATCCACGCCATCTCGACATCGACGCTCGTGAACTCGGTGTCGTGGCGGCTGGTGGGGTCGGCTTGCGCCCGGAAGACGGGGGCGATCTCGAGCACGCGGTCGAACCCGGCCGCCATCGCCATCTGCTTGTAAAACTGGGGCGACTGCGCCAGATAGGCGCGCCGGTCGAAATACTCGACGGGAAACAGCTGGTCGCCGGATTTGTTGGGGATCGGCCGCAGCTTGGGCGAGTGGAGCTCGAGGAACCGCCACTCGTCGCAGAAGGCACGGAGGGCGCGCTCGGCGGTCGTCTGGACCTCGAAGATCAGGCGGTTACGGGGGCCGCGCAGATCGAGGTAGCGCCAGTCCAGGCGCTGCTCGCGCGTGGATGACGGGGTGATGGGAAGCGGGGTGGCGGCCGGACCAACTACCTCGAGGCGCTCGACGGCTACGCGCACGCCGTCGCCACCCGCAGGCTCGGTGATCCCCAGGACCTCGATCGCCGACTCCGGGACCAAGTCCTCCACCGCTGTCTCGAGCACCAGTTCCGCGAGACCCGTGTGGTCGCGGAGCACGACCGAGAGCCCTGCCCCGGCGGGCCGGATCTCGTGAGCCCATCCACACAGCCGCACCCGCTCCCCATAGCCCGGTCCGAGATCGGCGACGAGCGCGCGAGGCAGTTTCACGACGGGCTGACGGCGGAGGCGCCGGTTGCGAGAAGAGCGGAGAGCTCGGCCACCGTCGGGTGGTCGAAGAGTGCCGTCGGGGAAAGCTCGACGGCGAACCTGTCGCGCAGCCTCGCAGCCACCTGCGCGGCGGCCAACGAATGCCCGCCGAGATCGAAGAAATCGTCGCGGAGGCCGATGTCCTCGCGTCCGAGCACATCTCGCCAGACGGCGAGGACGGCGGCCTCGACCTCGTCGCTGGGGCCCTCGGCCGTCGACGGTGTCGGCAGCGCGGCAAAGCGCTCGCGCAGCTCGCGCTTGACGACCTTGCCTGAAGCGTTGCGCGGCAACGACTCGACGAGGATCACGCGGTGCGGGACCTTGTGCTCGCTCAGGCGGGCGCGGACGAAGGCCTGGAGCTCGCGCGCCTCGGTGGGCGCACCCACGACCACGGCGGCCGCAACGTCCTGGCCGAGTACGGCGTGCGGAACGCCGAATACCGCTGCCTCGAGCACCGCGGGGTGCTCGTAGAGCGCGTCCTCCACCTCGACCGAAGACACATTGAGACCGCCGCTGATGATGATGTCCTTGCTTCGATCGACGAGATGGAGATAGCCGTTCGAGTCCAAGAATCCGATGTCCCCGGTGCGCAGCCAGTCGCCCGCGAACGCGGCGGCGGTCGCCGCCGGATCGCGGTAGTACTCCCGTCGGGGCGATCCGGGTCGCCGCAGCCAGACCTCCCCCGTATCGCCGGCGGGAACGTCGTTGGCGCCCTCGTCCACCACCCGGACCTCGGTTTCCCCGACGGGACGGCCCACCGCGTGGGGCCGAGAGGGATCGTGGCGCATGAGCGTCCGCGCGCCCCCCGACTCCGTGAGCGCGTAGGCGTTGAACAGCTCCGCCCCGGGGAAGGCGGCCGTGAGCTGCTCCCACAGCCCCGCCGGTGCCGGAGCCGATGACAGCGTCACTCTCTCGACCGAGGAAAGGTCGAAGCGAGCGGGCGCCGTGGACGCGACCACGAGCTGCGCCATGGAGGGGACGAGCTGCAGACGCCTGATCCGTCGCTCGGCGACCACCGCGCACAGGCGTTCGGGGTCGAAGGACCGCAGGACGACCGCCGTCATTCGCCGGCGCAGCGGCATGCGCAGGCACTCCTGGCCGGCGTTGGTACCGATCGGGAAGACGTGCAGGAGGGATGCCTCGCCCGGCGGGGCGGGTGGCAGATCATGGGCTATGAGGCTCGCGTGGGTGACCGCCACACCCTTAGGGCGCCCGGTGGTACCGGAGGTGTAAATCACCTCGGCCAGGTCGGCGCACGGAGCCGGTGTCTCGAAGGCATCCGCGCTGTGCTCGTCGGCCACCTCGTGCGGCGTCAGCACCCGGTAGCCGGGGAGCGCAGGGAGCAGGGTGGCGAGCTCGTCAGGGCAGAGCACGATGCCGATTCCGGCGTGCTCGATGATGTGCGCGAGCTCAGGCGGGGAGAAGCGCGGCGAGAGCGGGACCGCCACCGCGCATGCCTTTTGGGCCGCCAGATAGCTCACCGCGTAGTCCGTCCACCACGGGTTGTCGAACAGCAACCCGACGCGGTCGCCCGAGGACACCCCGATGTCGGCGAGCCCGCGCGCCGATGCGTCTGAGCGCTGCGCCCAGTCACGGTAAGTGAGGCTCTCACCCGTATCGACGGCAAGCGCGACATGCTCGGGGTCAGCTTGCGCCCGTGCCGCCAGGAGGTCAGGAACTCGGGCCGTCTCTGACATCCTGGTAACGACGCTAGCACAGGCGGGCGCCGTTGACAGTGTCGTTGACACTTACGTGTGCCCGTCTGTTAGGGTCGAAATCCGAATGTCCGGAGAGGGCCGTTTGCGCGTGCTGTGCACCTGCTTGCCTGGCATTGGCCACTTTCTGCCGATGCTCCCCCTGGCGCGTGCGCTCACGAACGCGGGGCACGACGTAGCCTTTGCTACTGCTGGCGAGTTCCTCCCTTACATCGAGAAGCACGGCTTCGCTGTGTTTCCCGCCGGCCTGAGCCTGCCCGAGCAGATGCAGCAGGCCGCCCAGCGCTTTCCCGAGCAGCACGCGCTGCCGCCCGGCAAGGAGCGTTTCTGCACCTTTGTTCCCCGCATGCTCGCGGGCGTCGCCGCGCCCGCCCGCGCCAGGGACCTCGTTCCCGTCGTCCGTGAGCAGCGTCCCGACGTCATCGTGCACGACGAAACGGATTTCGGCGCCCCGGTCGCCGCCGCAGTTGCAGGCATTCCCTACGCCGACCACAGCGTCGCGATCTTCCGTCCCCTCGAGGCTGCCCGCCTGGCACGCGAGACGATCCTCCCACTCTGGGAGGAGTGGGGGGTCGAGCTGGGTCCGTTCGGCGGCCTCTTCGAGTACCTCTATCTCGATGTCTGCCCGCCGAGCCTGCAGTCGCCCGAGATCCACCAGATCGACGTCGCTCAACCGATGACCAACGCACGCCTGCGCGCCGGCACCGAGCCGGGACCGGCATGGATCGACGACCTGCCGTCCGTGCCGACGGTTTACGTGAGCCTGGGCACTCTCTTCAACCAGGATCCCCACGTGTTCGCCGTGATCCTCGAGGGACTGGGCGATGGAGATCTCAACGTGATCGTGACGATCGGCGCGAACCAGGATCCTGCCGCGCTGGGGCCGCAGCCGGCGCATGTGCATGTCGAGGGGTTCATCCCTCAGGCCGCTCTGCTTCCGCACTGCGACGTCGTCATCAACCAGGGAGGCACCGCGATCTTCGAGATCCTCGCGCACGGACTTCCACTGCTCGTTCTCCCTCAGGGCGCCAACCAGTTCGACAATGCCGAGGCCTGCGTTTCCGCAGGAGTGGCACGCAGCCTGCTCCCGGGGGAGATCAGCGCTGACGGTGTCCGGACGGCTGTGCGGACGTTGCTCGACGACTCCTCCTACCGGGAGCGCGCCGAGTTCGTCGCTTACGAGATTGAGTCGATGCCCGGTCCCGAGCGCGGAGCACGGCTGGTGGAGCGGCTCGCGCGCGAGCGGCAGCCGCTGACCCAGGGGAAGGCCCGACGGTGACCGACCGCGCTCCCGAGCCGATCGCGGCGGCCACGCTCGACGAACGGCTCGCTCCCCAGGTGCACACGGAAATCCCCGGACCCCGCTCGAGCGAGCTGTGGGACCGCGACGCGCGACTGCATGCGAGCAACTCCTCGATGCCGGCGCAGGCGCTGCGCATCGTCGTCAGCGACGCCGCGGGTGCGCTCGTGCGCGACGTCGACGGCAACGTCTTCATCGACCTGTCCTCCGGCATCGTCGTCGCCAACCTCGGCCACGCCCCGCCGTCGGTCGCCGAGGCCCTGGGGGCGCAGGCGCGGCGCCTCATGCACTTCTTCGATTTCGCGACGCCGCCGCGGTCGGAGTTCTTCGAGGCGGTGGCCCGGACGCTCCCCCCAAGCCTTCAGACGTTCAACATGTACACGACCGGAGCCGAGGCGGTCGAGGCCGCGGTCAGGCTGGCCAAGGCGAATACGGGTCGCCACGAGGTCATCTCCTTCTTCGGCGCCTGGCACGGCCGTACCCTCGGCGCGATGTCGCTGATGGGAGGATTCCCCCTCAAGCACGGGTACGGGCCGTTCGCGCCTGGCGCGCTGCACTCCCCGAACGCATACTGCTACCGCTGTCCCATGGGCCTCGAGCGCGACAGCTGCGCCGACGCGTGCGCGCGCTTTATCGACCGCGTGTACGAGCAGGCCAGCGAGCAGCGGCTCGCCGCCGTGATCATCGAGCCGGTCCAGGGCGTGGGGGGCGCCATCGTCCACGATAAGGCGTTTCTCTCTCACCTGCGGGATTTCTGCGACCGCACCGGCGCGCTCTTGATCTTCGATGAGATCCTCAGCGGGGTTGGCCGCACGGGCAAGATGTGGGCATTCGAGCACTCCGGTGTCCTGCCTGACGTGCTGCTGGCCGGAAAGGGCCTCGCCTCGGGCTACCCCGTGTCGTTGATCGCGTCTCGCCGAGAGCTTCTCGACCACGCGGCCTTCGGGCAGCCCGGCGCGGGTGCCTCCACCTTCGCCAGTGGCAACCTGGCCTGCGCCGCGGGCGCGGCGACGCTCGCTCTGCTCGAGGACGGGACGATCCTCGAAAACGCGCGGCGCGTCGGCGAGTCGCTCCTCGGCGCGCTGCGCGAGGTGCAGGCTCGCCACCCGATTGTCGGCGACATCCGAGGCCAGGGAATGCTGCTCGCGATGGAACTGGTGCAGGACCGCGCGACGAAGGCGCCCATCGCTCCCCGCCAGATGCGAGAGCTCGTCCTGGCCCTCGCTCGCCGCGGAGTGCTCGCCGTCGGCGGCGGCCGCATCCTGCGTATCACCCCGCCGCTTGTGATCAGCGAGGAGCTGGCGCTTCGAGCCGTGGAGCACCTCGACGGCGCCCTAGAGGAGATCGAGGGCCGGCCGAGCGCTTGAGATGAGCTTCGAGGCGCTTCATCATGTCGGCATCTCCGTCGGCGACCTCGAGCGGTCGATTGCCTTCTGGGAGCAGCTGCTGGGAGCGCCCGCCCGCGACCGCCGGGTATTGCAGGGTCCGGGAGTCGGCACCCTGGTCGGCTACGACGGGGTGCGCATCGACTCGTGCTGGTTCGACCTCCCCGGAGGAGTGGCGCTCGAGCTCGTGCACTATCTGGATCGGCCCGAGGCCCCGCACGATCCCGGGACCGCGCACCCCGGGAGCGTGCACGTCTGCCTACAGGTCGAAGACATGGACCTCGCTCACAGTCATGCCATCGGGTGCGGGGCCCAACCGGTAAGCGCGGCACCGATCAAAGTCGCCGCCGGTCCCAGGGCGGGCACCCGTATCGCCTACGTGCGTACGCCAGACGGCGGGACGATCGAGCTCTTCCAGCCCCCTGCTGGACGATGAGCGGTGCCACCAGGCTCGTTCTCCTCGGCACGGCCGGGGGGCCGCTTCCATCTCCTGTGCGCTCGGGAATCTCCCAAGCCGTTGTCGTGGGCGAAAGGGTCTATCTCGTCGACTGTGGCAGCGGGGTCACGCGTCAGCTCCGCCGTGCTCGCCTGCTGAGGCACCTGCATCAGGTGCTTCTCAGCCACCTGCACTCCGACCACGATTGCGACTACTTCAACCTCTTCCTCCTTGGTTGGCCGGTCCTGCAGTGGAACCCCCCTGTGGACGTGTATGGACCGGGCCCCTCCGGCTGGCTGCCCCCGATCCCCGCCGATGTCCCCGCCGGTCATCACATTCCGCTCATCGGGGACAACCCCACCCCAGGGCTGCTCGAAATTACGCGAGCGCAGATCGCCGCCCACGCTTACGACATCAATATCCGGATGCGGGAGTCGGGAAAGACCGACCTGACCTCGCTGATCGTGCCCCACGAGATCGTCCTGGGCTTCGGGGCCGATGGCGGCCGCACGGACCCGCCGATGGACCCGATCCTCGTCAGCGAGGACGGGCGGGTGCGCGTGACGGCGGTGCTCGTGAACCATGCACCGGTGTTTCCCGCCTTCGCCTACCGCTTCGACACCGACGATGGGTCGATCGTCATCTCGGGCGATACGGCGCCGTGCGCGAACCTGACCCAGCTCGCGCATGGCGCGGATATCCTCGTCCACGAGGTATTCTCCGACGACGTCGCGGCACCGGAGCCGCCGGAGGACTGGGAGGCCAGGCAGCGTGAGCTCCACCGCCAGGGCGCCCACACCCCGTTGAGCGCCGTGGGACGGGTGGCGACGGAGTCCGAGGTGCGACGGCTCGTGCTTACCCACTTCCTCCCCGGAGATGACACCCTCGCCGACGAGCACTGGGTCCAGGGAGTCGCGGCTAGCTTTGAGGGCGAGGTGATCGCGGGCAGCGATCTGCTGGAGGTGAAACTATGAGCCGAGTGCAGGGGCCGAGCGAGCCCTTCCCGCAGGATGCAACACTGGCCGACCTCGTGGAGGCGCAGGCTGAGCGCACCCCGAGCGCGTTAGCCCTCCTCTCCGAGGCAGAGGCGCTCACCTACGCCGAGCTCGATGCCCGCGCGAACCGACTGGCCTGGGCTCTCCAAGACGCCGGCGTGAGCCCCGACGTTCCGGTGGGGCTCCTGCTCGAGCGCTCGACGGCCCTCGCCGTCGGGCTCCTCGCGATCCTCAAAGCAGGCGGCGCCTGCCTGCCGCTCGATCCCGCCCACCCACCGCGGCGGCTGGTCCAGATGCTCGACGATGCTTCACCACCGGTGCTCCTGAGCACCGAGGAGCTGCTCGCTCCGCTTCCGGCCAAGCGGCCGCGCGTGATCCTCCTGGACCGGGACCTCGCGGCGCGCGAACGCGGCTCTGCCTCGAGACCGCCGCGCAGCGTCGGCCCCGGGGACCTCGCCTACGTGATCTATACGTCGGGCTCGACCGGAGAGCCCAAGGGCGTGATGCTCACCCATCGTGGGCTCGTCAACCACAACGTCGCCGTCGCGCGCCTCTACGGTCTCGCGCCGGGCGACCGCGTCGTCCAGTTCTGCTCGATCGGCTTCGACGTGAGCGTGGAGGAGATCTTCCCGACCTGGGAGACGGGGGCGACGCTCGTGCTCCGGCCCGACGACGCGCCGGTCCTCGGGCGCGCGTGGCTCGAGTGGCTGCGCCGCACGGGGATCACCGTGCTCAACCTCCCCACCGCCTACTGGCACGAATGGGTGCGTGACCTCGAACGGCTGGGCGAGCAGGTCCCGGAGAGCGTCCGTCTCGTGATCGTCGGGGGCGAGAAGGCGCTCGGGTCGGCATACGAGGCCTGGCTGCGAGTGGGGGGCGATCGGGTCCGCTGGCTGAATGCCTATGGCCCCGCGGAGACGAGCATCCTCGCCACCGCCTACGAGCCCCCTGTCGCCGGCGCGCCCAAGGACGGGGACCCCCCGATCGGCCGGCCGCTGGCCAACACCGTCGTCCACGTCCTCGACGACGAGGCCGGCGACGGTGTCGGCGAACTGCTCATCGGCGGGGTGGGCGTCGCCCGGGGCTACCTGGGCCACTCTGAACTGACCGCGGAGCACTTCGTGCCAGACGTGTTCGACGGCGATGAGGGCGGGCGTCTCTACCGCACCGGCGACCTCGCTCGGCTCCTCCCCGACGGCAACCTCGAGTTCGTCGGCCGCGAGGACGACCAGGTCAAGGTGCGCGGCTTCCGGATCGAATGCGGTGAGGTCGAGAGCGTGCTCACACGCCATCCCGCCGTGGCCGAGGCAGCCGTCGTAAGCAGGGAGGACGTGCCCGGAGACAAGCGCCTGGTCGCCTACGTCGTGCCGCGGGGCGCGGCGCCCCCGGGCCCCTCGGACCTGCGCCGCTTCCTCTCCGACCAGCTACCCCGGTATATGGTGCCGAGCGCCTTCGTCGCCATCGAGGCGCTCCCCATGACAGCGAACGGCAAGGTGGCGCGCGATGCCCTTCCGGCCTCGGAAGACCCGCGTCGGGAGTCCACGATCGTCTCGACGGCGCTCACGCCCGCCGAGCACGCGATCGTCGCCATCTTCGCCCGCGTCCTCGGGCTCACCGCCGTCGGCGTCGACGACGACTTCTTCGAGCTCGGGGGTCATTCCCTGCTGGGTATGCAGGTCCTCGCCGCCGTCCATCAGGAGCTCGGCGTACAGATCGGCGTCAGCGGCTTCTACGAAGCGCCGACGGTGGCTGGATTGGCGGCCGCCGTACAGGCGGCGCGCGTCGAGGGCGACGAGCCCCCACCCCTCCTCGCGCGATCGCGCCGGCCGCGAGAGCTCATCCCCCTCACTCTCTCCCAGGAGCAGATGTGGCGGCTCGAGACGACGGCAGACCCTCCCGGCCTGTTCAACGTCACCGCCCAGCACCGCTTCTCCGGGGCCGTCGACATCACCATGCTGAACGAGGCTCTGGCCTATGTGGTCGAGCGTCACGAGGCGCTGCGCGCCACCTTCCAGCCCGGCGATGACGGCCCCTACCAGGTGATCGCGCGATCGCTCGAGGTCGAGCTGGCGGTCTGCGATCTCGAGACCGTGGCGGCCGAGGATCGCGAGGCAGCGTTCCATCAGCGGCTCGGCGTCCAGGACGCTCAGCCCTTCGACCTCGGGGAGGGGCCGCTGCTGCGCGCGTGCCTGTACCGCCTCGACCCTGGCCGGAGCGTGGTGGCCGCCACCTTCGATCACCTGGTGTGCGACGGCACCTCGGCATATATTTTCCTGAGCGAGCTCACCGCGGCCCACGAGTCCTTGGTCGCGGGCAGGCCACCAGCGCTCCGCCCACTCCCGGTGCAGTATCCGGACTACGCCCTGTGGCAGCGCGACTGGCTCACCGAGGAGCGCCTCGAGCGCCAGCTCGCCTACTGGAAGGAGAAGCTCGCGGGCATGCCGTGGGGACCCGCCGTGCCCTTTGACCGCGTGCCCGAGCGGCCGAGCAGGCGGATCGTCGCGCGCGAGTTCACGATCGGCTCCGACACCTACCGAGGGATCCAGCGTCTCGCTCGCGCCACTCAGAGCACCGTGTTCGTAGTCACCGTCGCAGCCGTGCAGGCCCTGTTCAGCCGCGCAGGGGACGTCAGCGACGTAGTGCTGAGCACGACACTGAGCGGGCGACGGCAGGCCGAGGTGGACGGGCTGATCGGTTGCTTCCACGGGGTGGGAAGGATCCGCACTGACCTGTCGGGCGCGGCCACCTTCGAGGATGTCGTGGCTCGTGCGCGCGAGAGCGCGATCGGGCTGGTCGAACACCAGGACCTTCCCTTCTGGCGCATCCGCCAGGCGGTGCTCAGCGACTTCCCCAAGGGCGGCCCGGCACTGCTGGCGGCGGTCCCGGTGGAGCTTCAGTACTTTCACACGGCCCACGACGAATGGGCGCCCGGGACGGGCGTCGTCGAGCGCCCCGGGGCCGACAAAGGGCCCGACGCGCTCTTCTTCCGCGGCCACCTCCACCCGTTGCACGTCTCGATCCTCGACGACGGGAGCCGGATATGGGGTGAGTTCAGCTACAAGTCGGACTTCTACAACGACGAGACCATCGAGCGCCTGGCGGCTGGCCTCGAGCGCCTGCTCGCCGCGGTGACGCGCGAGCCTGGGCTGCCATTGTCAGAGATAAGGTCGGGCCCCGGCCTCATCGAACGATGAGGCCGAGGCCCGTGCTCTCTGGCCGGCCTGCGCGAGCAGGCTAGGCGGTGAGGATTCCGCTCACTTCACGCACGACTGGTTGACGGTCGTGAAGATGTCGTTCGACCATATGTTGTTGTCGCAGCCGGGATTGCCGTCGTACCCGTCGTAGAGGGTGTTGGCGCTCGCGGTGTTGCCGGTGACGGTGTTATCGATCGCCCCCGGAGCGGCCTGTGGTGTCCCTACGCCACTCGGACCGTCGAGCGCGATCCCGTACTTGGCGTTGCTGTTGGCGGTATTGCCCGACACCGTGTCGTCGGTCGCGCCGGGGAGCGCCATCATTAGGCTGCTGCTGTACTCGCCGCCTTTGAGCTCGACGCCGTCATTCCCGTTCATGTTCGTGGTGTTGCCGCTGACGACGTTACCCGATGCTCCCCGACCGCCGACAAAGATGCCGTCGTGGGCGTTCGAGTTAGACGTGTTGTCGTTGATCGTGTTGTTGGTGGCAGGGCAGACCACGCCGGCCGGACCCTGCTCAAGGATCGAGATGCCGTCGGTGTTGTCGGCGAACCCGTTGCCCGAGACCGTGTTGTGCTCGACTGTGTTGTTCGTGTTCGGCGGCGTCCCCTGCGGCACCTGCGGACCGCTCTTCGGGCAGACGTTGGCGTGGATCGAGATGCCCTCGAGCTGGTTGCCGGTCGAGCTGTTTCCGTCCAGCACGTTGTGGGTGGCGCCGGGCCCCTCGATCCGGATGCCGATGTCCTGGTGTGGGCGCCCCGCCCCGACCTTGGAGGCGCCAAACGGCCCGCACGGACCTGAGGTTTTGCCGTCCGGCATGATGTTCGACACGTCGTTGTTGTACGAGTCGTTGCCGCTCACCGTGTTTGTCGACGAGGCACCGACGAGCGAGATCCCCGAGTAGGGTCCGTTGTTCGTGGCGCTGCTGCCCGAGATCGTGTTACCGGACGTGTTGAAGGTGGTGATGCCGTCGCCGAGGTTGCAGGGCGTGGCCTCGGGATCTGACGGGTTTACGCCACCCGTCAGCAGCACGTGGGCGATGTTGGCGTCGGCCGTCACGCCGGTGACGGTGTCGTTGCCGCCGCCGTCGATGTAGACGCCGGCGTCGAAGTGCGTGACCTCGCCCGGTCCCTCGACGGTCGAGTTGTAGACGTTGAGGAACCTGACCCCGACCTGTTCCTTCTTGGTCGTGTTGGTGGTGTCGGTCCCGGTGATGGTGTGACCGTTCAGATTGACGGTGATGCCGTCGGCGGCGATGACGATCCCGTCGGTGGTCGGCGGGCAGGGCCCGATGTTGCTCGTCAGCGTGACGTTTGTCGTGACGTGCGCCCCGCAGCTCAGTGCAGCGCCGGCCCCCTGTGCCTGCGAGGCCGCGAGCGCCATCGCTAGCGCTACCGCGCACGCCAAGGCACCCGTCAAAGCCACTACCGACACGCTTCTATTCCGCCTCAGCGGTCCAAACATG
>DASZMD010000096.1:0-3957 GCA_035551955.1 Solirubrobacteraceae bacterium | reverse complement strand
CCCAGCCGGGTCCTGGTGCAGACCCTGGCGCCGGAGGCGCGGCCGATCGCGTTCGCCGTCCACCACGACTCCGACGGCTTCGTCGCCGACGAGCTCGGGCGCCGCGCCGCCCTGCGCTACCCGCCGTACGCGTCGCTCATCCGGGTCGTCTGCTCGGCCGAGGACGAGCCGCTGGCGCGGGAGACCGCCACCGCGATCCACGCGGAGCTCGCCCCACTGGACGCCGCCGTGCTGGGGCCGGCGCCGCTGTTCCGGTTGCGCGGCCGCGCCCGCAGCCAGCTGGTGGTCAAGGCCACCGAGCGCCGGCCGGCGATCGACGCCGTCGGCCGCGCCGTCAACGTGATCGCCCCGGGCGCGGCGCGGCGCGGGGCGTCGGTCAGCGTCGACGTCGACCCGCAGTGAGCGAAGAGCTGTCCTACAGTGGTGCCTGCGCCCCTGAGCGCGAAAAACGGCAGCAATGAAGGGGTCAGGGACGGTTCGTCGCCGGCGATTGCGGCGCGCGACCTGCATAACGTGACAAATCCGAGCTGCGCCGCGAGGTTTGGCGCAAACCGGGGGCCCGGCGTGCGCGTGGTGACAAATCGCCTGGGAGATCCGTGGTTTGGCACGATGTGCACGCTGAAATCCGGTGCAAAGGGCGTGGCCCCGTGCTGCCGATCGCCCTCCTTCATTGCGCGGTTGCGCGCGTTGGCGGGCCGGGCACTGCAGCCGGAGCGCGGCAGCGGCGGAGCCATGCTCACGCCATCTCTAAACTCAAACCCGTGGCCCGGAACGCGACAGACGAGGCGCATCTCGACAGCGAGGTGACCGACCTCGAGGAAGAGGAGACCGAGACCGAGGAGCAGCTCGATCCTGAGCTTGCCGCTCGCCGCTCCGCGGCCCTCGCCCATGTGCGCAAGTTCGGCGACCCGGTCCTGCGAACCCGGGCCCGGCCGGTGGAGCGCTTCGACGAGGCGCTCCGCGACGAGGTGGAGCGGATGGGCCGGTTGATGATCGACTCGGTCGGCGTCGGACTGGCTGCCAACCAGGTCGGCACGCTGCACCGGCTGCTCGTCTACCGAGTCCATCAGCAGTCGCCCGTGGCGGCGCTGGTAAATCCGGAGATCGAATGGGCCGGGGAGGAGCAGGAGACGTTCGAGGAGGGCTGCCTCAGCCTCCCCAACGTTCACGTCGACGTCGAGCGCGCGGTCCACATCCAGGTGCGCGCGCTCAACGAGTACGGCGAGCCGGTGCTGGTCGAGGCCTCCGGGCTGGAGGCGCGCGTCATCCAGCATGAGATCGACCATCTCGACGGCGTGCTCGTCCTCGACCGGATCTCGCGCGCGCAGCGCAAGGAAGCGATGCGAGCGCTGCGCGAAGCGCTGCCACCGGCCTGAGCGCGACGTCCGCGCGTCGCTTGCGAACCGTCTATCTCGGAACCTCGGAGTTCGCCGCCGACGTCCTGCGCGCCCTGGCTCAGTCTCCCCACCGCCCGTCGCTGGTCGTCACGCGGCCGGATCGCCCCCGCGGCCGCGGGCGCAAGCTGGCGGCGCCGCCCGTCGCCGCCGCAGCCGGGGCGCTTCAGATCCCGCTGGACCAGCCTGAGTCGGTCAACGACGAGCCCGCCCGCCGGCGCATCGCCGCCGAGCTGCCGGACGCGGTGTGCGTGTGCGCGTTCGGCGCCCTGATCAAGGAGCCGCTGCTCTCCGGCCACCTGATCCTCAACGTCCACCCGTCGCTGTTGCCGCGGTGGCGCGGGGCGGCGCCGATCGAGCGGGCGATCATGAACGGCGACGACCGCACCGGCGTCTCGATCATCCGCCTGACCGCCGGCCTCGACAGCGGCCCGGTCTGCCTCGCCCAGGAGGAGCCGATCGCGCCTGACGACGACTACGGCAGCCTCGCCACGCGCCTGGCCGGGATCGGCGGCAGGCTGCTCGTCCGCGTCCTCGACAACCTCCCGGACGGGCTCGTCTTCCGCGAGCAGGACGAGGCCGGGGCGACATATGCCGAGAAGATCACGGCGGCCGACCGGCTGCTGGACCCCGAACGGCCCGCGGAGGAGCTGGCCCGGGTGGTGCGGGCGCTGTCGCCCCACGTCGGGGCTGCGGTCACGCTGAAGGACGGGTCGCGATTGGGCGTGTGGCGTGCGGCGGCCCGCCCGGCGAGCCCCGGGGACCCAGCCCCGGGGGAGCTCTCGCTCGACGGCCCGGAGCCGGTGCTCGGCTGTACGCCCGGGACGCTCGCGCTCACTCTGGTGCAACCGGCGGGGCGCCGGGCGATGCCCGGCGACGCGTACCTGCGCGGCCTCAGAGGATGAGCCGCCGGACCGCCGCACGCCGCCCGGAGCGTCCACCCGCAGCCGCGGCGGTATCCCCGGCGCGGGCTTGCGCGTATGCCGTCGTGCGCCGCGTGTTCGAGCAGGGCGCCTACGCGGACCGGGCGTTTCACGCCGAGGCAGCGGGGCTGGAGAGGCGCGACCGGTCGTTCGCCATGGCCGTGGCCTACGGCACCGTCCAGCGCCGGGCCACCCTCGACCACGTCGCCGAGCGGCTGACCGCCCGGCCGGTCACCAAGCTCGACGCGCCCGTGCTGGCGGCAGTACGCGTGGGGCTGATGCAGCTGCTGTTGATGGAGGGCGTAGCCGAGCACGCCGCCGTTCACGAGTCGGTCGAGCTGACCAAGCGCGACGCCCGGGCGGGCAGCGGGCTCGTCAACGCCGTCCTGCGCCGGGCGACCCGCGAAGGGGCGGCGATCCTCGCCGCCCTCACCGACCAGACGCCGGCCGCCGCCGCCGTGCGGCATTCGGTCCCGCAGTGGCTGGCGGAGCTGTGGTGGCGCGAGCTGGGGCCCGAGCGGGCGCGGAGGCTGCTGGCCGCGGTCAACGCTCCGGCCGAGTCGGTCCTGCGGGTAAACACGCTCGTGACGACGCCCGGGGTGCTCGCAGCTGAGCTCGGCGTGCCGACGCACCCCGCGCCGGAGCTCCCGGAGGGCCTGGTGCTCGACGCCCCGTTCGACGCCCACTCCTCGGCGGCGTGGGAGGCCGGAGCGATCATGCCCCAGTCCCGGGGCTCTATGACCGTCGCCCGCATGCTGGATCCCCAGCCCGGCGACCGCGTGCTCGATCTGTGCGCCGCCCCGGGGGGCAAGACGACCCATCTGGCGGCGCTGATGGGCGACGACGGGGAGCTGGTGGCGGTCGAGCGCCACAGCGGCCGCGCCCACGCCCTGCGCCGAACTCTTGGGCGGATGCGCGTCACCTGTGCCGATGTGGAAGTCGCGGATGCCTCAGCGCCTGGGCGGGCCGAAGGATATGACCGCGTCCTCGTCGACCCCCCGTGCAGCGGCCTGGGAACGCTGCAATCGCGCCCGGACCTGCGCTGGCGCACCAATCCCCAGCGGATCGCCGACCTGGCGCCGCTGCAGACCGCGATCCTGCGCGCCGGGGCGCTGGCGACCCGTCCCCAGGGCACGCTCGTCTACTCGGTGTGCACCATCTCCCGGGCCGAGGCCGACGCGGTGGTGGACGGCTTTCTGGCCGAGACGGCGGGCTGGGAGCGCGAGTCGGTGCGCCAGCTGGCGCCGGACACCGACGGCACCGATGGGTTCTTCATCGCTCGCCTTCGGAAGAGCTAGTGGCCTTGGGGACGGGACCATTAGCAGGCGGCGGCGGGGTGACCCGCGCCGGGTCCGACATCCGGGCCGTTAGTCTCCACCGGATGAGTGAGTCGGCGCCCAGGCTCGGCCCGGTGTGTCCCGGCTGCGGGGAGCCGTGGCTGCGGCCCACGGCGTTGCCCGGGCGCTATCGCTGCGTCTACTGCGTGCGGCGCTATGAGCTGGTGTCGGTCTGTCCCAACTGCGGCGAGCACTCGACGATCGTGAGGATGTCGACGACGGCCATCGCCGAGTGCAACCACTGCCACGGCAGCATGCTCCAGGAGGTGTGAGGCCATCGACGTCGCGCTGACCGACCGGCGC
>DASZMD010000095.1:0-7036 GCA_035551955.1 Solirubrobacteraceae bacterium | reverse complement strand
CCGGGCTGAGGTACCTCCACAATCATCTCCCGCGCCCGCACCAGCTCCGACTCCAGCACCTCGTCGAGCGCGAGCACGGGCTCGAGGCAGCACTCGTGCTCGGAGGCGAAGTCGCGCCACTCCTCGCGGGTGTGGGCGAGGAAGATCTGCTCGAGCTCACGGTGCGGGTCAGAGCCCGGTGGGGCGAAGGCGCTGTCCTCGAGATCCTCGCGTCGCACGCCGCGGCAGAAGGCCTTCCAGAACTTCGGCTCGAGCGCCCCCAGGCTCACGTAGCCGTCGGCGCACCGGTACGGGCGGTAACAGATGATCCCGCCGGCGAGCACGTTCTCGCCCCGCCGGTCGCCGCGCCCGGAGGCGAGCGCCGCCGCGGCGGTCATCACCAGCCAGGACAAGGAGCCATCGAACATCGAGCAATCGACGAGCTGCCCGAGACCGGAGCGCTCGCGCTCGCGCAGCGCCACGAGGATGCCGATCGCCGCGGTGAGCGCGCCGCCGCCGAGATCGGCGATCTGCACTCCGGACTGCACGGGTGGGCCGTCGCCCTCGCCGGTGAGACCGAGGATGCCGTTCAGGGCGAGGTAATTGAGGTCGTGCCCCGGGCGGTCGCGGGCCGGTCCGTCCTGGCCGTAGCCGGTGATCGCGCAGTACACGAGGCCGGGGTTCTCCTCGCGCAGGCGCTCGTAGCCGACGCCGAGGCGGTCGAGCACGCCGGGGCGGAAGGATTCGAGCACGACGTCGGCGTCGCCGACCAGGCGCAGGAACGCCGCCTTCCCCTGCTCGCTCTTGAGGTCGATGCGGATCGAGCGCTTGCCGCGGTTCAAACCGAGGAACAGGGCACCGCTCGCGCTGTGCTCGGCGCCCGCGTGATGCGGTGGGGCCCAGCGGACATAGTCACCGACCCCGGTGTCCTCGACCTTGATCACGTCGGCGCCGAAGTCGGCGAGCACGAGCGAGCAGAAGTCGCCGGGGAGGAGGCGCGAGAGGTCGAGGACGCGGAGTCCGTCGAGGGGAAGCGTCATCGATCCCCGGCTCCCTCGCGCACCCTCATCGCGTCCCCAGGAGCTCGCGCGCCTCGGCGACGGTGGCGGGGCGGCGGCCGGCGTCCCCGACCATCTGCCGGGCCTTGGCGATGAGCTCGCCGTTCGAGCGGGCCATGCGGCCATCGGGGAGATAGAAATTGTCTTCGAGCCCGACGCGGACCGAGCCGCCGAGGGTGAGCGCCGCGGCGACGAGCATCCACTGCTCGCGGCCGATCCCGATCACGCCCCAGTGGTGGGTACCGGCAGGCATGTTGTCGGCCATGGCGGCGAGATTGCGGGCGGTGGCGGGGACGCCGCCGACCACGCCCATGACGAAGTCGGCGTGGAGCGGCGGTTCGAGCAGGCCCATGTCCAGCAGGGGCGCAAGCGAACCGACGTGGCCGAGGTCGAAGCACTCGTGCTCGGGCTTGATGTCGAGGCGGCGCATCGCCTCCAGGAGCTCGATGATCTCCTCGAAGGGGTTGGCGAAAACGAACGAGAAGACGAAGCCCTTGCGCTTGGGCGAGTACTTGGCGTAGTTGAGCGACCCCATGTTGAGGGCGGCGACCTCCGGGCGCCCGGCCTCCAGATAGGCAATCCGCTTGGCCACGGGCACGCCGATGGTCCCCGTGGAGAAATTGATGATCGCCTGGTCCTTGATCTCCTCGACGATCGCCGCTTTGATCGCCACGAAGTCCTCGACCTCGTAGCTGGGGGCGCCGGCGGGGGTGCGCGCGTGGATGTGGATGTGGACGCCGCCCTCGTCGACGATCCGGCGCGCCTCGGCGGCGTACTCGTCCGGGGTGTAGGGAATCGCCGGACACTGCTCGCGGGCGGCGATGGCGCCCGAGATCGCGCAGGTGATGACGGCAGGGTCGTGGAGGGTCATCACACGGGAACGACGCCGTGGCGCTTCCACGGGCGCTCGATCCGCTTGCCGGCCGCCATCTCCAGCGCGCGGCAGATCGTCGGCCGCGTCTCGCGCGGGTCGATCACGTCGTCGATCATGTCGTTGCCGGCGGCGACGTAGACATCGATGATGTCTCGGAAGCTCTCGATCAGCTCGGCGCGCTTGGCCTGCGGGTCCTCGGCCTCCTCGACCTGGCGGCGGAAGATGATCTCCACCGCGCCCTCCGCCCCCATCACGCTGATCTCGGCGGACGGCCAGGCGACGATGAGGTCGGGCTCGTAGGCGCGGCCGCACATCACGTAATAGCCGGCTCCGTAGGCCTTGCGCAGGACGACGGTGATCTTGGGAACGGTGGCGTTGGCGGTGGCGTAGAGCAGCTTGGCGCCGTGGCGGATGATCCCCGCCTCCTCGACCTTGGTGCCGACCATGAATCCGGGGACGTCCATGAGAAAGACGAGGGGGATGCCGTAGGCGTTGCACAGGTTGATGAAGCGCGCGGCCTTGTCGGCCGAGTCGTTGTCGAGGATCCCGCCGAGATGCCGGGGCTGGTTGGCGACGATGCCCGCCGGGCGGCCGCCGAAGCGGGCCAGGCAGGTGATTATGGTCTTCGCCCACTGGGGCTTGAGATCGAAGTACACCCCGTCGTCGGCGATGCGGCGAATGACCTCGTACATGTCGTAGGGGCGGCGGTTGGAATCGGGGAGGACGTCGAGGAGCTCCTCGTCCCCGCGGTCGATGGGGTCCTCGGTGGCGGTGATCGGCGCCGGCTCCTCGCAGTGCTGGGGGAAATAGCCCAGGTACTGCTTGATCTTCTCGATGCACTCGGGGTCGTCGGCGACCTCGAGGTCCCCGACGCCCGACTTGCGGCAATGCACGCGCGAGCCTCCGAGCTCCTCCTGGGTGACGTCCTCGCCGATCGCGGCGCGCACGAGATGGGGACCGGCGAGCGCCATCGAGCCGCGGCCCTTGACCATGGGGACGAAGTCGGCCAGCCCGGGGATGTACGCCGTGCCCGCTGCGCAGGGACCCATGAGCGCCGCCACCTGGGGGATCACACCGCTCGCGGTCACCTCCTCGCGGAAGAGATACCCGCTGCCGGCGAAGAGCGAGCCCACCGCCTCCTGGATCCGCGCCCCGGCGGAGTCGAGCAGCCACACGAAGGGGATCCGCTTGGTCAGCGCGAGCTCGCGCAGGCGCGTGACCTTGAGCTCGCCCGTCATCCCCATCGAGCCCGCCATGACCGTGAAGTCGTAGGCGGCGATGGCGGTGAGGCGACCATCGACCCGTCCGTAGCCGGTGATCACCCCGTCGGCCGGGGCCTCCTTGCCGTCCATGGCGCGCTGGGAGAAGTGGGGCCGGCCGTGGATGCCGAGCTCGACGAAGGTGCCATCGTCGACGAGGAGGGCGATGCGCTCGCGGGCGGTGAGCTTGCCGGCGGCATGCTGGGCGGCGATCTTCTCGGCCCCGCCGCCCTGCCTGATCTGCGCGCGCCGGGCCTCGAGGTCGTCGGCGAGGGGACGGAGGATGCTGGTGGTCGGTGCATCGGAAGCCATGAGAAGTGGGACGTGCTACTTCCCACTCTGCCGGTTCGCCTCGCGTGCGTCAAGGTGTCGGTCCGGAGAATCGCCACGAGCCGGGCTGGAGCTGTCGCGAAACCCGGCGGTGGCCGTCCCGGGGGATGCTCCGGGGCGTGCGCCGTGTCAGCCGGAGATGATGGCGGCGCTGTTGTTCTATGCCGATTTCTGTGCGGTGCGGTCTTCCCGGCTGATCGAGGCGGGGTGCCGGACCGATGCGGCGTTCCGGGTGATCTGCGATGGGTTGGCGCCCAGATCACCGCGCGAACCCAAGGGCTGCGATCGCGCGCGGCAGGCGGGTCGTAGTCGATATCCGATGAGGGTCAACGAAAATCGACCACGACCCTAGAACTCTCGCGCCGGCGCGCCGCCAAGCCGCTCCCGCCACACATACCCGGTCTCGGCCACGAATCCTCCGCGAAGTCGTGCTACGCAAAAGACCACACGCCCGCACGGCGGGGCCAACGCTACGCGCCCGACCCGGTCCAGTACTCCGCCGTGTCCGCCACCAGCACCTCGCAGCCCGCGCGCCTACGGACCTGGTCGCAGATCGGCGGGCGGAACCGCCGGAGCGGGTCCGCCACCCCTCGGTTACCCAGGACGATGAGCCCTGCGTCCTTGCACGCCGCGACCTCGCTCAATGCCGCGCACGGATCCGCCTTGACGGTGTGGAGCCAGAGCCGCGGCTGGTAGTCGCGGATCGCGTAGGCCGTATCGTCGAGGATGTCCGCGATCTCGGCTCGCGGGTCGGCCACTCCGTCGATGTCGAGCCCCGCTAACTACGCCCCGGTGGCCCTTGGACGCCCTACCCGGAATTATTCACATTGAGGAGCGGGCGACTGTGACGTGGCGCACTCAGCGCCGCAGTTGATTTGAGTGGAGTCGGCGTTGTCCGGGCCTGTAACCGAGCCTGGTCGAGAAACGTGACCGTGGGTTGCGTTTCTCGACCAGGCTCCGGCACGGGGAACTCTCCACCCCGTATCGACTGCGCACTCAGCGCCCCCGCCACTCCGGCTCGCGCTTCTCGAAGAACGCCTTCACGCCCTCCTGGAGGTCCTCGGTCGAGAAGGCGATGGTGAGCTGGGAGCGGAGGTAGTCGAGGGCATCGGCGAGCGCCATGTCCTGGTGGCGGAACATCGCGTCCTTGCCGAGGCGCATCATCACCGGGGACTTGCGGGCGAGCTTCTGCGCCCATGCTCGGACGACGTCGTCGAACTCGTCGCGAGCGGCGACGCGGTTGACGAGCCCGATGCGCTCGGCCTCGGCGGCGGAGATCTGCTCGCCGAGGAGGAGGAGCTCGCTCGCCTTCTTGCGGCCGATGTTGCGGTAGATGAGCGCCATGATCATGAAGGGGAAGAGCCCGACGTTGATCTCCGGGGTGCCGAAGCGGGCATCCTCGCGCGCGACGATGAGATCGCAGGCGAGGGCGAGCCCGAGGGCGCCGGCGAGGACGTGCCCGTTGGCGGCGCACAGCGACGGCTTGCCGAGCTCGCCGAGGAGGCGAAAGGCGTCGGGGAAGCGCTCGCTGGCGAAGTGCTTGTGGACGAGGGGCGTCTCGGCGGCGAAGCCGGCCAGGTTGCCGCCGCTCGAGAACACCTTCTCGTGGGTCGAGGTGAGGACGACACAGCGGACGGCGTCGTCGTCGCGGGCCGCGCCCAGAGCGGCGATGAGATCTGACAGCAGCGCGTCCGAGAGCGCGTTACGCGTCGAAGGCTGGTCGAGCGCGATGGTGGCCACGCCGGTGTCGGCGACGTCGTAGCGGACGGTCTCGAAGGGGCCCATGCCAGCGAAGCCTAACCGTCTCCTTAGCGCAGTAAGTAGGAAGTTCTACTGTTTACTTTCGCCCGCGCCTCCGCTAGCGTCCCGGGACATGGCCAGCGCCGACGTGCTCAAGCCCGACTTCGCCACCCGGCGCCGGCACTTCATCTTCACCGACGAGCACGAGCAGCTGCGCGAGTCGATCCGCCGTTTCGTGATCACGGAGCTCCAGCCCCACGCCGAGGAGTGGGAGGAGACGACCTTCCCGGACTGGGTGTTCCGGCGCATGGGCGAGCTCGGCTTCCTCGGCCTCGACAAGCCCCAGGAGTACGGGGGCCAGGGCGGCGACTACTACACGAGCCTGGTCCTGGCCGAGGAGATCGCACACTCGCATTCCGGCGGCCTGGCGATGGGCCTCGCCGTGCAGACCGACATGACGATTCCGCCGATCCTCGCCTTCGGGACCGAGGAGCAGAAGCAGGGGTGGGCGGCGCCGGCGATCCGGGGGGAGAAGATCCTCTGCCTGGGGATCACCGAGCCCGATGCCGGGTCCGACGTGGCGGGAATCAAGACGCGCGCCGTCCGCGACGGCGAGGAGTACGTGATCAACGGCTCGAAGACCTTCATCACCAACGGGCACCGCGCGGACGCGATCATCCTCGTCACCAAGAGCGACCCCGAGGCCGGGTACGACGGCTTCACCCTCTTCCTCGTGCCCATGGATCTCCCCGGAGTGGTGCGCGAGAGGAAGCTCGAGAAGCTCGGCATGCACGCCTCCGACACCGCCCTGCTCGCCTTCCAGGACGTGCGCGTCCCCGACTCCGCCGTCCTGGGCCAGCTCGGCAAGGGCTTCTACCACATCATGTGGGAGCTCCAGGGCGAGCGGCTGATCGGCGCCGCCGGCTCGGTGGCGGGCGCCCAGCACGTGTTCGACCGCACCCTCCAGTACGCCAAGGAGCGGACCGCCTTCGGACGCCCGATCGGCGGCTTCCAGGTCACCCGCCACAAGTTCGCCGAGATGGCAACGAAGATCGAGACCGCGCGCCAGCTCGTCTACACCACGGCGTGGCGCTTTCACAACGGCGAGTACCCCGTGCGTGAGATCACCATGGCCAAGCTCCACGCCGCACGAATTGCCGTCGAGGTCGCCGACGAGTGCATCCAGATCCACGGCGGCAACGGCTACATGAAGGAGTACGGGATCGAGCGCTCGTGGCGCGACCTGCGGCTGAACCGGATCGGCGCCGGGACCGACGAGATCATGCTCGACGTCATCGGGCGCTCGTACGGCCTCTAGCGTCCCCGCCGGTACCCCGACGAAGGAAGTCCCGGCCAGGGTAGGATCACCGTCGTGAGTCGGAGGTTCGTCGCATTGCTGGCGGGGATGGCCGGCGCCGCGGCTGTCGTGGGCGGCTGCGGGGCGACCCAGGTCGTCGATCCGGTCGCGCGGGCGGCGAACGCCACGCTGAGCTCCGCGGGCTACAAGATGTCCGGGGTGATGAGCGTCACGGGCTCGGCGGCTCCCGTCACCGCCAAGATGAAGGGAGCGATCGACAGCGCCACGAGCAGCGGGACGATGACCATCGACGAGGTCGTCGGCGGCCAGCATGTGCACGCCCCGGTGATCTTCTCGAGCCTGAGCTTCTGGATGAAGTCGGGGGCGATCCCGGGCGCCGCGGCGCGCACGGGCGGTAAGGCGTGGATCTACCTCGACATGAGCAAGGCGCTCGGGGCCGTGGGCGTCGGCGCGCTGCCGAGCACGACCAACCCAAGCC
>DASZMD010000094.1:0-10788 GCA_035551955.1 Solirubrobacteraceae bacterium | reverse complement strand
AACAGCATGATGCTCACGTTCGGGACCTTTTCAGTGGTGCTCGTCGTCTGGGTGCTCTGGGGCTTCAAGCTGGGCTTCGGTCATCCGATCGGACATGGAACGGACTTCTTCTCGACGTTCTGGGGAAAGCCCGGCATCCATCCGGTCCTGAACCAGGCGGAGGAGCAAGGACGGGCCAACATCCCGCTGATCAGCGGGGCGGCGCCGAACTTCAGATTCCCGATGTCCACGCTCGTCTACTTCCAGTTCGTGTTCGCGGCCATCACCCCGATCCTGGCCTTGGGCTCGGTCCTCGGGCGGGTGAACATCAAGGCATGGCTCCCGTTCTGCGCCATCTGGATCACCTTCGTCTACACGATCGACGCCTTCCTGCTCTGGGGCGGCGGCTTCTTCGCCCACAAGGGCGCGCTCGACTTCTCCGGTGGTTACGTGATCCACCTAAGTGCGGGGATAACCGGGTTCGTGGCCGCGGCGGTGATCGGACCACGACTACAGAGAGACCGGGAGATCGACGCGCCCAACAACGTACTCATGGTCGCCACCGGTGCGGGTTTGCTGTGGTTAGGGTGGAACGGCTTCAACGGAGGTGACCCGTACTTCGCAGGCACGGCGTCCTCCGCGGCCGTACTCAACACCAACCTGTGCACGGCGATCGCCTTCCTCGTCTGGGTGGTCTGGGACTACGCGACGGGCCGTAAGCCGTCGCTCATCGGAGGGGTCAACGGCATGATCGTGGGCCTTGTGGCGATCACGCCCGCGGCGGGTTATGTCAACGGGTTCGGGGCGATGGCGATGGGGGCGATCGCTTCGACAATCGTCTACTTCGCCTTGAACTACCTGAGTCGCATGCGACCGTTCAGGAACGTCGACGACACGCTGGGCGTGATCTACACCCACGGGTTCGCGGGCTTCGCGGGCGGGCTGCTCACCGGTGTCTTCGCCGATCCCAGCATGATCGGGGCCTACGGGCCCGGGGGAGGGACGAAGGGCGATGTCACGGCGTTCGCGGGGGTGATCCATGGCAACTGGACGCTGCTGAAATGGCAGTTCCTGGCCGGTGCCTTCGTGATCATCTTCTCGGGGATCATGACCTTCGTGATCCTCAAGCTCGTCGGCATCTTCATCCCCTTGCGGATGAAGGAAGAGAACATGGAGATCGGCGACACCGCCGAGCACGGCCACGAGGTGTACCCGTCCGACGTCCCGTCGCTCGGGTTCCCGGGAGGGATCCCGGGCCTGGCAACGGGCGCGGCGGGGCCCGCTACATCAACGGCATGACCGAAGGCTCGGGAGCTCCTGCGTTCAGGCGCGAGAATGGTCGAGCGCGCCCGACCGCTTGAGAGCGACTCGCCAGAGGAGGACCGGGCGGCGGACGTGACCGTCGCCCGGTCCACACCCCTGACGATGGTCTCCGGCGTCGTCGCCGGAGATGACCTCGATCAGGTCGCCGCGTCGGCCTCGCGCGCGCTCGGCCGCCCGGTGGCGATCGCCATCCCCACCCTGGGCGAGCCGGTGGTGTGTCCCTCCGGTGCCCTCTCCGAGGAGGACATCCGGGCGATCGTGGCCCACACCGCCGCGGTCATCAGGGGCGAGGTGCCGGACGCGCCGGCGGTGCTGGCCGAGGCCGTCGAGGTGCGCCTGGGCCGAGATGTCGTCGGAATCGTCGTCGCCACCCGCCGCAACGGGGAGGGCGCCGTCGCCTCCGAGCTGCGGGCGTGGCTCGAGGCGGCCGCGGCCGCCTCCGCCGTGGCCGCGGTCATGCGCGATGCCCAGGAGGGCGGCCTCGAGCGCTCGCGCAAAGCGCTACTGCAGTCCCTCCGTGCCGGTCCTCCCTCGGAGCTCCCCCGGTTCATCGAACATGCGCGCCGGCTCGGCTTCGACCTGAGCTCCGGCGCGGTCGCCATCTGTGCCGAGGAGCGCACGGCGGGGGGGGCGCCCGCGATAGGCGAGCTGACCGCCGCCCATCGCGCCCTCATCGCCGACGTGGGCGGCGGACGCCTGTGCGGTCTCGTCCCCCTGGGACCGCCGGCCGAGGGCAACGGCGTCGAGGCGCTCGCCGACGAGCTCGCCGAGCGGGGAATGCACGTCGCCGTATCGATGCCCCACCGCGACCCGGCGAGCCTGCACGAAGCGCTGCGGGAGGCCGAGGTCCTGATCGAGCTCGACGTGGCCCTCGCCGGTCAGGAGGAGACCTACCGTCTGCTCATCGGCATTCTCCTCAGGGACCCGGCCCAGCTCGAGGCGCTGCGGGCGCGGACGATCGCGCCTCTGACCGTCTACGACGCCGAGCACGATACCGATCTGCTCGCCACCCTCGAGGCCTTCCTCGCCCATCACGGCTCGACCACCGACACCGCCGAGGCGATGAGCCTGCACCGCCACACCGTCGGTTACCGCCTCGCCCGCGTGCAAGAGGTCTCCGGCCTGAGCCCGTACGAGTCCGACGGCCGAGAGCGACTCGGCCTCGGGCTCAAGGCCCACCACATCCTCGACGTCAACCTGCGGCTCCCCGACGCGTGATCGCCGCCCCTTGCTAGCCTTGACGAAGGGTTAACGGGCTGAGAGGATCGGCGACGTGGCTGGCGGCAGGGGCTGCGGTACGAGACGGGGACGCCGGGCGGCGGGAATACTCGCTGTACTGGTATGCGGCGGTGGCGCACTCGCCCTCGGAACGATGGGGGCGAGCGCGAGCGGCCCCCAGCCCGGATCCGGCGCCAAGGTCGAGCTCTTCGGCCACCTCGGGTACGTCTCGCCCTCGGGCGTCGCGGGCGTATTCGTCGGCTGCTTCGGCTCGAGTCCGTGCACCGGCAGCGTCACCATCAAGCAGGCTGGGCGAACGATCGCCCACCGCGCTTCCGAGACGGTCGCGCCCGACAACGGCGGGATCGCCCACGTGCGGCTCATCCCCTCGGCGCGCCGGGCCATCGCCCACGGCCGCCTGAGCGTGACCGTGACGGTGGCCGACCGCGATGGCCATCGGGCGAGCAGGCCGGAGGAGCTAGTGCCCTTCGACACCCCGGCGGCCATCGCCGGCGTCGAGCGCGCCTTCACCGCCGCCGTCCCGGCGGGCATCAAGATCTTCGGGCACACGGGATTCGTGAACGCAGGGGGAACGACCGGCGTCTTCCTCGGCTGCTTTGCCGTCTCTCAGTGCTCGGGCACGATGACCCTCACCGCCGCGGGCATGGTGGTGGGCGGCCGCAGCCGTGTCTACGTCTTCCCCAACGACGGCAGCCTCGCCTACGTCACCTTGCGTGCGAACGGACGCCACCTGCTCGCCAAGCATCACCGTCTCACCGTCACCGTCACGGTCACGAGCGCCGGTGGCGCGCGCGCGCTGGGGAGGGTCACCCTGGTGCCCTACTTCGGCGACATCGACGACTACGCGCTCGTCACCTCCCCGGCCCGGGTCGGGGCGAGCTCGACCACGACCTTCGATCTCGCCCTCACCAACGCGTCATCGCCGGGCTTGAACCTCGGGTCGGCAAAGCTTGACCCCCCCGCCGGCTTCAAGTTGCTGACGGCGTCGCTGCCCGCCGGCGTCCCGGGACGGCTGTCGGTGGCCGGCAACGTCATCGCGCTTCGGGGACTGCGCCTGAGTGCGGGCGCGAGCGTCCACCTCAAGGTCACCGCCGTCGCCCCCACCCGCTGCAGGGGCTCGTCCGCGAAATGGGCCTCGGCCTCCTGGGAGGGTGAGAGCTTCAACGTCCAGGCGCTGAAGCTCGACAACTCGCGCAGCACCGCGATCCTCGCCGTGAACGCCCCCTGCACGGTCCACTTCATGACCCAGCCCGCCAACACCTCCGTCGGCCAGCACATCACCGGCACCGCCTATGACCCCTCGGGCAAGCCGGTGAGCATCGCCGTCGTCGACGGCGCCGGCAAGGTCGTGACCTCGTCGCGGGCGTCGGTCACCGTCGGTCTCGGCGCCAACCCGGGCAAGGCGACCCTCGGCGGGACCACCACCGTGCGCGCCGTTCACGGTGTTGCCACCTTCCATGACCTCACCGTGAGCAAGGCGAGCGTCGGCTACACCCTGACCGCCTCCGGATCGAGGCTGCACAGGGCGGCGACCTCGCGCTCGTTCGACGCCAGCTCGACGAGCACCATGTGCGTGCAGGACGGGGGGTGCCAGACCAATCTCACGAGCGGCGCCAGCAACTTCCTGGTCATCGCCAACCCCGATCCCAGCCGAGCAAACTCAGGGACTCTGAGCGAATCGGCCAACGTCGGGAAACCCCTGCAATGCTCGGGCTACACCCAGGAGGATCCGAACTCGTGGGAGTTCGAGATGAGCTCCGCCAACCGCAGCAAGACGATCGTCTCCACCCTCAAGCAGTTCATCCTGCCCCTCCAGGGCACCCTCAACGCCATTCTCGAGCTCACCCAGGTGTGCTTCGGATCGACCTCGGACTTCGTCACCAGCTCGGGCACGCTCGCCCCCGCGGCCACCCTCCCAGACGGCACGGCGGGCTTCGTCGGGCTGCTCCCCAACTGTCCGTCGAGCGGCGGACCCTGCGTGGTCGCCCGCCAGGGCCCGCTCGATCTCAACAACAACATCGGCTTCGACATCGTCGTCACGGTGAGCGTCCCTGAGGGCCTGTCGGGCGACCCCTGGATGCGCACCTAGAGCGGTCGCTCAGCCGGCGACGGCGCCCACCGCGCGCTCGGCCCCCAGCCGCGGTGCGGGCAGGCGCTCGATCTCCAGGCGCGTGAGGATGGCGTCGCGTTCGCGCACGTCGGCGGGCTCGGCGGCGCCGAGCGCGTCGAGGACATCGACGGTCGCGGCCACCTCGTACTCGGCCAGTTGCTCGCGCGCGATCTCAAGCCCGCTGAGCAGCTCGCGCGTCGCCTCCTCGGCGCGTCCGAGCCGGCACAGCGCGACCCCGGCGACGCGACGGAGCAGAGGCACGTGCCGCTCGGCGCCCCGGAGCTCTTCCTCGGCGATCTCCAGCCCCCGCGAGGGATCGCCCGCGAACGCCTCGGCCTCGGCGATCAGGGCGCGGGCGAAGCCGGTGTAGGCGTCGATCCCGAAGCGGCGTAGTTCGGCCATACCCGCCTCGAGCAGGGGCAGGCCGACGTCGTAGTGCCCGTCGCGCAGTGCCAGGCGGCCGAGCAGCAAGTTCACGAAGGCGACGCTCGGGGGCTCCTTGGTGGCCGTCCACAGGCGCCGCGCGCGCTCGAAGTGGGCCGTAGCCTCGTGGAAGCGACCCTGGTCGGAGAGGATCTCCCCCACGTTGCAGTCGGTGTAGGCCACGTCACCGGGCTTGCCCGCGCGTTCGCTGCACGCGCCGGCCTTCCCGTAGAGCTCGACCGCTTCCGCCCAGCGTCCCTGGAAGTAGGCGATCATCCCGAGGTTGTTGAGGACGGCCGACTCGCGCTCGGGATCGCCGAGGTCCTCGTAGATCTTGAGCGCGCGCCACGAATGCGTGGCCTGATCAGGACATCCGAGCCCGACGAGCGCCATGTCGAGCGAGTAGCACGCCCGCGCGAGGGCGCCGAGGTCGCCGACCGACTCGGCCTCGGCGATCGTCTCCCGGCTCAGCGCCGCCGCTTCCGCGTACCGGCCCTGCCGGTTGCGGACGCCGGCGAGGAACGACCGCAGTCGCGCTCGCCACACCGTCGCCTCCCCGGTATCCAGCGCCTCGAGCTCCCGGAGCCCGCGGTTGAGCCAGCGCACCGCGGCGGTGAGCGACTTCCGCAGGTCGTCGACCTCGGCGTGGAGCTGGCACAGCCGCGCCTGCGCCACCGGGTCATCCCCCACGAGCCGCCGAGCCTCTCGGAGCGCCTGGGTGGCGGCGTCGGGCTCACCGGTGCAGCGCAGCGCATCCCCCAGGCGCTCCCAGGTGTGGGCGAGCCCCGGCGCGCCCCCGGCCGCGCGCGCCGCCTCGATCGCCCGGCGATACAGACGCGCGGCGTCGGCATGGGAGAAGCGCGCGGTCGCCCGCTCGGCGCCCAGCATGGCGTAGCGATGCGCGCGCCCGTAGTCCCCGGCCAGCAGGTAGTGGAGCGAGAGCACGGCGGGGTCGACGTCGCCGCCGCGGAGCTGGTCCTGCTCGAGACTTTCCGCCACCGCCGCGTGAAGGACCCGTCGCAGCTTGTAGGGGAGGCTCGCGGAGGCCGCCTCCTGGAGCGCGGGGCGCCGGAAGCGGATCTGGCCTTCGCGGCCGCGCGCGAACACGCCCGCGAGCCGGTCCCAGGCGTCGTCGTCGGGCAGCGGGTGATCGGGGGTGAGGACATCGCTCAGCCGTCGCGCATGGAAGCTCAGCCCGAGCACGGCGGCGCGACGCACCACCGCCCGGTCTCCCGGCTCGAGCGCGTCGATGCGGGCCATGGCGGCGGCGCCCAGGCTGTCGGGAAGCGCGTAGCGGCTGGCGCCCGCGCCGGAGGCGAGAAGGTCGAGGAGGAACTCTGGACTCCCCCCGGCGCGCTCGATCGCCAGCGCGACCACATGCGGGGGGAGCTCGGCGGCCTCGGGAGCGGCCTCGGCGAGGAGCCGGGACTCCTCGCCCGAGAGCGGCCCGAGCTCGATGCGCAGCAGGTCGGCGTCCGAGGCGAAGGTGGCCTCGGGGCCCCTCAGGGTGATCATCACCATCCACGCCGAGGAGCCGAGCTCCTGGGCCACGGCGTCGAGCAGCGCTGCCGAGGCGGCGTCCATATGGTGGGCGTTCTCGAACTGGAGCATGGTCGGGATGACGAGGTCACGCGCGAGGAACGCGAGCACGACCGCGTGGAGCTTGGCCACGCGGGCGTCGGCGGCGAGCTCGTCGATTTCGGTGCTCGCGGGCGCGTCAACGTCGAAGGCGATGGCGATGAGGGCGAGCCAGGGGAGGAGCTCGGGCCGGCTGCGCTCGAGCTCGCCGCGCAGGGTCGCGAGTACGGCGTCGTCGGGCTCCTCGGCCCCCACGCCGAGGAGCTGGCGCAGCGGGTGGCGCCACGCCGCGTAGGGGGTGTCCCGGCTGTAGGGCTCACAGGTGGCGGGAATGAACCTCATCTCGCCGGCGAGCGCGCGGGCCTCGCCGAGCAGCCGCGACTTGCCGCTCCCGCTATCGCCGACGATCTCGACGAGGGTGCCCGAACCGCGCCGCGCCCCCTCGATCGCGGACTCGAGCAGCTCGAGCTCGTCCCCGCGCCCGATCAAGGGCAGTCGGCGGCGGACCGCCCCGGGGGGCGCGGCCCGGCGTGGCGGCCCCACATCCCACGCCTCGAGGGGTCGCTTCTTGCCCTTGGCGGAGAAGGGCGCCACGGCGGCCTCCTGGAAGCTCGTCTGTGAGTGGTCGAGCACCTCGCGGGTGGCGTACATGTGGCCGAAGGGCGCCTTGGCCATCACCCGCGCCGCGAGGTTGACGGCGTCTCCCATCAGCGCGTAGGTGCGGCGGTACTCGGGCCCGATCTCCCCCGTGAACACGTGGCCGCGATTGACGCCGATGCGGATCGGCAATCGCGGCCCGGCCTCCAGCACCTGGCGCAGAGCGAGCAGCAGCCGCTCCTCGTCGTCGCCCACCGCCCGGGGCGCGCCCGCGCTGAGTCGGAGCTTGCCCCCATCCGCCGCGATATCGGAGTCGAGGAAGCACACCTCGTAGCGGTCCACCGCCTCCTGGACGAGGCGCACGAGCTCGTCGAGCTGCTCGGCGGCGGCGCCCGGTCCCTCCGCCTCGATCAGCCCATCGAGCGCGCCGAACTGAAGGAAGGCGACGGTCGCGTTTCGGTGCTCGGGAACGCCGGGCGCGGCGAGCAGGTAGGGGCGGAGCGCCGTCGAGAGGCATGCCGCGAGCGCGTCGTCGGGCGGTCTCGCCGGCGTCTCCGGGGGCGTCCACGCCCGCGCGACCGGCGCCCGGGCCAGGAGCACACCGGGACCCAGCACCGCCCCGCGGCACCAAGCAGGTAGGAGCTCGGTCGTGTCCCCGCTGATGAGGATCTGCCCTGAGGACGCCGCCGCCTCCATCTCAACCACGGTGCTCGCGGCGGGACCGGCGACCAGATACTCGCGATGCGAGCCTCCGACCAGGAAGGTCTCGTAGGTGCCGCTGTGCACGCCCACCGACATGCGCAGCACCACGTTGGTGGACCCCGTCCGGATCCGCCCCACCCGGCGCAGCGTGGCGCGCATGGCGGCCGCCGATGCGCATGCCCTGATCGGATGCTCGTCGCCGTCGAACCACAGCATGAGCGCATCGCCCCCGAACTTGAGCATCGAGCCGCCGTAGGCGTAGGCGTCCGCGAGCAGCGCCGAGAAGCTCGAGTTGATGGTGTCGAGGAGGTTCTCCGCCCCCTCCCGCCCCTGCCGGGCCAGGCGCTCGGACAGGCGCGTGAACCCCGACAGGTCGGTGAACACCACCGTGCCCGCGAGCGTCCGCGCCGGCTCCTGCGGCGCGTCCGTCAGATGCCGCAGCAGTGCGCGTGAGACGTAGCGGTCGAGCGCGCCGATCTTCGTCATCTGCTCTCCTGCCCGCATGCCCCCCGACACGCGTCACGCGGGCCACCGGTGAGACCCGCTTTCGGTAGCGATTGTAGTCCCGACGGACCCTCGGCTCTAGCCGAGGACGAGCTCGGCGGCGGTACGCAGGGTGGCCGGGTCGCCGGCGATGAGCAGCGTGGTGACGATCGAGTCCCGCCACGCCTCGAGGTCGTGGCGGATCTTCTCCTTGGGTCCGATCAGGGTGAGCTTCTCGATCAGCTCGGTGGGTACGGCGGCCGCGGCCTCGGCCTTGTGGCCGGAGAGGTAGAGCTCCTGGATCTTTGCCACCTCGGCCTCGTAGCCCATCCGGATCGCCACATTGGCGTGGAAGTTCGTGCCCTTGGCGCCCATGCCTCCGAAGTACAGGGCGTACATGGGCCGCATGGCGTCGGCCGTCGCCTCGACGTCGTCGGTCACGATCAGGGGCACGCCGGCCGTGACCTCGAAGGGTGCCTCGCCGGTACGCCGGGCACCGGCACGTGCCAGGCCCTCGCTCAGCGCCTGGCGGTAGAACTCGTCGTGGTGGGGCGAGTAGAACAGGGCCAGCCAGCCGTCACACAGCTCGCCCGCGAGGGCGATGTTCTTGGGGCCCTCGGCGGCGAGGAAGATGGGAATGTGCTCGCGCAGCGGGTGGATGGTCGATTTCAGGGGCTTGCCGAGCTCGGTCCCGGGGAGCGGGAGCGGATAGTGGGGCCCATCGTTGACGACCGGTCCCTCACGCGCCCAGATCTGGCGGAGGATGCTGATGTACTCGCGCATCCGCGCGAGCGGCTTGGCGAACGGCTGTCCGTACCAGCCCTCGACGACCTGGGGTCCGGACACGCCGAGCCCGAGGATCACGCGGCCATTTGAAAGGTGGTCCAGGGTCATCGCCGCCATTGCCGTGGCGGCCGGAGTGCGGGCCGAGATCTGGACGATGCCGGTCCCGAGCTTGAGTCGCTGCGTCGAAGCTCCCCACCACGCCAGCGGCATGAGCGCGTCCGAGCCGTAGGCCTCGGCCGTCCACAGCGAGTCGTAGCCGAGCGTCTCGGCCTCGGCGATCATCTCGGCCGCGCCCGCAGGAGGCCCCGAGGACCAGTAGCCGACGTTGACGCCGAGTCGGAGATCGCGCGCCATGGCTGGCTACCCTAGCGCCGAAGGCGCCCGATGAGGGCGCGCAGGCGCCCCTCGGGGCGCGGCTGCGTGGCCAGCCATTCCTCACGCGTCGGCAGCCGTCCCGCCTTGCGCGCCGCCATCACGCAGCCGGTGTGGGCGTGGCGCCGGCGCGAGCTGTCGCCCTCGGGAGCGATCAGCATGTGCTCGGAGAGCGCGGGCAGGTAGCGGTGGCACAAGGGACACCGATACGTCGCCGGCTTGCGGTTCTGGGCCCGACGGATGTACCACCACCGGTCCGGTGCACGGCTGCCCATGTGTCCAAGGATGGCACCCTTACCCACCCGTGAATCGGTATCGTCGCCGGGGTGGAGCACAAAGATGAGCGAGTCGTGCTGGAAACCGCGCGCTACCGGATCAGCGGCCTGCTGCGCCTGCCGCGCGACGGCTACCGCAGCCGCCTGACCGACTTCCTGAACGCCGGTGAGCGCGACTTCATCGCTCTGACCGATGTCGACCTCACGCCCCTGAACGGTGAGCGGCGCGCCGAGCACCGCGACTTCATCGCCGTCGCCCGGAGCCAGATCGTGCTCGCGGCGCCCGTCGAGCCCAAGCCCGACGAGCCCGACGCCAACCTCGGCTGACCCGCGCCGCCTCGGCGCGATTCGGTTACCGGCCGAGCCGGAGAGGTATTCTTTGCTGGGCTATGGCGATCAAGTCGGCAGATGATCTCGCGGCCGCGAGCCGCGCCGAGAAGCTCCGCGCCTCGCCGCGGATGTTCGACTCCGACCTGCTCGACAAGCTCTCGCGCGTCCACCCGAGCGTCCCGCCGATCCTCTTCATCCCCACCATTGCCTTCCTCCTCGTGGAGGGCTTCGTGCACGGCGTGGGCTGGGCAACGCCGGCATGGATCGTCGGCGGCTACGTGTTCTGGACGCTGACCGAATACTGGCTGCACCGCGTGGTCTTCCACTTCGAGCCCGAGAAGGGCATCGGAGCCCGCCTGCACTGGATCATCCACGGCGTCCACCACGACCACCCCAACGACCCGCTCCGCCTGGTGATGCCCCCCTCGGTGAGCGTGCCCCTGGCGGCCCTCTTCCTGTGGGCCTTCTACGCCGTGCTCGGCAGCCCCGCCTTCCTCCCCTTCGCCGCCGGCTTCCTGGCCGGCTACCTCGCCTACGACATGCTCCACTACCACGTGCACCATCACACCCCGAGCACGCCCCTGGGCAAGA
>DASZMD010000093.1:0-7535 GCA_035551955.1 Solirubrobacteraceae bacterium | reverse complement strand
CGTGACAGCGCCGTAAAGGATGGCGGCGGCTGCGCCCACAAGCGCGACCAGGACGCCATGGTGCGTCAGAAAGCTAGACAAGTGGTCCTCCGGAGAGCAAGTTCAGATCGAGAGAAAGGCGCAAGCCCACAGGCGCGCCCGAACAAGTGAGAAGGGCCCTCTACCCGTTTGACTCGGAGGGGGCCCTGGAGCGCGCGAGTCTACCGGCCCGCGCGGCGGAATGTCCTACCGACGGCGGGACCGCGGGCCGAAGCCCCCGCTACTGACCGGGAATCCACAGCCGCCCGCTGCGCTGAGCCGGTCCCGGCTCACCGGGCTTGGAGGGTTCGGGCTCGGGGGGCCTCGGAGGCGGAGCGGTGGCCGTGTCGGCCGCGGCCGGCTCGCCGGGATCGGCGGCCTCCGGGCCCGCGTCGGCGGCCGCCTGGCCGCCGACTTTCACGAACGCGAGCTGGAGCTGGGAGACGGCGTCGCGGATCGGTCCCGCCTGTTCGGGGAGGACCTGTTCGATGATCGGGACCAGCGCCCGAACCGACTCGATCGCGAGGTGGACCTGAGCGGGATCGCGCTCGGCTTCGGTACCGGGAGCGAGCCCGGTGCGCCGCATCCCGAGGTTGACCAGGGAGACCACGCTTTCGAGCAGGACCTGCTCGACCCGCAGCCGCTTCATCTCCGCTTCGTAGGCGGCGCGGAGCTCTTCTTCGCTCGGTTGTTCGGGTGCGCTCACGGGCCCTGTCTATCGTAAACGGCCGGTCTCCGCGATGGCGCTGTGGGCGTACGTCGCCCGCGTCTCGGCCACCGAGGCGGCGTAGATCTCGGCCATGCTCGTCCCCGCATCGATCATCCGCCGCTGGCGCTGGGAGCCATTGAGCTCGGGGAGGGTGACGTCGAGGCCGAGCTCAGCGCACGCGGGCGCCGTCCATTCGAGCAGGCGCTCGATCTCCGCCGCCGCCGGCCGCTCCTCGACGCGTTCGAGGTCGATGAGCTTGCCGTCCATGCCGTAGCGCAGGGCACGCCACATGTTCTCCTCGATAAGCCGCCCGGGCGGATCTGCAACCCGGCGCCCGTTGTCGTAGTCTCGCGCCGCCTGGGCCACGCAGGCGACGATGAGCGCCGCGAGGTTCTCGGACTCGGCCGCCGTCGGCTGCGCGTCGCAGATCCGCACCTCCACCGTCCCGAAGGAGAAATGCGGACGCACCGACCACCACACCTGGGTGTATTCGACCACCGAGCGGGTGCGACGCAGGAAATCGATGTAGGCGGCGAAGGAGTCCCAGTCGCCGAAGGCGTCGGGCACGCCGCAGCGGGGAAAGCTCTTGGTGAAGATCTGTGTGCGCGCGCTGTGCAGCCCCGAGTCGCGTCCGTCGAGGAAGGGCGAGCTGGCGGAGACGGCGAGGATCAGCGGCAGGACGGGACGCAGCCGGTCGCAGACGGCGACGGCACGGTCGCCGTCGCGGACCCCGACGTGGACGTGCACCGAGAAGGTGTTGTTGCGCCAGGCGACGTACTTGAGCTCGCTCTCGACCCGGTGGTAGTGCTCGGTGTCGATGATGCGCTGCTGGCGGTAGTCGGCCCAGGGGTGGGTGCCATTGGCGCCGAGGGCGATTCCCCGCTCGGCGGCGAGCGCGAAGAGCCGCCGGCGGCGGTCGCGCTGGGCGGTGACGGCGGCGGCCAGATCGTCGCCCCGGCCGGAGCGGATCTCGATTTCCGAGGAGATCAGCTCGCCGGCGATCGACGCCGCGAGCACGGGGTCGGTGGCGGCGGCGGCGTCGCGGAGCTCCTCGAAGCGGGGGACGAGGTCGAGCGTCCCCGGATCGAGCAGCGCGAACTCCTCCTCGAGGCCGACCGTGAAATCGGTTGCCTGAGCGAAGGCTGCGCGAGCAGTGTCGACGTCGAGCTGCACTTTGGGGCGGCGCTCACTTACGTGAGATAGAAGTACAGCGCATAGAGGAGGTCGACGGCGGGGCTCGAGGTGTGGACGGTTACCTCGGGCGGCACCTGGAGCAGCGCCTCGGAGTAATTGAAGATGACCCGCACCCCGGCTTCGACGACGGCGTCGGCGAGCGCCTGAGCCGCCGAGGAGGGCACGGCGAGGACGGCGACGACGATCTCCTCGTCCTCGACGACGGTCTTGAGGTCGTCGTTGTGGCGCACGGTGTGGGGACCGACGGGGGTGCCGACCTTGTCCTCGTCTACGTCGAACACGGCCACGACCCGGAAGCCGTGGTCGGCGAAGATGTCGGAGGCGGCGATCGCGGTACCGAGGTGCCCGGCACCGAAGAGGGCGATGTTGTGCTGGCCCGAGGTGTGGAGGATGGTCCTGATCTGCGACACCAGCGAGTCGATGCTGTAGCCGACTCCGCGCTTGCCGAATTTCCCGAATCCCGACAGATCGCGCCGTATCTGGGTCGAGTTGACGTGCGTGTACTCCGAGAGCTCCTGCGAGGAGATCGTGTCCTTGCCCATCTTGCGAGCCTGGGTGAGGACCTGCAGGTAGCGCGAGAGCCGGGCAGCGACGCCGAGCGAGAGCTTCTCCCCCGTGGCCACTCCGGCCTTTTCGCCGCCGCTCTCTGGGGCGCGGTCGTCACCGCGACGCACCATGTAGTTCATCGCTGATGCACTCTAGCGATCCGCCGGGTCAGCTCCGCCTCGTCGACGAAGAGCTCGAAGGCCTCCGCACCGTCGATGGTTACCACCGGGATGCGCTCGAGGTAGGCGCGCAGGAGCGCGTCGTCCTGCTCGATGTCGCGCTCCTCGAGCCCGAAGGGGTGACGGGCGCGGACGCGCTCGAGCACCTCCCGAGCGTCGTCGCACAGGCAGCACCCTGCCCGCCCGTAGAGCACCACGCTCCTCACCGCCGGCGCTCCCCGCTCGCGAACACGTCGAGGGCCAGGTAGTCGGGGTAGGGCAGCGCCTCGGTGTAGCGCGCCGCGCTGGCGATCATCGCCGCGTTGTCGGTGCACAGGGACATCGGGGGGACGTCGAGCTCGGCGCCGAGTCCCCGGAGCCGCTCGCGCAGGGCGCCGTTGGCGGCGACGCCCCCGCCGACGGCCAGGCGGGCGAGCCCGGTGTGCGCGAGCGCGCGCTCGGCGCGGGTCGCGAGCGCCTCCACGATCGCCCGCTGGTAGGAGGCGGCGAGGTCGGCGCGGCGTCGCTCGGTCTCCGCCTCGCCGAGGTCACGCACCCGGTAGAGGAGCGCGGTCTTCAGCCCGGCGAAGGAGAAGTCGAGGCCGGCCACCCCCGTCCCGGTGGGGAAGTCGTAGGCGAAGGGATCCCCGTCGCGCGCCAGGCGCTCGAGCGCGGGGCCGCCGGGATAGCCGAGGCCGAGGAGGCGGGCGCCCTTGTCGAATGCCTCCCCGGCCGCGTCGTCGAGGGTCTGGCCGAGGAGCTCGGCATCGGGGCCGTGATCGGTGACGTGGGTGAGCAGGGTGTGGCCGCCGCTGGCCACGAGGCTGACGAAGGGGGGCGCGAAGGGCTCGGGGCCCAGCCAGCTCGCGGCCACGTGCCCGTGCAGGTGATCGACGGCGACGAGCGGGAGCGCGTGCGCGGCGGCGAGGGCCTTGGCGGTGGCCACGCCGACGAGCAGCGCCCCCACCAGTCCCGGTCCCTGCGTCACCGCCACCCGGTCGATCGCCGGCAGGTCAGTCCCGGCCCGGCCGAGCGCGTCCTCGATCACCGGGCCGACGAGGTCGAGGTGCTGGCGGGAGGCGATCTCCGGGACCACGCCGCCGTAGCGGTCGTGGATCCCCTGGGAGGAGATCACGTTGGAGCGGATCTCACCTTCGGCGCTGACCACGGCGGCGCACGTGTCGTCGCAGCTGGTCTCGATCGCGAGGATCACGGGGCTCGAGCGTTACGCCGACGCGGCGCCGCGGACGTCGTCGGGCTTGTCGCCGGCGTCCATCTCCGCGGCGGGAACCCGCCACATGATCACGGCGTCCTCGCCCGTGTCCTGGTAATAGCGCCGGCGCGTGCCGGCGGCGGCGAACCCGAACTGCTCGTAGAGCCTGATCGCGCCGAGGTTCGAGGTGCGAACCTCGAGCGTGTAGCGGCCCTGGCCGAGGCCGGCGCGCTCGAGCATCTCGGCGAGCAGCGCGCTCCCCACCCCGCGCCGGCGCCGGGAGGGATCGACGGCGACGTTCATCAGGTGCCACACGTCGTCGTAGCGCGAGCAGATCAGGTAGCCGACGAGCTCGTCGTCGATCGTCGCGGCCAGGCACACGCCAGAGGGCTTGGAGAGCTCGAGCACGAACATGGCGAGCGACCACGGGGTCGGGAATGCCCGTCGCTCGACGGCGATCACCTGTGGGAGATCCGAATAGCCAAGTCGGCGGATCGTGATGGGCTCGTCTGTCACTTCTGTCCCCGGTGACGCTCGCGATACGCGATCTCCGCGTCCGGTGCTCGAAGGTACGCCGGCTCTACCTGGGCCGGCGAGGTGGCGGGGAGACCGGCCGCGAGCCGGCAATGATTGATGGCGGTGATGCGATGCAGCTCCGAATCGGGGGGCGGCACCGCCGCTCCCGCGACCGCGAGCTGGTCCCTGAATCGTAGCGCCCCGTCGCCGATGGCCAGCGGGATGACGCCATAGGCGGCGAGTCTCGCGGCGCCGTGCGCGAGCGCCTGCGGCCCGAGTGCGCTCGGTTCGAGCTGTCGCTCCTGACCGCGCCACGCCGCCGCGAAGGCTTCGCCACGCCGGGCGTCGATGACGGCGAGCACGACGGGCGCGAACTCCTGTGCGCCCTCGGGGGTGGCGGCCCCGGCGGCGAGCGCCTCGAGGCTCGAGACTCCGACGAGCGGGATCTCGCGGGCGCGCGCGAGGGCGCGCGCGGTGGCCACCCCGATCCGCAGACCGGTGAAGGTCCCCGGGCCGACGCCGACGGCGAGCCGGTCGACGGCTTCCCAGCCGCCGCCCGCTCGCTCGAGGAGCTCGGCGAGCAGGGGAAGCAGCCGGGTGGCGTGCCCGGGCCGCGCCCCGGGCGCGGGGTCGTCACGGAGCTCGAGCTCGAGGCCGGCCTCCGGGTCGCGAACGGCCACCGTGGTGGCGTTCGTCGCGGTGTCGAAGGCGACGATCCTCACTCGATCTCCACCGCCCGGCGGTCGTTCCCGGCGTGCGCGAGCCGGACTCGGCGAGCGACCCTGGCGAGGGCGCCGAGCGCCTCCTCGCCCCCCTGGGGCCATTCGACGAAGGCGATCGTGTCGGGTCCCAGGTAGTCGGCGAGGAGGGCGGGATCCTCGCCGTCGAGGGCTCCCCCCAGGCGGTACAGGTCAAGGTGGGAGACGGGCACCCTTCCCTGGTAGCGCTGGCCGATGGTGAAGGTGGGGCTGGTGACCGGGTCGGTGACCCCGAGGGCACGGGCGGCGCCGCGGACGAAGGTGGTCTTGCCCGCCCCGAGCTCGCCCTCGACGAGGACGACATCTCCGGGGGCGAGGGTGGCGGCCAGCTCGGCGCCGAGCGCTTCGGTCTGCTCGGGGCCTTCGGTCTCCAGGCGCCGGGTCACCCGCGGCGACGTGACGGTGCCCGGCGCCGCCGCGGCCGCAGGACCACCCCGGAGGTGAGAAGCCCGAGACCGACGAGGGCCACCAGCGCGGCGTTGAGCCCCGTCTTGGGGAGGCGCGGCGGGGCGGTGGCGACGGGCGTCGAGACCGGGGTGGCGGCGGGCGGGGACAGCGTCACCGGCGGCATCGGAGTCAAGCGCTGCGCCCCGCTCCGGGTGGACGCGAACGGGGCGAAGAGGAGCGCACCGGCCACCAGCGCGAGCGCTGCCAGGACGGTCGCAAGAGGCCGGGGACGGAGCATTGCCGGGGCGGAACCATAGAGGACGGGGCGGCGCCCCACGCGCCTGCGCGCGACCTGCCGACACCCCGCTTCGCTACCGTGATTTGAGCGATGAGTCTTCGGCAGCGCTACGGGCCCATGCTGGCGAACCTGCGTGGATCCGAGACCGCCAAGGCGTCCTGGTTGGCGGTGGCGATGATGATCAACAATGTCATCGCTCTCGGCTCGACCGTCGTCTTCGTGCGCCTCGTGGGCGACTACGGGTCGCTCGCGGCGCTGATCAGCTACTTCCTCATTCTCGCCGTCGCCGGCTACGCCATGCAGGTGGCCACCGCGCGCGAAGGCGTGCTCGGCCACCTCGGCGTGGGCCCCGATCTCGCCGCCACCGTACGCAGCTGGACGCGGGCCATCCTCGTGTTCACACTGGTGATGAGCATCCTCTCCGTCCTCTTCCGCCATCCGATCGCCAACGCCGTCGGCGTCAAGCAGGAGTGGGCGGCTGCTCTCGGCATCCCCGCCGGGTGCCTGTACCTCCTGCTCACCATCCTCCGCGGCGTGCTCCAGGGCACGGGCGATTACCGCACCGTGGGCCTCAGCCTGGTCGGCGAGCAGACGGCCCGGCTCATCATCGGCGCCATCCTTGCCGTCGCCGGACTGGGCGTGACCGGTGCCTACCTGGGGACGCCTCTGTCGTTCGTGGTCATGTCGTTGTACTGCATGGCGGTGATCCACAAGGACGTGGGTCTGCCGGTGCCGGGCAAGGGCCCGGCGCTCAGCCTGTGGCTCCATGTCAAGCGGGCGTGGGCGCCGATCGCCGCTCTGGCGGTGATCGCCGTGCTCCAGAACATCGACATCATCGCCGCCAAGCACCGCTTCTCCTCCTCGATGGCGAGCTCCTACAGCGCCGCCGGGGTCGCCGCCAAGGTGGTGATCTGGGTGGCCATGGGCGCCGGCTTCTATCTCGTCCCCGAGGTCTCGCGCCGGCGCGCCGCCGGGGAGGATCCGCGTCCGGTTTTGGCGCGCGCGCTCGCCATCATCGCCGTCGTCGCCGTCCCCTGCCTGCTCATCTTCGCGGCGGCGCCGCACCTGCTCCTCGAGCTCGCCTTCGGGAAGTCGAAGACCAAGGCCTCGGGCGCGCTCTTCATCCTCGGCCTCGCCTTCGCCGTGCTCGCCGCGACCTACCTGGCGATCCAGTACATGCTCGCGCTCAAGCGGTTCTGGTTCCTCATCGTCCTCGCGGCCGTGGCGGTGGCCGAGCCCTTGCTGCTCCTGCACGCGAGCCGCAAGCCGGCCGGGTTCGCCGCCGTCGTCCTCGCCGTCCAGGCCGCAGGCGCCGTGCTGGCGTTCGGGATCGCGCTCAGACGCGGGGCCGTCCCCCCCGAGGACGGCGAGCCTCCGGAGCCCGCCGAGACGGAGGCCGGCGCGGCGATGAGCCCAGAGCTCGTCTAACGGGCTTAGTGGTCACCGTCGCAAATACGCTCGCATTCGAGGCGCCCCTGGCGGCGCCTGGCATCGTCCTCGTCACCTCGCGCAGCGCTGCTGCGCGTCGGCTCCTGCGTCCTCCCCCGGCATCCGCCAGTTGCACCTCTCGGTGCGACCGTACTTACGACGGGGACCACTAGTCAGCTCACGTTGCGCTCGTAGATCAGGCGCAGCCCCGTGAGCGTGAGGAGCTCGTCGACCACGTCGATCGTCTCGAGGATGAAAGGGACGACGGCGGGGGCGAGACCACCGGTGGCGATCACCGGCGTGTCGGGGC
>DASZMD010000092.1:0-9819 GCA_035551955.1 Solirubrobacteraceae bacterium | reverse complement strand
GAAGCACAACAAGAGCTTCTACTTCGTGCGGAACATGTTCATGATCGCGATGGGAATCGCGCTGATCGGCTACGTGGTGTTCCCGACCGCGCCGCCGCGCTTCATGCCCGAGTGGGGCTTCGTCGACAGCGTCTCGGACCTCACGCACGTGACGATCAGCAACCACGACTCGTCGATCAGCGCGCTGACGAACCTGTACGCTGCCGTGCCCTCGATGCACGTCGCCTTCGCGCTGATGATCGGCTGGACGCTCGCGCGGCTCGTACGCACGCCGCTCGCGCGTGTGGCGTGGACCGTCTACCCCTTCATGATGGCCTTCGTGATCATCGTCACGGCGAACCACTTCATCCTCGACGCCGTGCTCGGGGCGATGACGGCGGGCGCGTCGGCCTACGGGGCGAGCTGGCTGGCACGGGCGCGTCCGGCCGTCTGGCGCTTCGCCGGCGTCACCCCACGACTCACGGCCAGCGGGTAGCGTCGAGACCCGTGCCGCCAAGGCAGCATGCCCCCTCGCGCCGGGGACGGCGCCGAGCAGGGCCCGCCGGGAACAGACCGGTGCGCGCCCCGATCGGGCAGGGCCAGCGCCGCGAGCTCGTCCGCAACCGCCTGATCGAGTCGCGCCTGACCCCGAACACGATCTCGCTCACCGGGCTGGCACTGAACGTGCTGGCCGCCGTGCTCGTCTGGGAACGCCTGTTCTTCCTCGGCGGCGTCGCCTTCGTCGTCGGCTCGGTCATGGACACGCTCGACGGTCGCTACTCGCGCATGTCGGGCAAGGGCACGCCGTTCGGAGCGTTCCTGGACTCGACGCTCGACCGCATCGAGGAGGGCATCGTGCTGACCGCCGTGGCCGGCTACTTCGCAGAGCAGGGAAACAGAGCGGCCGCGGCCGGCGTCGTCGTCGCCGTGCTCGCCTCGCTGATGGTCAGCTACACGCGCGCCCGCGCCGAGGCGCTCGGGGTCGAGTGCAAGGTCGGGATCGCGACTCGGCCCGTGCGGGTGGTGATCCTCTCGATCGGCCTGATCTTCGCGCGCGGCGCGTCGCTCGGCGACTTCCACCTGCTCGAGCCGGCCGTCTACGTGCTCGCCGCGCTCAGCGTGATCACCGTCGTGCAGCGCATCTGGCACGTCCGCGGCCAATTGGCGGTGTGACCTTCCGCGACTCGCGGAGTAGTGTCTGGCGAGACGGTGCGGTCCCTCGCCGGCCGTCGTCCCTTAGAAGCAGGGAGGCCCGCGGGCTCTTCCTAGACCGGGCCATCGCGCCCCCGCAAAGGACATCGCACTCGTGATCAAGGAGCACAGCAACGGCAGCGCCGCGAGCAATGGCGCCGCCTCCACAAACGGCGCCGCGCGCTACCAGTCCGAGAAGGTCCGCGTCGCCGTCGTCGGCGTCGGCAACTGCGCGTCGGCCTTCGTCCAGGGCGTCAACTACTACAAGGACGCCGACCCCTCCGAGCAGGTCCCGGGGCTGATGCACGTCGACCTCGGCGGCTACCACGTCCGCGACATCGAGTTCACGGCCGCCTTCGACATCGACGCCGACAAGGTCGGCACGGATCTCTCAGAGGCGATCTTCTCCGGCCAGAACAACACGATCAAGTTCGTCGACTCGGTGCCCAAGCTCGGCGTCGAGGTGCAGCGGGGGATGACCCACGATGGTCTCGGCAAGTACCTCAAGGAGAAGATCACCAAGGCGCCCGGACCCACCGCGGACATCGTCGAGATCCTCCAGGACACCAAGACCGACGTCGTCGTCTCCTACCTTCCCGTCGGCTCCGAGGAGGCGACGAAGTGGTACGTCGAGCAGGTGCTGGAGGCGGGCTGCGGCTTCGTCAACTGCATCCCCGTGTTCATCGCCCGCGAGCAGTACTGGGACAAGCGCTTCAAGAAGGCTGGCGTCCCCATCGTCGGCGACGACATCAAGTCGCAAGTCGGCGCCACCATCGTCCACCGTACGCTCGCTCGCCTCTTCCACGAGCGCGGGGTGAGGATGCAGCGCACCTCCCAGCTCAACGTCGGCGGCAACATGGACTTCTACAACATGCTCGAGCGTGAGCGCCTGGAGTCCAAGAAGATCTCCAAGACCAACGCCGTCACCTCGGTCATGGGGCACGACCTGCCGAGCGGCGACGTCCACGTCGGACCCTCGGACTATGTCCCCTGGCTCACCGACCGCAAGTGGGCCCACATCCGAATGGAGGGCCAGGCCTTCGGCGACGTGCCGCTCAACCTCGAGCTCAAGCTCGAGGTGTGGGACTCGCCCAACTCGGCGGGCATCGTCATCGACGCGGTGCGCTGCTGCAAGCTCGCACTCGACCACGGCCTGAGCGGCCAGCTTGACGGGCCGAGCTCCTACCTGATGAAGTCGCCGATGCACCAGCGCCCCGACGAGCAGGCGCGTGAGCTCACCGAGCGCTTCATCGCCAAGTACGCCCGCGAGCCGGCCGCGGCCCCGGCGCCCACGCCGGCGCGCCGCGCCCCCGCCAAGAAGTAGCCGGGCTCTATCCTGGCCGGCGTGACCCCGGAGCGCCTTGCCATCGCGCAGGTGACGCCGTTCGCATGGGAGGCGACGAACGAGGTCAACGAGTACGTCGAGCGCGTCGCCAACGAGCTCGGGGCGCGCGGGCACCGCGTGGTGGTGATCGCCCCTTCGAATTCCAGTGCCCTGGTGCGCGACTCCCGGCGGGAGATCCGAGCGGCGCGCGAGCAGCCCGAGCACCTGCTCGGACGCGCCGAGGGCACGCCGCTCGTCCTCGGCGTGGGTGAGGTCCTGCCCTCAGCGGCGGCGAGACGGCGCGCGTCATCGCTGCCCGTCGACGTGGCACGGACGATCGAGGACGCGCTCACCGCCCTCCCCCTCGACGTCGTCCACGTTCACGAGCCGTTCGCGCCCAGCGCCGCGAGCGTCGCCCTGCGCCACTCACGGGCACTTAACGTCGGGAGCTTCCACGCCCCCACCGAGCGGATCCTCTCCACCCAGCTGGCGCGCCCCCTCGTCGAGCTCCTGTTCAGCCGCCTCGATGCGCGCACCGCGAGCTTCACGGCCACCAGAGACCTCGTCCAGCGCTACTTCCCCGGTGACTACCGGGTGATCATGCCCGGGGGCGAGCCGGCCGAGCCGCGGGCGCGCAGTGGCCCGGTGGAGATCGTGATGATCGCCGAGGAGGAGCGCATGGCCCTGCGCGTACTCCTGCGCGCGCTCCGTGCCCTCCCCGTCGATCCCGAGTGGCGGGTCACGGTGTGGTCCTCGCGCACCCTGGCGGCCCCGGCGACGCTGCGTCGAGACCTCATCGAGCGGGTGCGCTTCGTCGGCGCCGAGCGCACCGAGGCCGAGGTCCTCGCCGAGGCCGACATCGTCGTCCTCGCCTCGGAGGGGATCCGCCCGACGCCGGCGACGCTGGTGCGGGCGCTCGCCGCCGGTGCGGTGCCGGTCACCTCGCGCCTGGCCTCCTACGACGAGCTCCTCTCCGAGGGCGAGTACGGGCTCGAATTCGAGCCCGGCGACGCCGTGACCCTCGCTGCCCACCTCACGAGCCTGATCGCCGATCCCGAGCTGCGCGCGGAGCGCCAGGCGCGCGCCGACCCTCTGCGCGCGCGCCTTTCGTGGGGGCGCGTAACCGACGAGCTCGAGGACATCTACACGGCGCTGAGCGCGCGGCGCCACGTCGACGGCGTCCCGGCCCCGGTCCGCAAGCGGCTCGCCTCGCGGCCCTTCATCGACGTCGACCTCCACATGCACACCGACCACTCCTACGACTGCGCGACCCCGGTCGAGGTGCTGCTCTCCCACGCACGGATCCGGGGCCTCGGGGCGATCGCGGTGACCGACCACAACGAGATCTCGGGCGCGCACGACGCCCGGGATAAGGCCGACGGCGTCAAGGTGATCGTGGCCGAGGAGGTCAAGACCGCCGACCAGGGCGAGGTCATCGGGCTGTTCATCGAGGAGAAGATCCCGCGCGGCATGACCCTCCAGGAGACGATCGCCGAGATCAAGCGCCAGGGCGGCCTCGTCTACGTCCCCCACCCCTTCGACCGCTTGCACTCGGTGCCCGATTACGAGCACCTTCTCGACGTGCTCGACGATGTCGATGCCATCGAGGTGTTCAACCCCCGCGTGGCCATCGCCGAGTTCAACGAGGAGGCGGTCCGCTTCGCCGCCAAGTACCGCATACCTGCCGGTGCGGGTTCGGATGCACACGTCCCCCAGGGACTCGGCTCGGTCCGTATCCGGATGCATGATTTCGACGGCCCCGAGGAGTTCATGGCGGCGCTGCGCGACGCCGATATCGTCCGCAATCCCGCCAGCCTGCTCTACGTCCAGGCCCTGAAGTTCCTGCAGACACGGGCTTTACCGGCGCCTGCCCGCCGCGCTTCGCGTGAGCGCCGAGTCCGGCGCGCGACGCGCAAGCCTTGATGCACGCACAAGGACAAGCAGGCGCGCCGTCCAATCGTGGGGGGGTGCCCGCGACCGACGACGAGATCCGCGAGAAATATCTCGAGCGCGCGATCCGCGAGCTCAACACGCTGACCCGGGAGATCCAGGGCTGTCCGCATTGCCCGCGCGGCAACCTGATGCCCGTGCTGGGGTCCGGGCACCCCCAGGCCGACGTCTTCCTGATCAAGTACTCGCCCCGGCCCGCCGAGGTCGAGGAGGGCGTCGCCTTCTACGGCCGCACCGGCAACGCGCTGATGAAGTCGCTCAAGCGCCTGCAGATCGACCCGCTCGTGGTCTACGGAACGCTGTGCGTGAAGTGCCCGGTGATCGATCCGGTGATGGCGGACCCGGCGTGCATCGCCCGCCTCGTCGAGGAGCTGGCCATCGTCCAGCCCAAGATCGTCGTGGTCATGGGCGAGGACGCCCGGAGCGTGGTCAACGACCTCGAGATCCCGCTCGCGCGCCCGCTCAGCCCCGATCTGGGGGTGCTCCAGCGGCTCACGCCCACGATCGAGGCCCTGGTCGTCCCCAGTATTGATGAGGCGCTCGACGAGGAGAGCGCCAAGCGCGCCTTCTGGTCCTCCTTCCGCGTCCTCGGGCAGTGGTGGGCGGACCTGCCGCCGTACTAGGACCGGCGATTAGAGACCGAGCGCAGTGGTAAGACTGGCAACGCGTGGGTCTCGAGGAGCACACCAACGAGGAGCTCAGCGACCGCTGCCAGGAATGCGGGGCCAAGCTCACCTCGGCCGAGATGCAGGCGGTCCTCGAGTCCGGCGGCCCGGCGCTGTGCTCGATCCACGCCGACGAGGTCGTGCCCCTCGGCGACGAGGAAGCGGGCTTCGAGGGTTAGTTGACGAGCACCACGATCTTGCCGAGCTTGCCCCCGGCCACGAAGCGCTCGTAGGCCTCCGCCACCCGGTCCAGCGGATAGGTGGCGGCGATCGGCACCTTGACGGCGCCGGAGGCGAGCAGGGGCAGCACCGAGCGCTCGACCGCCCGGGCGGTGAGCGCCTTCTCCTCGAGGGGCCGCGAGCGCAGGGTCGAGCTGTAGATACGCGCGCGCTTGGCCATGAGGAGGGCGAGGTTGAGCTCGGCCTTGGCCCCGCCCCCGATGCCGATCACGGTGATCCGGCCGGCGGTGTCGAGAGCGCTCACGTTCTCCGCCAGGTTGGGCGCGCCGACGAGCTCGAGGATCACGTCGAAGGGGCCGTGGGCGGCGAAGTCCTCGCAGGCGATCGCCTCCGCCCCCAGGGCGGCGACCTCGTCGCGCAACTCCTCCCGGCGCACCGTGGCGGTGACGCGCGCACCGAGCGCGTGACCGAGCTGAACGGCCGCCGTCCCCACCCCGCCTGCAGCTCCGTGTACGAGCAGGCGCTCGCCGGTCCGGAGGCCGGCCTGGGTGCAGAGGGCGTCGTGGGCGGTCGTGAACACCTCGGGCGCGCCGCCCGCCTCCTCCCACGACAGATTGTCGGGCACGGGCATGAGCACGCGCTCGTGCGCGACCACGAGCTCGGCCTGCGCGCCGCCCCCGACGATTCCCATCACCCGATCCCCCGCGGAGAAGCGGGTGGCCTTGGGTCCAAGGACCGCCACCTCACCGGCGAATTCCATCCCGGGGATGTCCTGCGGCACTCCGGGAGGGGCCGGGTAGCGGCCGCGGAGCTGGAGCATGTCGGCGCCGTTGAGGCCCGCGGCCCTGACGCGTACGAGGACTTCCTCGCCGCCGGGCTCGGGGTCGGGGTGCTCGAGGACGTGCAGCTCCCCGTCGCGGATGGTCGCCGCTCGCATCGGCAGTCAGACCCTACGGTCCAGGACTGCCACGCACTCGATGTGCGGCGTCTGGGGGAACATGTCGACGGGCTGCACGGGACCGAGGCCATAGCCGGCCTCGATGAGCTGGGCGACGTTGGGCGCGAGGGTGGTGGGATTGCAGGAGACGTAGACGATCCGGCGTGGCGAGGCTTCGATAATCCGGCGCACGACCTTCTGGGAGAGGCCGGCGCGGGGCGGGTCGACGACGAGCACATCCGGTCGCCCGGCCTTCGAGACAAGCTCGCGCAGGGCCAGGCGCACGTCCCCGGCGAAGAAGTGCGCGCCTTCGATCTCGTTGAGCTTGGCGTTGGCGATCGCGTCGGAGACGGCCGCGGGGATGACCTCGAGTCCCCACAGCTCGGCGGCGCGGGGGGCCATGAGCAGCCCGATCGTCCCGATCCCGCAGAACAGGTCGTACACACGCTCGAAGCCCGACAGCTGCGCGCGGTCGACGGTGATCGCGTAGAGGCGCTCGGCCATCTCGGTGTTGGTCTGGAAGAACGCCTCGGGCGAGATGCGGACGCGGATCCCGCCGATTTCCTCGTCGAGATAGTCAGCACCCGAGACGAGCTCGGTCTCTCCGCCCGCGGTCGTCTCGCCCGCACTCGCGGTCCGGGTCCACATCACCCCGGCGCAGTCCGCCGCGGTGGCGAGACCGGGGGCGTCGAGCGGGCCCGGCGCCGTCACCAGCCGAACCTGGAGCTGCCCGGTGCGCCGACCCTCGCGCACCACCAGGTTGCGGAGCAGGCCCTCGCCGGTGCGCCGGTCATAGGGCGCGTACCCCTGGGCCCGGCACCACTGGACGACGCGCTCGCGGGTCGCGTTTGCCTCCTCGGAGGCGAGCAGGCAATCGTAGATCTCGACGATCTCGTCCCAGCGGCCAGGGGCATGGAAGCCGCAGATGAGACGGCCGGTGGCGTCGGAGCCGAACGAGTACTCGAGCTTGTTCCGGTAGCGCCAGGTCTCGGCGGCGGGCACGATCGGCTCGACCCGGGGCGCCTCGATCCCGCCCAGGCGGGTCAGCGCCTCGGCGACCTGAGCCTCCTTGACCTCGAGCTGGCGCTGGTAGCGCAGCATCTGCCAAGGCGCGCCCGGATGCTCGGCCACGGCAGGGACGCGGTCCGGCCCGGGCTCGAGGATCTCGGTGGCTCGGGCCTCGGCGTAGGCCCGCTTGGCCTTGCCCACCACGGCCCGGACGCGATCGCCGGGGAGCGCGCCCTGGACGAAGACGACGTAGCCGTCGCGGCGCGCGACGCCCGCTCCGCCATAGGCGAGCGAGTCGATCGTGAGCTCTAGCTCGGCCCCGCGCGCGGGCCTCGGAGTTGGTGCTGTCTCGGTGGTCACCCCGTCTAGGATGGCAGGCGCATGGACCTCCAGGCGTACCGGGAGCTGGCCGAGCAGTTCGTTTCCGAGCTGACGGGCGAGTACTACCGCCACTACGCGGGTCTCAAGGACGAATTCGAGATCGAGGCGATCTATGCCAAGCACGACGGCCTGTTCACCCGCGCCGCGGTCGAGGAACTGCGCGAGCAGGCCGCGGCGCCGCCGCCGGGCACCGACGAGCGTCGCCGGCGTCGCATGCTCCTCGACTTCGCCGTCGAGGGCCATCTCGGCCAGGCCACCAAGTCCCTCGACGCCGAGCTCGCCCGCCGGGAGGCCGAGCTCTCGCTCGAGGTCTACGGGCAGCGCCTCGGGTTCCGCGAGTCCGCCGTCGCGCAGGCCAACGAGCCCGACCGCGAGCGCCGGGAGGAGATCGAGCAAGCGAGGCTGTCCCTCACCGAGCACGAGCTCAACCCGCTTCACCGCGAGGTCCTCGAGCGCCAGCACGAGCTCGCACGGGAGCTCGGATATCCGAGCTACCGGGACTTGTGCGGGTCCCTCCAGGGGCTTGACTTCGACGCCCTTCACCGCCAGACCGAGGCGTTCGCGGCCGCGACGGAGACGAGCTACGGCACCATCGTCGAGCCGGAGCTCCAGCGGACGCTCGGGATCGGCTTCGACCAGCTGCGCCGCTCCGACCTCCCGCGCTTCTTTCGCGACACGGAGGCCGACGCGAGCTTTCCCGCCGACCACCTGACCGAGAGCTTCACCGACACGGTCCGCGCCCTCGGGTTCGATGTCACCACCCAGGCGGGCGTGATCCTCGACACCGAGCGGCGGCCCAAGAAGTCTCCGCGCGCCTTCTGCGCCCCCGTCCGCGTCCCCGGCGAGGTGTACCTGGTGATCGCGCCCGTGGGCGGCCGCGACGACTTCGCCGCCCTCTTTCACGAGGGCGGCCACACCGAGCACTTCGCCAACGTCGACGCTGCCCTTCCGTTCGAGTTCCGCATGCTCGGCGACAACGCCATCACCGAGGCCTACGCCTTCCTCTTCCAGCACCTGACCGAGGATCCCGAGTGGCTGCGCCGGCATCTCGGCGTCGACGACGACGGCGCCCTCTCCGCCTACGCCCGCGCCAACCGCCTTGTCTACCTGAGGCGGTACACGGCGAAGTTTGCCTACGAGCTCGACCTCCACGGCTCAAATGACGGCGGGCTCGACGCCTTCGCCGATCGCTACGCCGAACTGCTCTCCACCGCCATCCGCGTCGACTGGCCGCGGCAGACCTTCCTCGCCGATGTCGATCCCGGCTTCTACTGCGCCGCCTACCTACGCGCCTGGGCACTCGAGATGCAGCTCCGGGGGCATTTGCGCGACCGCTTCGGCCCGGCGTGGTTCGAGAACCCCGAGGCCGGCGGCGTCCTCCGCGCCCTGTGGCGCGACGGCCAGCGCCTGTCGCCCGAGGAGCTGCTGCGCGAACTGACCGGCAAGCGCCTGGACTTCAGCGTGATGAAGGGGGAGCTGGGGTTGGGGTAGGCCCCCCGCCCCGCCCTTACTTGAACTTCGAGATGTCGATCGCGTTGGTCGGGGGCGTCAGCGACACCGGCGTATCGAACTCGTTGAGGACGATGCGTCCGCCTTGGCCGCCGCTCTTGAGAATCTCGAGCGGGTAGGGCTTGCCGGTGGTGGCGACGTAGAGGGTGCCGCCCTGGGTGCTGTCGCGGATGCCTACGGCGCTCTGGCCGTTGACCGAGGTGGTTCCGGTCTTGGTGAGGGCACCGTGAGTGGAGAGGACGGTGCCGAGGAGGGCGTGGAGGTTGCTGAGCTGGGCCAGGGAGGCGAACTGGCCGCTGGCCGGTGCCTTGAGCCACTTGCCCTGGAACACCGTGGCGGCAGCAGCGCCGCCGAAGTGCCGCCAGAAGGCGGGGCTACCGTTGATGTAGACCTCGCGACCGATGACTTCGATCTTGAAGCTGAGGCCACCCTCGGACATCGAGCCCTTGCCGCCCTGGCCGGAGACGAGATGGAGATTGAGGCTGATCGGCGTGCTTCCGCTCACCACGCTGCCGGCGATGTGGGCGGACTTGGCGCCGTCGATGGCGGCGAGCGCGGAGCTGACGATTTGGTTGGCCGACTTCGAGGCCACGCCGTTGCCCGACGACCCGCCGCCGCACGCGGAGATCGCGCAGGCGGCGAGCAGAGAACTGGCCGCCCACGCGGCGATCCGGCTGCGCATGGCGCGCAGCCTA
>DASZMD010000091.1:0-3517 GCA_035551955.1 Solirubrobacteraceae bacterium | reverse complement strand
GGTGGTGATCAAGACAGCTCCCTCTGTGTCGTGGATCCTCTGCTCTGGAAACGCGAGGACCATGGTATGTTTCTCAGGGTCGGTTGCATAGATGTCAAGCGCATTTACCTCATCGAGCGGGCGACCGGCGGCGGACCTGAGTTCGTCGCTGCACGAGGCGTGTGAGCGGTGGGCCGAGCGACCTGCCCTCACGCACCGTGGCTGCACGCTGACCTATGCGGTGCTGTGGGAGCGCATACTCGCGCTCTCGTGGTCCTACCGGGCGCTCGGCATTCGCCCGGGAGACCGGGTGCTGTGCCAGCTTCCGGTTTCTCCCGAGCACCTCGTCGCCGTCGGCGCGGCGTGGGCGTGCGGGGCGATCCATGTCGGCGCCGACAAGGATCTCACCGGCCCGGAGCTCAGCGCGCTGGTGACCCGCACGGGCGCCACCGTGCTTCTCTTCGCCCCTGCGGCGGACGCGCCTGACCCGCTCGGACCTTTGCGCATCGTCCGTGCCGCACACCCGTCGCTGCTCGCGATCGTCGATGGCGAGCACGGCGAGGAGGAGATCGCGCTCGGAGGGCTGCTGAGCACCCCCGCTCCGGAGTTGGTGCCGCCGGCTCCCGGCCCTCCCGAGGACGCCGCCCTGCTCGTGCTCACCTCGGGCACAACGGCCCGACCCAAGCTCGTCATCGAGACCCTGCCGGCCCTGTGGGGGAAGGTGCAGCTGTTCGCCGACGGGCTCATGCCGGGTCCCGCCGATGTCCATCTCATGTATTTGCCGGTGTGCCATGTGTTCGGACTCAAGCTCACGCTGATGGCGCTGGCAAGCGGAGGGAGGGTGGTAACGCTCGACCGCTTCTCGCCCCAGGCGGCGGTGCGTCTCGCGCGCGAGGAGCGGGCCACCGTCCTCTCCGGCACCCCGACCCACCTCACCCTTCTGCTCCGCCACCTCGAGCACGAACCCGACGCCCTGAGCAGCGTGCGAGCAATCGCCTTCGCCGCGGCGCCCCCGCCTCCGGTGCTCATCGAGGAGCTCTACGCACGGCTGGACGCACGGCTGATGCACGTTTACGGCTGCAGCGAAGGTTTCGTAACCCTGACCACCGATCGCGACGAGATACGCCGGGGAGCCGCCGGCCGGACGGTGTTCCGGGGACCTGTGGGCACGCCGCCCACGGGGGCGATCGCCATTCTCGATCCCGACCGGATGGAGTTCCTGGCGCCGGGGGCGGTCGGCGAGATCGCCTACGGGACCGCAACTCCGGTGCGCTATTGGGACCAGCCGACGGCGGGTACGAACGGGTGGTACCGGACGGGCGATCTGGGCTGGCTCGACGGCGCCGGGTGCCTCACCGTTTCGGGGCGGCTCAAGGACGTCGTGAACCGCGGTGGGCTGAAGGTCGCCTGCGCCGAGATCGAGGCCGTGCTTGCGGGGCACAACGGCGTCGCCGAGTGCGCCATCGTCGCCGTCCCTGACCCCATCCTCGGCGAAGCCATCTGTGCCTGCGTGGTGCCCACGCGGTCCCTGTCGCCGGGTCTGGCGGAGATCCGGCACGGACTTGGCGAGCGACTCGCCCGGCACAAGCTTCCCGACGAGCTCGTTCTCCTCGAGTCGCTGCCTCGTTCGCCTTTCGGCAAGCTCGATCGGCAGGCGCTGCGGGTGCTGGTGCTCGAGTCCGAGCGGCCTCGCGAGCGGCTGAGGCCGGACGCACGCGCGATTACCGCCACGGTTCAGTAGCCCGATCGCCCCCCGCGGCGTCCTTCGCGCAGCCGCGGGCCGTACGGTGCCGCGTCCAGCCACGCGCCGGCCCTCTCCGATCGAGGGGCGAGCGCCGCCGCGGCACGCCGTTTCGCCCACATTCGCGGGCTGCGGGACTGCATCGCGGCGAGCGCCGAGCCGGCGGCGCTGCGGTTGTGCAGCGCGGCTTGGTGGCGGCCGGCGGCGAAGTGCTCGATCGCTGCGCGCGCCCCATCGCCGTCGGTGGTCCCGAGGGTGGCAGCGATCGCGCTCGCTGCCTCGATCGCGTCGGCGATACCGGAGTTCATTCCCCGCGCGCCGAACGGGGCGAACAGATGGGCGGCGTCGCCGATGAGCAGGACCCGGCGCCGCTCGTCGGTAAACCTCGGTGCCACGACCTGCAGGAAGCGGTAGGTCGAAACCCACGCGATGCGCTCGGCATATTGTGGTCCGAGCACCGCCGCGATCCACGAGCGCACCCCGTCGGTTCCGGCGAATCGCTCGGGATCGTCGCCGGTACGGCATTGCAGGTCGGCCCGCCAGCCGCCGGCGAAGGGCACGAGCAGGACATTGCGCCTGCCGACGGCCGGGTGCTGATAGTGGAATATCCTGGCCGGCGGCGTGGGGTCCTCGGGCCCCTCGACGACGTCGACGACCACGAACGCGTTCTCCGACCGGCTCCCCTCCAGCGGGATACCGATCTCGCGCCGGACGGCGGAGTGCGCCCCGTCGGCGCCCACCACGTAGTCCGCGCTCCAGCGCGCGCCGGCCGAGGGGTGACCTCCACCGCCCCATCGCTGACCGCGACAGTCTCGGTCTGTGCCCCCCGTACGAGCTCGACGCCGGCCGTCCTGCACGCCGCCGTGAGCTCGCGCTCGATCACCGTCTGAGGGAGGCTCGCGAAGGGCGGCAGCCGATCCGGGGCGGGCGGAGGGTAGCTCCGAGCGAAGACCTCACGGCCGCGCTTCGCCGTTCGGAGCTGGTCAAGGACCCGGCTGGGTGACCTTGGTCTTCACCGGGATCGAGATTGCCGTGCTCATTCACGACGACGTTGCCCTGGCGGCGGTGCCCGTGGAGCTCCAGTACTTTCACACCGTCCACGACGAATGGGCGCCGGGCAACGGCGTCGTCGAGCGCCCGGGGCCGACAAGGGACCCGACGAGCTCTTCTTCCGCAGACACCTGCGCCCGACGACGGTAGCCGCCTGTGGGGGCAGTTCAGCTACAAGTCGGACTTCTACGACGAGGAGACCCATCGCGCGCCTGGCGGACGGTCTCGGGCGGCTGCTCGACGCGGTGACGTGCGAGCCCGGGCTGCCATTGTCCGGGATCATCTATGCGGCCTAAATTCGCGCCCCACCTGTCTCACCGAGCTTGACAGGCTCCGCGCCTCGGGGGACGCGCACCGGGCCGCACCTTCAACGAGTCACTGCTACCGCCGAGGCAGGGCCACGACCGGGCTGACGCGTACCGGCCCCGCCGGAGGCGGGGTCGGTACGGTCCCAGCAGGTTCGCTCGCCTAGAGGCGGCTCACTGAACGCAGGACTGGTTGACCGTGCCAAACGAGTCGCCCGTCCAGGTGTTGCTGCCACATCCCGGGGTGCGATCGGCACCATCGTAGTCGGCGTTGCCGTGCGCGCTGTTAGCACTCACGGTGTTGCCGCTGGCCCCCGGGAAGCTCTGGCCACCCGAGGCGAAGGGGCCGCCCAGCTCGATGCCATCGCGGCTGTTGTTGTTGGAGGTGTTGTCGCGGACGCTGTTGCCCGTCGACATCGATGCTATGAACACGCCGTCGCCG
>DASZMD010000090.1:0-2506 GCA_035551955.1 Solirubrobacteraceae bacterium | reverse complement strand
TCCGCCGCCCGCGAGCGGTCGAAACCGGGCGGGGTGGGCGGGCGCTGGAAGCCACTCTCGATCGTCATGTGGCCAGCAACACTAGAACGAACCAGCGGTGGCCGGGGCGCCGGAGTAGGATCCGCCGATCAGCGTGGCGGCGCGAGGAACCCGGTGTGAGTCCGGGGCGGTCGCGCCACTGTCACCGGCGTCTTGACGCCCGCCGGAAGCCAGAGACTCAGCCGCCGCGAGTCCTTCCGACGCCCGGGACGCTCGATCCCCAGGAGGTGCCGTCAGTGCCAAGCCACCGGATGACCACGTGAACGGCCCGGCGGTCCTCGCCGGTTACGCCGCCGACCTGGTCGTCGGCGATCCGCCCCGCTGGCATCCGGTTGCGGGCTTCGGCCGCGTCGCCATCGCGCTCGAGCACCTGACCTACGCGCCCACGCGCGCCCGCGGCGCCGCCTTCGCCGCCGGGCTCGTGGCCGCCGCCGCGCTCTCGGCCGAGCTGCTCGCCCGCTCGGCGCCCCGCGGCGTCGTGCTCGCCGTCGTCACCTGGGCGGCGCTCGGCGGGCGGTCGCTGCGTCGCGAAGCCGAGGGCATCGCCGGCTGCCTCGAGCGCGGCGACCTCGACGCCGCCCGCACGGGGCTGCGGGCGCTGTGCGGCCGCGACGCGGCCGAGCTCAGCGAGGGCGAGCTGTGCCGCGCCACCGTCGAGTCGGTGGCCGAGAACACGAGCGACGCCGTCGTCGGCGCGCTCCTGTGGGGGGCACTCGCCGGTCCCGCCGGCGTCGCCGCCTACCGGGCCGCCAACACCCTCGACGCCATGGTCGGTCACCGCAGCGAGCGCTATCTCGAGTTCGGGTGGGCCGCCGCCCGGCTCGACGACAGCCTGAGCTGGCCCGCCGCGCGCACCAGTGTGGCCCTGACCGCGATGTGCGCCCCCGTCGTCGGCGGGTCGGCGCGCGAGGTGGTCCGGATCGCCCGCCGGGACGGGAGCGCGCATCCGAGCCCCAACGCGGGGCAGATCGAAGCCGCCTTCGCCGGAGCGTTAGGGGTCCGCCTCGGGGGGCCGCTCGCCTACCAAGGCGCCGTCGAGCACCGCCCGCACCTCGGCGCCGGGGCGCACCCCAACGCAGCCGACATCCGCCGCGCCACGCGGCTCTCGCTCGCCGTGGGCGCCGCCGCGGCGGCCCTCACCGCTGCTGTGATGAATTTTTATCGCATGTCAACCAAAATTCATCACACCCCCCCGGGGAGCCCCCCGTGAACGGCGCCCTGCTCGTGTGCGGCACCCACTCCGACGCCGGCAAGTCGATCGTCACCGCCGGGATCTGTCGTTGGCTGCACCGCGCCGGGGTCAGCGTCGCCCCCTTCAAGGCCCAGAACATGGCCCTCAACTCCGTCGTCACCGCTGACGGGAGCGAGATCGGCCGCGCCCAGGCGATGCAGGCCGCGGCCGCGGGCGTCGAGCCCGAAGCGGCCATGAACCCCATCCTCATCAAGCCCTCGGGCGAGCGCCACAGCCAGGTCGTGGTCATGGGCCGCCCCTACGCCCACGCCGACGCGCGCTCCTACCAGGACCTCAAGCACGAACTCAAGCCCGTCGTGGGCACCGCGCTCGCCGAGCTCCGCGCGCGCTTCGACGTCGTGGTGTGCGAGGGCGCAGGCAGCCCGGCGGAAATCAACCTGCGGCACGCCGACCTCACCAACATGGGCCTCGCCCGCGACGCGCGCCTCCCCGTCCTCATCGTGGCCGACATCGACCGCGGCGGCGTCTTCGCCTCCCTGTTCGGCACCCTCGCCCTCCTCGACCCCGCCGACCAGGCCCACGTCGCCGGGTTCGTCATTAACAAGTTCCGCGGCGACGGCGCCATCCTCGCCCCCGGGATCACTCAGCTCGAGGAGCTCACCGGGCGCCCGAGCTTCGGCGTGCTCCCCTACGTCGAGGATCTCTGGCTCGACGTCGAGGACTCGCTCGCGCTCGAGGCCCCGCGCCCGGAGACGCCGGCGGCGGGCGGCGGGGATTCCCTCGACGTCGCCGTCATCCGCCTGCGCTGGATGAGCAACTTCACCGACCTCGACGCGCTCGCCGGCGAGCCCGGCGTGCGCGTGCGCTTCACCCGCTCGCCCGCCGACGTCGAACGCGCCGACCTCGTCGTTCTCCCCGGCACCAAGGCCACCGTCGAGGACCTCGAGCGCCTGCGCCACTCCGGCCTCGACCGAGCCCTCGCGGCGCGCGCGGCCGCCGGCGACCCCATCCTCGGCATCTGCGGCGGCTACCAGCTCCTCGGCGAGCGCATCGTCGACGAGGTCGAGTCGGGCCGCGGCGCCGTCGACGGGCTCGGCCTCCTCCCCGTCTCGACCACCTTTGCGCCCGAGAAGCTCCTGCGCCGCCGCCACGGGCGCTGCTCCTGGCTCGGCACCACCGCCGGGGGCTACGAGATCCGCCACGGCCGCGTCGAGCGCCACGGCGGCGAGCCCGTCCTCTCGGCCGAGGACGGCGAGCCCGACGGCTGCCGCGTCG
>DASZMD010000089.1:0-6819 GCA_035551955.1 Solirubrobacteraceae bacterium | reverse complement strand
CGCGAGTCCCTTGGCCGTCATCGCCTTGAGCGTCACCGCGTCGCCGGACTCGAACCTCGCCTCGAGATCGAGCAGGTTGACCGCCTGCGTGTGCGTGCGGAAGGGCTCGAAGGGCATCGACTTCTTCATGTGCGGCCCGCGCAGCTTGCGCATCCGCATGTGGATCGGGTTCTGGCCGCCTTCGAAGCGAGCGCGATCCTTGGCGCCCGAACGTGACCCGTAGCCCTTCTGGCCGCGGCCCGAGGTCTTGCCCGTGCCCGACCCCTCGCCGCGGCCCACGCGCTTGCGCGGCCGACGGCTACCGGGAGCCGGCTTCAGGCTGTGCAGCCCGATCCATTCTTCCTTTTCGCTGGGCTCACTCACGACTCTTCGACCTCGACGAGATGGCGGACCTTGTGGACCATGCCCCGAATCTGCGGAGAGTCATTGTGCTCAACCGAGTGCCCGATGCGTCGCAGTCCCAGCGAACGCAGGGTGGCGAGCTGCTTCTTGTCACAGCCGTTGCGCGACTTGCGCTGGGTGATGCGCAGAGCGCTCACGAGGCTTCGGGGGCGGGCTCGGCCTCGGCCGCGGCGGGCGCTTCGGGCTCCGCTTCGGCGGCGGGCTCAGCCTCGGCGCCGTTGGTGAGGGTGGCCGAAGCCACCGGCTCTTCCACCGGCGTCGTCAGCCCGAGCACCTGGTTGATCGAAAGCCCGCGCAGCTTGGCCACTTCGGCGGGGGTGCGCAGAGACTCGAGGCCGGCCATGGTCGCCTTAACGAGGTTGATCGGGTTCTGGGAGCCGAGGCTCTTGGAGAGGATGTCGGTGATGCCGGCGAGCTCGAGCACGGCGCGGACGCCGCCGCCGGCGATAACGCCGGTACCGGGCGAGGCGGGCTTGAGGAGCACGCGGCCGGCACCGAAGATCCCCGTCGTCTGGTGGGTGATCGTGGAGCCGTGCTTGGGCACCCGGTAGAGATTCTTCTTGGCCCGCTCGACGCCCTTCTGGATCGCCACCGGGACCTCGTTGGCCTTGCCGTAGCCGATCCCGACCACGTCACGCTCGTCGCCGACTACGACCAGAGCGGTGAACGAGAACCGGCGGCCGCCCTTGACGACCTTGGCGACGCGGTTGATCTCGACCACGCGCTCTTGGAGGTCGAGTCCGGCGGATGAGACTGAGCGATCAGGAGGGAGCATCGAGTTTGTCCAGAGTAGCCGACAGAGATGTTTAGAAGCTAAGGCCGCCGCTGCGGGCGCCGTCGGCCAGAGCCTGGACGCGTCCGTGGTACTGGTAGCCGCCGCGGTCGAACACCGCGGCCTCCACCCCCGCCGCCTTGGCGCGCTCGGCGACGAGCTCGCCCACGCGCCGGGCCTGGTCCATGGCGGGCAGGGTCCGGAGATCGGGCTCGGTCCAGTTGACGGCGACGATGGTGCGGCCCGCCTCGTCGTCGATGAGCTGCGCGCAGATGCCGCGGTTGGAGCGGAAGACCGAGATCCGGGGACGCTCGGCGGTGCCGCGCACCTTGGCGCGAACGCGACGTCGGCGACGCAGGCGGCGCTGAGGAGGACTTTGAACGGTCATGCCCGCTTACCGACCTTTCTCACCACGTGCTCGCCCTCGTAGCGGATCCCCTTGCCCTTGTAGGGCTCGGGCTTGCGCTGCTTGCGGATGTAGGCGGCGATCTCGCCGACCTGCTGCTTGGAGGCGCCGCGGACGACGATCCGCGTCGGCTGCGGCACTTCAAACTCAATCCCCTCGGGCGCCTTCACGGGCACCGGATGGGAGTACCCGAGCGCGAGCTCGAGGTCGCGCCCGCGCAGAGCGGCGCGGTAGCCGACGCCCTGGATCTCCAGGCGCTTCTCGAACCCGTTGGTCACGCCCTCGACCATGTTGGCGACGAGCGAGCGGGTGAGACCGTGCAGGGCGCGGTGCAGCCCGCGGTCGGTGGGCCGCGTGACGACCAGCTCGTCACCCAGGCGCTCGACCTTGATGTCGCGATGGATGCGCTCGTGGAGCTCGCCCTTGGGGCCGTTGACCGTCACGCGATCGGGCTCGATCGCGATGGTCACGCCCGCGGGCACGGGGATGGGCTGTCTACCGATGCGGGACATGGCTCACCAGACGGTAGCGACGACTTCGCCGCCGACGCCGTTGATGCGCGCGTCGTGTCCGGTCATCACGCCCGAGGAGGTCGAGATGATGGCCGTGCCCATGCCGCCCTGGACCCGCGGGATGTGCGCGTGGTCGACATAGGTGCGGCGGCCGGGCCGCGAGATGCGGCGCAGGCCGGAGATCACGGGCTTGCGGTCGTCGGTGTACTTGAGGGTCACGGTGATGCGCTCGCCCGGATTGCCGGCAGTCGGCGGCGAGACGTCGTAGCCCGTGATGTAACCCTGCTCGGTGAGGATGCGGGCGAGCTCGCGCTTGAGCTTGGAGGAGGGCATGACGACGTGCTCGTGCTGGGCCTGGGCGGCGTTGCGCAGGCGGGTGAGGAAGTCAGATACGGGATCGGTCATCGACATGCGATCACCAGGAGCTCTTGGTCATTCCCGGGACGTAACCGTTGTGCGCGAGCTCGCGCAGGCAGATCCGGCACACGCCGAACTTGCGGTACACCGCGCGGGCGCGACCACAGCGCCGGCAGCGGCTGTAGCCCCGAGTCGGATATTTCGGCGTCCGCTGCTGGCGGACGATCTGTGAAGTCTTGGCCATGTATTCCTTAGTTTCCTTGGGCGCTAGCGCGCCGTGGTCGTGGCCGGCGTGCGGCCTTCCTTCGAGAATGGCATCCCCAGCGCCTCGAGCAGGGCGAAGGACTCCGCATCGCTCACGTTATTGGTGGTGATCGTGATGTCCATGCCGCGGACCTGGTCGATCTCGTCGTAGTCGACCTCCGGGAAGATGATCTGCTCGCGGACGCCGATCGAGTAGTTGCCGCGGCCGTCGAAGGAGCGCGGGCTGAGGCCGCGGAAGTCGCGGATCCGCGGGATCGCGACCGACATCAGGCGGTCGAGGAACTCGTAGGAGCGCTCGCCGCGCAGCGTCACCGCCACGCCGACGGCATTGCCCTCGCGCAGCTTGAACTGGGCGATCGACTTGCGCGCGCGGCGCACGTTCGGCTTCTGCCCGGTGATGACGCCGAGCTGCTCGGCGGCGGCGTCGAGCAGCTTCGAATCCGTCTTGGCCTCGCCCACGCCCATGTTCACCGTCACCTTCTCGATGCGCGGCGCCTGCATCGGCGTCGAGTAGCCGAAGCGCTCCATGAGCGCCGGGCGGATCTCCTCGAAATAGCGGGTCTTCAGTCGTGCGGCCATCAGTCGATCCTCTTGCCGGTTCGCTTCGCCGTGCGGTAGCGCTTGCCCTCGTGGACCTCGATCCCCACGCGCGTGGGCTTGCCGTCGGAGGGATCGGCGAGCATCACGTTCGAGAGGTGGATCGGGCCCTCCTTCTCGATCACGCCGCCCACCGTCTCGGCGCGTGTCGAGCCGGCGACCTGGCGCGGGCGCTCGTGGCGCTTGACGATATTCAGTCCCTCGACGTAGACGCGCTCCTTCTTGGGGTCGACACGGAGGACCTTGCCGCGCTTGCCGCGGTCCTTGCCTCCGATCACCACGACCTCGTCGTCGCGTCTGATCCGCGCGGGCATGTCAGAGCACCTCCGGGGCGAGCGAGACGATCTTCATGAAGTTGCGTTCGCGCAGCTCGCGCGCCACCGGGCCGAAGATGCGGGTTCCGCGCGGGTTGTTCTGCGCGTCGATGAGCACGGCGGCGTTCTCGTCGAAGCCGATGTAGGTGCCGTCCTCGCGCCCGTAGGACTTCTTGGTGCGCACGACGACGGCCGTCACCACCTCACCCTTCTTGACCGAGCCCTGCGGCGTGGCCTGCTTGACGGTGGCGACGATGATGTCCCCCACGCCGGCGTAGCGCCGGCGCGAGCCGCCGCGCACGCGGATGCAGAGGATCTCGCGAGCGCCGGTGTTGTCGGCGACGCGCAGTCGCGTCTCGTTCTGGATCATGCCGTGACTCCTCTCAGAACCACGACGGATACTCGATTCGATGAGAGAGGAGTCACCGAGCGCGCTCCAGAACCTCGATCAGGCGCCAGCGCTTGGTCCGCGAGAGTGGACGCGACTCGCGCACGAGCACGGTGTCGCCGATGTGGGCGTCCTCGCGCTCGTCATGGGCATGCAGGGTCATCGAGGTGCGGACGACCTTCTGGTAGCGGCGGTGGCGGTGGGCCACGTCGACGCGCACGGTGATCGTCTTGGCGGCGCGGTCGGAGACGACCACGCCCTGCCGCGACTTCTGCTTGCCCTGTACGTGCTCGCGCGCCGGGGTCGCGGCCGCGGTGGTGCCGCTGGCCTTCGCCTTCTCGCGCGCCTTGAGCCGGCCGCTGCGACGCTCGTCGGCCTTGTGCCGACGCTCGCCCACGCGCACGGCGTGGCGTTCCTCGGGGGTGAGGGTCTTCGCCACCGGCGCCTTCGCGGCCTTGCCGGCGCGGGTCCGGGAGCGTCGCTCCTTGGGACTCACCACCTCCTGGGGCTCGGCCGGCGTCGCCGCCGGCGCCTCGGGGGTGGTCTCTACGTCAGTGTCTTCTTCAGCCATCGTTCTCTTCGGTGTCAGTGATTGTCGCCACGCCGGCTCCGTCGATCCCGCGTTCGCGGGCGACGGTCAGCGCGCGGGCGATTTCGCGCCGCGCTCGGCCGAGGCCTGAAGTGTTGTCGAGCTCGCCCGTGGCGTGCTGAAAGCGCAGCCCGAACAGCTCGCGGCGCGCAGTGGCGATGTGCTCGCGCAGCTCGTTGTCATCCATGTCGCGCAGCTCTGCGCCCTTCATCCGTCCTCCCGCAGCACGAACTTGGTCTTCACGGGCAGCTTGTGGCCGGCCAGGCGCATGGCGTCGCGGGCCAGCGGCTCGGGTACGCCGGCGAGCTCGAACATCACCCGACCTGGCTTCACGACCGCAACCCACCCCTCGGGAGATCCCTTGCCCGAGCCCATCCGCGTCTCGGCGGGCTTCTTGGTGTAGGGCTTGTCGGGGTAGACGTTGATCCATACCTTCCCGCCGCGCTTGATCTTGCGCGTCATCGCGATTCGCGCAGCCTCGATCTGCCGGTTGGTGAGCCAGCCCTCGTCCAGGGCCTTGAGCCCGTACTCGCCGAACTGAACGCTGGTCTGACCGCGCGAGAGTCCGCGCCGGCGCCCACGGTGCACCTTGCGGTGCTTTACACGCTTGGGGGCGAGCATCAGCGACCGCCTCCAGCGTTGCCGCCGCCACCGGAGCCGCCGCTGCCGCCGCGCGAGCCGCCGGAGCCGGCGGGACCGCGACCACCGCCGCCTCCGCCGCCGCCGGGCCGACCACCGCCGCCGCCGGGCCGACCACCGCCGCCACCGGGCCGACCACCGCCGCCACCGGAGCCGCCGGGACCGCGACCTCCGCCGCCGCCACGACCACCGCCGCCGCCGGGACCGCCACCGCGACCACCCGGGCCGCCACCGCGTCCACCGCCGCCACCGGGACCGCCACCGCGGCCACCGGGACCACCGCCGCCGCCGGGACCGCCGCCGCGGCCACCCGGGCCGCCACCGCGTCCGCCGCCGCCGCGACCACCGCCGCCGCCGGGACCGCCACCGCGACCGCCGGGGCCGCCGTCGCGACCGCCCGGTCCGCCGCCGCGGCCGCCGCCGCGTCCGTCACGCTCGGGCCGCCGGCCGCCGCGCTCGGGCGCCTGGGGGCCGGGGTCGTCCATGATCGTCAGGTCGGCGCCGGTGTAGCCCTCGGGCATGATCTCGCCCTTGTTGATCCAGCACTTGACGCCGATCCGGCCGAAGGTCGTCCGCGCCTCGTGAAAGCCGTAGTCAATATCAGCGCGCAGCGTATGCAGCGGCACGCGACCATCGGAGTAGCCCTCGGTGCGCGCCATCTCGGCGCCACCCAGGCGGCCGGAGACCTGGACGCGGACGCCCTTGGCGCCCGAGCGGATCGCGCTCGTGAGGGCGCGCTTCATCGCCCGGCGGAAGGCGACGCGGTTCTGGAGCTGCTCGGCGATCGACTGGGCCACGAGCCGGGCATCGAGCTCGGGGCGCTTGATCTCGAGGATGTTCACCTTCACCTGCTTGCCGGTGATGCGGTGCAGGTCGCGGCGCAGCTGGTCGACCTCGGAGCCCGACTTGCCGATGACGATCCCCGGGCGCGCGGTGTGGATGTTCACCTCGACCTCGGAGACGTTCTTGCGGATGGTGATATCCGACAGCCCCGCGTGCGAGAGCCGGCCGATGATGTGCCTGCGGATGAGCACGTCCTCGTGCAGGAAGTCGGCGAAGTTCTTCTCGTTGAACCAATTCGACTTCCAGTCGTGGATGTAGCCCACGCGGAGCGATTCGGGATGGACTTTCTGACCCATGAAGTTCTCGGTTATTCCTTTGGCGTAAGCAGGATCGTCAGGTGGCTGGTGCGCTTGCGGATCTTCGTCGCGCGTCCCATCGCCCTCGGACGGTAGCGCTTGAGGGTAGGACCGTCGTCAGCCTTGACGACCTTGATGTACAGGTCCTCGCCCACCAGCTCGTGATTGTGCTCGGCGTTGGCCACTGCCGACTCGAGCAGCTTGCTCCAGTCGCGCGCCACCGCGCGCGTGGTCGTGGCCAGGATCGCCCGCGCCTCCTCGACGCTCTTGCCGCGGATGTGGTCGCACACGAGCCGAGCCTTGCGCGGGGAGGAGTGCACGCCCCGCGCGTGGGCACGAACCACCGGCAGGGGAAGGTTGGGATCGCGCTTGGGGGCGCGGCGCGGGGCGGGCGCCGGCTTGGGCGCGTCGGCCGGAGGCTCCTCGGCGCCTCGGCGACC
>DASZMD010000088.1:0-3386 GCA_035551955.1 Solirubrobacteraceae bacterium | reverse complement strand
GAGCTGCACCGGCGCAGCCTTGTGGTCATCGACGACGGCGCCCAGGCCGAGGTGTGGGAGCAGTTCCTCTCGGCCTCCGAGGAGGTGGAAGGCGTGTTCAACACCGTCGTCGAGCTCGTCGTCTCGGAGAACTCCCGGCTGCGCTACGTGTGCGGTCAGGACCTGTCCGAGCGCAGCTGGATCTTCGGATCCCAGCGCGCCGAGGTGGGGCGCGATGGGTCGCTGGAGTGGGTCGCCTTCGGGTTCGGCTCGACCGGTGGACGCGTGCGCATGGACACGCGGCTCGGCGGTCCCGGCGCCGATGCCCGCGTCACCGGCGCCTACGCCACCCGCGCGCGCCAGCACATCGACTTCGACACCACCCAGGAGCACGCGGCCCCGAACACCACTTCGGACCTCGCCTTCCGCGGCGTCCTCCAGGGACGTTCGACGGCGGTATGGAAGGGCAACATCATCGTCGACCCGGGCGCTCAGAAGACCGACGCCTTCCAGGAGTCGCGCAACCTCCTGGTATCCAAGCGGGCCCATGCCGACGCGATCCCCGGCCTCGAGATCCAGGCCAACGACGTCCGCTGCACGCACGCGGCCGCGGTCGCCCAGATCGACGCCGACCAGCTCTTCTACCTGCGCTCGCACGGCCTGCCCGACGAGGTGGCCAAGCGCCTGGTGATCGAGGGCTTCCTCTCGGCCCTGACCGAGCGCTTCCAGCCCGGCCCGGTGCGCGAGCTGCTCGCCGGAGCGCTCGAGCGGCGACTCGGGCTCATCCTCGCCAGCTAGCCGCTCGGAGGCGAGCCCCGCGCGGGTGGGCTGGGCGTACGATGGACGCGCGATGGCCAGAGGAGCACCGGTACCGATGATCCCGCTCGGTTACGGGAAGTTCGTGCGCGCGGACCGGGTGTACGCGCTCGTCCCCCTCGAGGGATCAGAGCGCGGCGATCGCCGGCGCACCCTCGTCCACGTCGAGGGGATCGAGGAGCCGCTCATCGCCTCGCGCTCTGAGCGGGCGCTCGCCGACGACCTCGCGGTGGCCCTGGGCCAGGAGCCGCCGGGGGGCCGGCGCGGGGAGCGGCGACTGGCGGGGCAGGAGGCGCTGTTCTAAGCCCGGCCCGGGGCCGCTCATGCCACCGGCCCGGAGGGTGGGGCGGGGGTCGGGCTCGCCGGTGCCGGCGTGGGCGCGCCCTGGGGCGCCCGGATCCATTCGACGATGTGCCCGTCGGCGATGACGAAGTTGGTGCGCGCGAGCTGGCCGATGCCGGTTCCGCACGCCCCGTCCGCTCCCACCCGGTTGGTCAGGCGGAACACGGCGCTGACGAAGCGCCCGCGCTGGGCGGCGGAGACGAGCACGGCGCCGCAGGGGAGGCTCGCGTTGGCGAGCCGCGCCTGCGCCTCGGTGTGGATGGCGATCGACTCGGCCGGGCCGTTGATGAACTCGCTCGGAAGGGCGAAGTAGCTCGCGGCAGCGTTCAGGTCGCCGCGGCGCAGGGCCGTCGACCACGCGCGGATCACTCCGACGGCCGTCGGATCGGCCGTCGCGCCGGCGGTGGGCGTACCGCCGGTCCTATGGCCGGGACCGGCGCTCGATCCGCACCCGGCGCCCAGCATCGCCATCCCGGCGACGGCCATCAGCCACCGCGACCTGAGCTTTGCCATGGCCACGGATCATGGCATCCGGGGCGTGCGGGCCTTCAGGGATGTGGCGCCGGTAGTCTCTTGGCCTGAATGAGGCTGGCGACTTTCCAGGCCCCGGGACGCGAGCAGCCGATCGCCGGTGAGGTACGCGGGGAGGAGGCTGTTGCCTTCTCGGACGGCGCCACTGTCCGCGACCGGCTCGCCTCGGGGGACGCCACGCCGGCCGACGGTGAGCGCTGGCCCCTCGAGGAGGTCACCCTGCTGGCGCCCGTCGCCGACCCGACGGCGATCTACTGCATCGGGCTCAATTACGCCAAGCACGCCGCGGAGACCGGCGCCGAGCCGCCCGAGCGCCCGATCGTCTTCGTCAAGGTCCAAGGCGCCATCGCGCCCCCGAGCGGGCCGGTCCGGTGCCCAGGGGTGGTGAAAAGGCTCGACTACGAAGGCGAGCTCGTGATCGTGATGGGGGCCGAGGGGGCGATCGCCGGGTATTGCGTGGCCGACGATGTCAGCGCCCGCGACCTGCAGAAGCGAGAGCCCCAGTGGACGCGCGCCAAAGGCGCTGACACCTTCTGCCCCTACGGCCCGTGGATCACCACCGTCGATGAGGTTCCCTCGGCGGAAGACCTCCAGCTGCGTACCTGGGTGAACGGCGAGCTGCGCCAGGACGCCCGTACCTCGGATCTGATCTTCGGGCCCCGGGAGATCGTCGATTTCATCTCCGAGACGTGCACGCTGAGGCCCGGTGACCTGATTCTCACCGGCACCCCCAGCGGGGTCGGGATGGGCATGAATCCGCCGCAGTACCTCCAGACCGGCGACGTCGTCCGGATCGAGATCGAAGGTCTCGGGGCGATCGAGCATCCGGTGGCGTAGAGGGGCGTACCAGCCCGCTTGCACCGGACTTAGTGCCATGAGATACTAAGTCCACATCGTCCAGCTATCCAGCGAGAGGTGACCTCTATGCCGGAGCCAGCCCACGTTCTCGTCGTTGCCCACCAGACCGCTTCGACTCCGGGCTTGATGGATGCCGTCAGGTCGCGCGCGGCGCGCGGCGAAGCGACTTTCCATCTCGTCGTCCCGCAGCGGCCGCACGGCATGCACAAGGTCGTCGACCCGCACGACGACGGCATCGAGGCGGCGCAGGCTGTGCTCACCGATGCGCTCCCCAAGCTGAGCGCCGCCGCGGGCGCACAGGTCACCGGGAACGTCGGTGATCCCGAGCCGCTGATGGCGATTCACGATGCCGTCAACCTCGGCAACTACGACGAGGTCATCATCTCGACCCTGCCGCGCCGCATGTCGAAGTGGCTGCGCCTCGATCTCGTCAGCAAGGCCCGCGGGCTCGGCTTGCCGGTCACCCACGTCGAAGCCCGGCACCCGCTCGAAGAGGACCGGGTCGAGCGCCGCGCCGTCGCCTCGACGGGCGGGCGCTGACGCCTGCGTGCTCGCGTGCTCTAGTGGTGCGCGAGCACTCGGTCGATGAGGCCGTATTCGACGGCCTCATCGGCCTTGAAGAACCGATCGCGCTCCATGTCGGTATGGACCTGCTCGAGCGGCTGGCCGGTATGGCTGGCGTAGATCTCGTCGATGCGCTCGCGGATCTTGAGGATCTCGCGGGCGTGGATCTCGATGTCCGTCGACTGACCCTCGAAGCCGGCCGACGGCTGGTGGATGAGGATCCGGCTGTTGGGGAGGGCGAAGCGCTTGCCCTTCGCCCCCGCCGTGAGCAGGAGCGAACCCATCGACATCGCCAC
>DASZMD010000087.1:0-12319 GCA_035551955.1 Solirubrobacteraceae bacterium | reverse complement strand
AAATAGGGCAGGGCGTCGATCTCGCGCGCCGCCTTCAGCTGCTCGAGGCGCTCGTGCTCGCGAGCCTTGGCGAAGACGTCGATCGTGGTGGGCATATAGCTTTCCCCTTCGAATGGCGCTCGACGTCCGGCCGGTCGCAGGCAAGCGCGACCTCGACACCTTCATCAAGCTTCCGTGGCGGCTGTATCGTAACGAGCCCAACTGGGTGCCCCCGCTCCTCTTCGAGCGCCGCCGTTTCTTCGACCGCGAGCGCAACCCGTTCTTCGAGCACGCCGAGGTCGAGTACTTCCTCGCCTGGCGCGACGGCCGTCCGGTCGGGCGCATCACCGCCCACGTCGATCGCAACTTCAACGAGTACCAGGGCCACGACTGGGGCCTGTTCGGCTTCTTCGAGTGCGAGGACGATCCCGAGGCCGCCCAGGCGCTCCTCGATGCCGCCGAGGGGTGGCTGCGCGAGCGCGGCCGCGACCGCATGGTCGGCCCCATGGACTTCACCACCAATGACGAGTGCGGCATCCTCGTCGAGGGCTACGACATCCTGCCCACCGTCCTCACCAACTGGCACCACCGCTACTACCCCGCGCTGCTCGAGGGCGCGGGACTGGCCAAGGCCATGGACCTGTACATGTGGCGTCTCGACATCTCAGACCGCGAGAGCGTGCACCCGTCGATCTGGCGCGCCGCCGCCGAGGTCGAGAGCAAGTACGGGATCACCGTGCGTCCGATGCGCAAGAAGGACATCCAAGCCGAGATCGGCGGCTTCCTCGAGGTCTACAACGCCGCCTGGGAGCGCAACTGGGGTTTCGTCCCCCTGACCGAGGCCGAGGTCCGCCACTACGCCAAGGACCTCAAGCCGATCCTCGACGAGAACTGGGCGTGGGCCGCCGAGCTGAATGGAGAGACGATCGGCGCCGCCCTCACCCTCCCCGACTACAACCAGGTGCTCCGCCACCTCGACGGTCGCCTGCTCCCCTTCGGCTGGGCCAAGGCGCTCTATTACCGGCGCAAGATCGACCGGGTCCGGGTCTTCGCCCTCGGGGTCAAGCACGAGTACCAGCACACCGGGGTCGCTGCGCGCTTCTACGAGCTCCACTTCGATTCCGCCGCTCGGACCCCGCAGAAGGGCGGCGAGATGGGATGGATCCTCGAGACCAACAAGTCGATGAACCGCGCCATGCAGGGCATGGGGGGCCACCTCGTCCGCCGCTACCGCGTCTTCGAGAAGCTCCTTTGATTTTGAAGATGACTGCCCGCGCTGTCACCATGCACGGGCGATGACGGACGAGGCGATCGAGCCAGAGGAAGGCGAGGAGCTCGTCGACGGGCTGCCCGTCCTCGCCGAGGTCCGCCCGCTCGAGTACCCGCCGGCCCCGGCCCTGCCCGCCGTCCAGGCCGCCGCGGCCGCCTTCACCGGCTTCGTGGCCGGCGCCGCCACCCTGGCCATGATGCGCCGGCGCCACGCTCGCCGGCTCGCCCGCCGCCCGGCCGGGCTGCCGCTCGACCTCGTGCCCGTGGGCGGGACCCGGACCTTCCTCGTCCACGTTCAGCGGCTCGGCCGGATCGAGGAGTGAGAGCGGAGCCGGCGCGCTCGCCGGGCCCCGCGCTGTGTGATGTCCGGGTAGAAGTCAGACCCGCATGGGCCTTCCGGCTCCCCTGGCGCGGCGGGCTCGACGGCCTGACGCGCGTGCGCGGCGGCGTCCTCCACCGCCTCCTGCACGCCGGCGACGACGGCCCGGTGGTGGTGCGCGTCGCCCAGCTCGCCCCCGATCGCGTCCTCTTCGGCGCCCACGCCCACGACCGTGCCGCCGCCGCGTGGGGTATCGAGCGCATGCGCGTGGCGCTCGGCGTCGACCAGGATCTGCGGGCCTTCTACGACCGCTTCCGCTTCGATCCGCTCATCGGCCGCGCGGTGCGCGCGCGTCCCTCGCTGCGCGTGGCGGGGAGGCCGGAGCCCTTCGAGGCGCTGATGTGGGCGATCGCCGAGCAGCTCATCGAGTTCGAGCGCGCGGCTCGGATCGAGCGTCGCCTGGTGGCGCGGCTCGGACGGCGGTGCCTGGAGACCGGGCTCCGCGACGCGCCCAGCGCTTCTGAGGTTGCCGCCCAGGCTCTGGCCCTGCTCGAGTCCTTCGACCTGACCGAAGGACGGGCGATCGCGCTCATGCGCGCCGCGCGCGCGGTCGCCTCGGGGCAGGTCGATCTCCACGACTCCGACCACGAACGCGGCTGGCGGCGCCTGCGGACGATCCGCGGGATCGGGAGCTGGACCGTTCAGAGGCTCGCCCTGACCGGGCAGGGGCGCCTCGATCAGCTTCCCGCCGGCGACCTGGCGTTCCGTAAGCTCGTCGGGCGTCTGCGGAGCGGCGGCGATCCCTGGGCGCGGGCGTCCGAGGAGGAGGTGGCGGAGTTCTTCGCGCCGTACGCGCCCTGGGCGGGGCTGGCGGGGATGCACGCCCTCGGCGTGACGGCCGCGTAACGGCTTTCCCTCGCGGCTGCGGATTTCCGGGCGGTTTCGGGGCGCGGCGGCCCGCGGGCGGGTGAAACTGCCGGGGGTGTGATGAAAAATGATCGACATGCAGTAAAAATTCATCACAGGGTCGCTGCGCTGGCGCGCCGCCAGCACGGCACCGTGCACCGCCAGCAGCTCCTGGAGCTTGGAGGGAGCTCGGGCGCCATCGCTCACTGGGTGCGCATCGGCGTGCTCCACCGCCTCCATGCCGGCGTCTACGCCGTCGGCCACCGCCCCGTCTCGCCGCACGCCCATGCGATGGCCGCCGTGCTCGCGTGCGGCGAGGGCGCTGTCCTCAGCCACGGGTCGGCCGCCACCCTGTGGGGGATGACCAAGACCTGGCAGACCCCGCTCGAGGTCACGGCCCGCTCCGCGCGCCGGCGCGCGCGCCTCCGCATCCACCGCTCGCGGACGATCGGCGAGGCCGACAGAACCGAGCACTTCGGGATCCCCGTGACCACTCCGGCCCGCACTGCCCTGGACAACGCCGACGGGCTCAGCGATGCCGGCCTCGCCCGCGCCATCAACGACCTCAGGCTCGCCGGATACCTCAAGCTCGGCGACCTATTCGAGCTCCTGGCCCGCCATCCGGCCACGGCGGCAGCCAACCGCCTGCGCGAGCACACCGCCCATCCCGAGCGCGCCCCCACCCGCTCGGAGCTCGAAGACGCCTTCCTGCTCTTCGCCAAGCGCTACGGCCTGCCCGAGCCGCTCGTGAACACGGCCGTCGCCGGCTTCGAGGCCGACATCTTCTTCCCGGCGCACGCGACCGTGGTCGAGCTCGACGGCTACCTGTTCCACACCGAGCGCGAGCAGTTCGAGAGCGACCGCAACCGCGACGCCGAACGTCTCGCCGCCGGGATCGTGACGGTACGCCTGACCTGGGAGCGAATGCAGCTGACGCCCGACCAGGAGGCTACGCGGCTCCACGGAATCCTGGCCCGGCGCGCGGCGCTAGCCCACGCCCTGACCCGCTAGGTACTCGTTCGTCGATGCGTTGGCGATCGCGCCGGGGTTCGAGACCAGCCGGTTGTTGAGCATCCACAGGCCGAAGTGGTTCCACTGGGTCTGGTTCTGGTAGCCCCAGGGGAGGTTGGTGGCGCTCGGGAAGAAGGCGGGCAGCGTCGCCTTCACGCTCGCGAGCTGGAATTTCGAGTCGAGGCCCGGATTCATGCGCACGAGGTTCGCCACCGCCGCCTGGGGGTCGCGCCGCACCGACTCGTAGCCGCGTCCCAGGGCCTGGACGAAGTCGCGGATCTCGTTGGGCTTCTTGGCCAGCGTCGTCTTGGTGGCGACGAGGACGAGCTCGTCGTAGTTGGGCACGCCGACCTGGCCCAGGCGGATCACGTTCGGGCGCTTGCCCCGCTCGGCGAGCTGAATTGCCTCGTAGTTCCAGTAGGCGCCGATGGTCGCCGCCACCTGGCCCGAGAGCATGGCGGGGAGCAGGTTCTCGCCCACGTTGACGAGCTTGACCGAGCTGATGGGGATATGGGCGTGGGCGAGGATGGTGTCGAGGTAGGCGCGCTGATAGGGGATGCCGGCATAGCCGATGGTGTGGCCGCGGAGGTTGGCCACGCTCGTGATGTGCTCCGAGCCGACGGAGACGATCGAGGTCAGGGGCTCCTGGACGATGGCGCCGAAGGCGGCGAGCGGCTCGCCGGCGTTGCGCGCGAGCATGAGCTCGGGCTCGTAGGAGACGGCCACGTCGGCCCGGCCGGCGAGGAGGTCCTTGAGCGGCGCCGAGGGATCCGACGGGCTCTCGACGTGGACGTTCAGCCCGGCATGGGAGAAGTCGCCCTCGGCCAGCGCCTGGTAGATGCCCACGTGGTCGGCATTGGGGAAGTAGTCGAGCATCAGGGTCACGGGCAGCGCCTTCGCGGCCGTCGTGTGGTTCTGAATCTCCCCGCACGCCGCCAGCGCGACGGCGGCCGCGAGGGCGGCGGCGATCGCGAAGCCCCGCGTCCTTGGCATTCCTCTCATTGCGGGTTTTCTCCTCGTGGTTCGTAGGCCCACGGCAGCAGGAGCCGCTCGGCCAGGGTCAGCAGGGTGAACAGAGCGATCGCGAACACGGCCAGGATGAACACCGCGGCATACGCCCTCGCGGTGAGCAGCTGGGGGATCGCCTGCTGGAAAACGTAGCCTAATCCGGAGTTGCTCCCCGCCTGCTCGGCGAACACGGCACCGATGGGGGCGAAGACCACGGCGATCTTCATCCCCGTGAACAGCCCGGGAAGCGCGGCCGGGAGCTCGACGTGGCGAAAGGTCCGCGGACGCGAGGCGTCGAACGTCCGCATCAGCTTGAGCAGGTCCGGATCGACCGCGGCCAGCGCGTCGAGCGTCGTCACCACGATCGGGAAGAAGCAGACGATGGCGATGACGATGAGCTTGGGCAGGAAGCCGAAGCCGAGCCACAGCACGAGCAGCGGCGCGACGATCACGATCGGGACCGCCTGGGAGGCGACGAGCAGCGGGTAGACCGCGCGCCGGAGCGTGCGCGAGAGATGCAGCGACACGGCCAGAGCGAGGCTCGCCGCCGCCGCCAGGAGGATCCCGAAGACGATCTCCTCTGCCGTCACCAGGAACCCACTCCAGAGCAGCGAGCGATCGTCGTAGAGGGCCTGGGCGACCTGATGCGGTGGGGGAAGGATGAGCGCGTCGACGGCCCCGAGGTCGACGTAGAGCTCCCAGGCACCGACGAGGGCGATGAGGATGACGATCGTCCGCCAGCTCACGATCAAGCGGCCCGCGGCGCGCCACAGGCGGACCTCGGCGCGCATCAGGGTCACGCTCACCTCGGGATCCCCAGCGCCTCGAGCGCGCGCTCGCGCAGGGCGATGACCTCGGGGTCGGTGCGGTGCCGGGGGCGGCGCAGCGCCACCTCGAGCTCGGCCACGGCGCGGCCCGGGCGCCCCGACATCACCACCACCCGGTCGCCGAGCACCACCGCCTCCTCGACGTCGTGGGTGACGAGGACGACGGTGCGCGGCTCGCGCGCCAACAGGCTCCCGAGCCAGCCCTGCATCTCGAGCCGGGTGAGCGCATCGAGAGCCGCGAAGGGCTCGTCGAGGGCGAGCACCGGCTTGCCCGCCAGCAGCGTGCGCAGGAAGGCGACGCGCTGGCGCATGCCGCCCGAGAGCTCGCCGGGGCGCGAGCGCTCGAAGCCCGCGAGGCCGAAGCGATCGAGCCACGGCCCCGCCGCCGCCCGCGCCTCCTCGCGGCCCATGCCGCGGGCCCGCAGCGCCAGAGCGGCGTTGTCGGTCGCGTCGAACCAGGGAAGGAGGAGGTCGCGCTGAGGCATGAGCGCCGCGGGGTCCGCCTCGACCGTGCCCGCATCGGGCTCCTGGAGGCGGCAGATGAGCTCGAGCAGCGTCGACTTGCCGCAGCCACTCGGCCCCACCACGGCGACGATCTCGCCCGGCGCGGCATGCAGCGACATGCCGGCGAGCACCGCCACCGGGCCACGGCGGCCGAGGTAGGTCCGGTCGACGGCGCGGAGCCGGACGCCGCTCGAGCCGCCGGGGGCTCGAGCCTCCGGCGCCGAGGTCTCGACGGCGCGCATGCGCGCTTGGATGTTCGCTCCCTTCGCGGGCATTACCCCACAGGTTCAAAGGGTCAGCGCCGGGTCGTAATGGGCACGAGGGGCGCTATCTCAGCCGGCGTTCCCGCCAGCCCCCCTGGGTGGTCAGCTGGCCGTTCATCCTACCGCGTGAAAGCGGTAAGGTCACGGGCCGCCGGCGCTGGGCGCGGCGTCAGATCTCGGATGGAGAAGCCTCGCCTCACCCGGTCGGACCGCCCGGCGCTCGCCGGACCGAAGCGCCGCGCGCTCGCCGCACCGAAGCGCCGCACGCTTGCCGGAGCCGCCCTCGGCGCTCTCGCCGCCCTCGCCGTGCTCGCCCCCGCCGCCGGCGCCAGCACCGCCCTCCGGCCCCGGATCGGGGGTGCGCTCGGCTTGGTGCCCGCCGCCGGCGGGCCCGACATCGCCGTCGGTTCCAGCCTCCCCGAGGCCTATCACGGCGGGTCGGTGATGCGCGGCGTGGTCATCCACACCATCTTCTGGGATCCGAGCGGCTACAGGTTCGCCGGCCCGCCGTCCCCCGGGGTGCTCGGCTACGAGCAGCTCGTGCAGAAGTACTTCACCGACATCGCCCGCGACTCGGGGACGACCGACAACGTCAACTCGGTCCTCACCCAGTACGGCGACGCGGGCGGCCCGGGCGCCGGCAATATGACCTACAGCGTGGCCGCGGACTCGATCGACGACGCCAACCCGTATCCGGCCTCGCGCCAGCAGTGCGCCTCCGCGCAGGGCATCGCCACGTGCGTGACCGACCTCGAGCTCCAGCAGGAGATCGATCACCTGATCTCCACCACCGATCCCACGGGACGGGGGCTCGGCAACCTGTGGCTCATCTTCCTCCCGCCCAACGTCGACACCTGTTACGCGCCCGGTACCTGCGGCAGCAATGCCTTCGGGGGCTACCACTCGCTCTCTGACCTCGGCAGCGGCGTCACCATCTATGCGGTCATCCCCGACCCGCTGATCGAGTTCACGATCCCGCCCGGCGCCGATCCCCAGGGCAATCCCGACGCCGAGTCGGCCATCGGGGCCGCCGCGCACGAGACCGTCGAGGCGGTCACCAACCCCGAGGGCAACGCGTGGATGGACCCCAACGGCAACGAGGTGGGCGACAAGTGCGAGTTCGGCCCCCAGGTCGGGACCCCGCTCGGCTACGCGCCCGACGGCTCCCCGTACAATCAGCTCATCAACGGCGAGGAGTGGCTGATCCAGGACATGTGGTCCAATGCGGTCAACGGCTGCGTCCAGGGCTCGACGGCATCGACCTCGGCCCTCCCCCTACCCCGGGTTCACCTGACCCAGTTCAGCTCCGCGGTGAGCGGCAACATCGCCTCCGCCACGGCGGACGTCGGCGTGACCGTGACCCTGAAGCGGGCGGGGACGGTCGTCGCCCGCGCCCGCGCCGTCACGCGCTCGGACGGTGCCTGGGGCCCGGTGGCGCTGAGGTCGCTCACGCGCGCGTCTGGCCTGGCATTCGGCGACGACCGCGACAGGATCCTCGTTGCCTACGGCGCCGGTGGCCCCCCGGCCGAGACCATCCTCACCGGCAACGGCGGCAACGCGTTCACCGAGACCGGGTGGACGGGCTGGTTCGATCTCGACCACGGGTATTCGGTGGCCTCGGGCCCGGTGGCCGGCGGCGTGCTCCTCGCCCCGTGCTTCCAGACCGGCGTGCTGGCGCTGACCATCCACGGCGCGGCGGCCCCGTCCCCGGTCGATCAGTGCGGAACCGAGACCGACGTCTCCATCCTCCACACGGGCCCGATCGGCCCGGGAGCCGCCGTGCGCCTGTTCAGCGAAGACAACCGGGCGGTGACGGCGAGCAACCCCAACGGCGCCCTCGTCAGCCTGTCGGTGCCCTTCGGCGAGGCCAATGCCGTATCCGCGCTCGACAACGCCCAGCTCCTCTTCCACCCGAGCGGCTTCCCGACGTGCGCCGCCGATCTGCGCTCGCAGCGGGTGAGCTGCTCGGGGCTCGTGCCGGGATCGGGCTACACCCTCACCCGCGTGCGCGGGCACGCGACCGCCCACGCCACCGCCAACGGGAGCGGCGCGACCAAGCCGGTGGGATTGCGCGGGCTCAGGGGCGGGGACGTGGTCGTGCTCAGCAACGGCGCCCGTCGCCCGCTCACCGCCCTGCACGTCGCTCATCTCCGCGTCCACATCACCGGCGCGCAGACGACCGTCGCCTCGGGGACGTGCGAGGCCGGGGACTACTACGGTCGCGCCCCGGACACCCCGCCCACCAACGCCGCCGTGGGCGCCCCCGGGATCGCCGGCACCGGCCGGATCTGCCCACCCGACGGGAGCGCCAAGGGCCTGCCCGTGAGCCACATCGAGCAGACCGACGACCGCAGCGGCGGCGTCACCTTCACCGACGTGCCAGAGCTCCAGTTCACCGCCCCGGTCAACGGCGCCACCGTGTACGGGCCCTTCACCGCGCTGGCGGGGGCGGGGATCCCCACGCAGCGGCACGCGGTGATCGCCAGCGGGGCGCCGGTGGCGGTGTCGATCAGCTCGGGCTCCCGGGGTCCAGTCGTGTTCCGGGCGGCGAACGTCGACACCGCGAGCGGCGTATCGGTGGGTGGGCTCGCCCCCGGCGCCTACACCGCCAAGTGGGTGCTCACCGACGCCAATGGCGACACCCGCACCTTGCTCACGCGATTCGTCGAGCAGGGGTGAGCGCGCGACACTAGGTGACGCGGGTGAGCGAGGCGACCTCGCGGGTCATGCGCTCGACGTGCTCGTAGGCGCCGCGCAGCATGTTGCGCACCAGCGCCGCCTGGAGCGCGGGGCGGGCATGGCCCCGGTCGTCGAGCGTCGCCGTCGAGAGGATCCGGACCTCGACGGCGCCCTCGGCCGTCACGTCCGCCGAGCGCACCGAGCGACCGATGGTCGCGAGCTCGCCGAACACCATTCCCGCCGATAGCGTCGCCATCCGGTGCGGAGCCCCGTCGTGGCGGTGCACGGTGACGGTGACCTCGCCGCTGGTGAGGAGGAAGATCTCCGAGGCCGCGTCGCCGGTGCGTACGAGGGTCTCGCCGTCGGCAAACGACCGGCGCTCGAGCAGGCCCTCGAGGTGAGCGAGCGAGGCCTCGTCGAGGCCTTGGCACATCTGGTGATCGGCGAGCCCCACCGCCGGCGGGGCCACCGACCCGCCCCGATAGGTGCTCAGCAGGTGCTCCTCGGTCCACTCGATGGCCGGGTCGAGATCGCCGAACACGAGCGGTGGTAGCCCCCGCTCCTGCCCGACGGCACGAGCGAAGCCCTCGTGGGTGCCCGCTTCCACGAACACGAGCTCCTTGTCCTCGGCCACCGTGTTCTCGCGCAGGTCGAGGAGGAGCCGGACGGCGGCGCGCCCGATCTCGGCCGCGCGGCGCAGGTCGACCACCGCCACCTCGAGCTCAGCGCTCCGTTCGACGATCGCCCGGACAACGAGCTCCGCGCCGGCGAACTGCATGTCGCCGTGGAGCTCATAGACCATGGCACGGCTTCCGACCTCGTCGAGCAGGGTCCGCTCGGCGGCCGACCGCCACCGCTTGGAGGGCACGCCGGCGATGTCGTAGGCGGCGCGCAGGGCCGAGCGCGATGAGCGCACCACGTCGAGGAAGTGCAGCCCGAGGTCACGCGACAGGCGCCGGCAGACCCGCACGCCGCGCACGCTGTTCCCTTGCGGATCGAGCGGTGGCGAGAAGACGCAGACGCCGAGCTGGCCGGGGAGGACCGCGAGGATCCCGCCCGATACTCCGCTCTTGGCCGGCATCCCGACGCCGTCGACCCAATCGCCGGCCGCGTTGTACATGCCGCACGTCGTCATCACGCTGAGGACGGGCGCCACGAACTCCGCCGGCACGGCTCGCTCGCCGGTCACCGGGTTGACCCCGGCATTGGCCAAGGTCGCGGCCATCAGGCTGAGATCCCGGCAGTCGACGGTGACCGCGCACTGGCTGAAGTAGAGGTCGAGCGCCGCGTTGGGATCCTCGGTGAGGATGTCGAACGTCCTCAGCATGTGCCCGATGGCGCGGTTGCGGTGTCCGGTCACCCGCTCTGACTCGAACACGCGCTGGTCGACGGACAGCTCACGGCCCGCGTAGCGCGAATATGTCCGCACCACCCGTTCCAGGCGTTCGGCGGGCGAGGTGCCCGCGATCAGGGAGGACGTCGTGATCGCGCCGGCGTTGATCATCGGGTTCAGCGGCCGGCCCGTGTCCGGAGCCAGGCTGATCGAATTGAAGGCATCGCCCGAGGGTTCCACCCCGACCTTCTCGCCCACCTCATGGCGTCCGACGTCCTCGAGTGCCAGGGCGTAGGTGAAGGGCTTGGAGATCGACTGGATGGTGAATCCCTGCCGCGTGTCGCCGACCTCGTAGACGCGGCCGTCGACGGTGGCCACGCAGATGCCGAACCACTCGCGGTCGGCCCGGGCGAGCTCGGGGATGTAGCTCGCCACCTCGCCCGCGTCGTTCCCCGCGCAGTCGGCGTGCAGCGCCTCCAGGTAGTCCTCGATCGGCGAGCTCACGGTCGCCTTCAGCGTGGTGGTGGCCGACGGCGGCACGGCGAAACGCTATCCGGCTCCCGCTCGCCCCCGCAATATCCACGTGGCCATACTTGAACCCCCCGCTCACGCCTCCGTCGGGCGCGTCAGCGCCTTGACGAAGTCCTCGAGCTGATCGGTGCGCCAGCACTCGAAGGCGGTGCAGTGGCGCTCGTAGGCGCCCATCACCGAGTCGCCGTAGTTCCAGTACAGGCGGGGCTCGGGGTTGAGCCAGAACGTTCGCCCCGCCTTGGCGGTGATGAGGGCGAAGACGTCGTCGCGCGGAGGGCGGCCGTTGGTGCGGGCGTCGCCGAGGACGATGACCGTCGCGCGGGGGTGGAGCTCGTCCTCGATCAGGGCCAGGAACTCGGTCCACACCCGCCCGTAGTCGGTGTAGCCGGAGATGTCGGCGACGCCCGCGTCGCGGCCGATCGCCTCGCTGGCGGCGCGGAAGTCGCGCTCGCGCTCGAGCAGCTCCGTGACCTCGGAGATGCGCTCGATGAAGACGAAGGAGCGGAGCTTGCGGAAGGAGTCGTGGAGGGCGTGGAGGACGCTGAGGAAGAAGGTGCTCGCGCTCGTCACGCTCGTCGAGACGTCGCAGAGGACGAAGATCTCGGGCCGGCGGGGGCGGATCGGGCGGTACTTGAGGTCGATGGGCACGCCTCCGGTCTGGAGCGAGGCGCGCATCGTCCGGCGCACGTCGACGTGGGCGTGGCGCTTGCGCCCGCGGAGCTCCTGGCCCTGGGTGGCGAGCCGCCGCTTGAGCTGGGCCACCACCCGGTGCACGGCGGCGAGGTCCTGGACCGGTCCCGTGGGCAGGGCGCGGTCGAGGTCGCTGAGGGGGCGTTTGGGGGGGAGCGAGCGCGTGCGTTCGATCGCGTCGCGCTCGAGCTCGCGGCGCAGGTGGGCCTCGAACCGGCGGATCTGGTCGCGGGGCAGGCCGCCGCGCCGCGGGTCGTCGTCGGGGAGCTCGGGCTGGGGCTCGGCCCGGAGGCCGAGGGAGCGGCGGATGCGCTGGACGTCGACGCCGACCACGCCCGAGCCCTCGCCGCGCCCGAAGGCGGCGATCGCGAGCCGGGCGAGGTCGCCCATCATCCCTTCGGCGCCGTCTCGGAGGGCGGCGGCGATCTGGCGGCGCAGGGCCTCGAGGTCGATCTGGTCGCCGCCCTGGAGGCCGTCGTGCTCGTCGATCTCGCTGCGCGTGGCCTCTGCCTCGGCGGCCCGGAAGAAGAAGCGCTCGAAGACAAGCTCGAACACGCGCCGGTCCTCGGGCGACTTGGCCAGGGTCGCGGCCAGCGCGTCCTTGAAGGCCGGGCGCTCGCTCCACGCCACGTGGTCGAGCGCGGCGAAGGCGTCGAGCAGCTCGGAGGTCCCGAGCGCCATCCCCTCGGACCTCAGGTCCTCGGCGAAGGCGAGGAGCTGGCCGTCGAAGCCGCCGGGCCCGGGGTCGGGAATCCCGCCGTAGAGGGCGCTATGCCGCGGGCCGGGTGGCATCGGCCGCCTGCGCGAGGTGAACGCCGACGCGCGCCGCCACCGTGTCGAGGTCGGTGCGGTGCTTGACGATCACGCTCATCGTCTCCGCGAACGTCGCCTCGTCGATGTCGCGCACGCCGAGGAGGAGGAGGGCGCGGGCCCAGTCGATCGACTCGGCAATCGAGGGGGGCTTCTTGAGATCGAGCTCGCGCACCTGGTGGACGACCTC
>DASZMD010000086.1:0-5395 GCA_035551955.1 Solirubrobacteraceae bacterium | reverse complement strand
GCCAAGGTGGGACGGCGCTACTCGCCCAATCCCCGACTCGAACGGGTTCAGTGATCGCCACTCCGTGCCGATGAAGGTGTGACGCCATGCTCGACAACGCTTTCCTCGGAGACACCAATTTCGCCACGTGGATGCACGACTGGCTCCCGATCATCTTCATGGGGCTGCTCGTGGTCGCGGTCTTCATGCTCCTGCGCTTCATGCCGCGCACCAAGCCGGCGGAGATCAAGCCCGAGTCCTCGCTCACCATCGGCTGGGATGACATCGCGGGCGCTGAGGAGGCCAAGGAGGAGCTCCGCGAGGTGGTCGAGTACCTGCGCGACCCCAAGCGCTTCCGGGCCATCGGGGCCAAGGTCCCCAAGGGCATCCTCCTCCACGGACCGCCGGGTACGGGCAAGACCCTGCTCGCCAAGGCCGTGGCTCACGAATCGGGCGCCCACTTCTACTCGCAGTCGGCGGCCTCGTTCATCGAGATGTTCGCCGGCCTCGGCGCGGCCCGGATCCGCCGCCTGTTCAGGATCGCCCGCAAGCACGCGCCGGCGATCATCTTCATCGACGAGCTCGACGCCGTCGGGGGCCATCGCGGCATGGACATCAGCGGCGAGCGCGATCAGACCCTGAATCAGCTCCTCGTCGAGATGGACGGGTTCACCGCGCGCAAGGAGGTCGTGGTCATCGCCGCCTCGAACCTGCTCGAGAAGCTCGACGTCGCCCTGTTGCGCCCCGGGCGCTTCGACCGCCAGATCTTCGTCTCCCCGCCCGACGTGTCGGGACGTGAGCGAATTCTCGAGGTGCATTCGCGCGACAAGCCCCTGTCCGACGACGTCGACCTCGGCCTCCTGGCCCGCCAGACCTCGGGGCTCACCGGCGCCGATCTCGCCAACATCTGTAACGAGGCCGCGATCTTCGCCGCCCGCCGTCACGCCGACACCGTGCGCATGGGCGACTTCGACGCCGCGCTCGAGCGCGTGGTCGCGGGCATGCAGTCAGCCAGGGCTCTCTCCGATCACGAGAAGCGCGTCGTCGCCTATCACGAGGCCGGCCACGCCCTGTGCGGTGAGCTCCTCCCTTCGGTCGATCGCGTGCACCGGATCTCGATCGTTCCCCGCGGCGGTGCGCTCGGCTACACCCTGAACCTCCCCGAGGAGGACCGCTACCTGAAGACCCGCGAGGAGCTGATCGATTTCATGACCATGCTCCTGGGTGGCCGGGCGGCCGAGCAGGTCGTCTTCGGCGCCATCACCACCGGCGCCGCCGACGACCTCAGGCGCGTCGCCGAGATCGCCCACGCGATGGTGCACGATTATGCGATGGGGACGGGTACCGCCTCGCTCCGTGTCGTCGGCGACGATGCCGCCGAGAGCACCCGCCGGGTGCGCGACGCCGAGGTACGCGAGCTGGCCGACGAGGCCTTCCGCGCCGCCGTCCGCCTGGTCGACGCCCATCGCCCGGAGCTCGACGAGATCGCCGGCACCTTGCTCAGCAACGAGGTCCTCGAGCGCGGCGACATCGACCGCATCCTCGGCGAGGTGCCGAAGGCGGCGCCGTCGCGGCGCGGCTCGGGCGAGCTCGGGATCGCCGCGGCCACCGCCAGCAAGCCGGCGCAGCGACCGGTGCGTCGCTAGATCGCCTCGCCGGCCGGCCCGTCGGCCCGGGCCGCCGCTCGCGTATCCTGGCGCCCATGCTCGGAGCAATCGACCATGTCGGCGTCGCCGTAGCGGACGTCGATGCGGCGCTCGCCCTGTATCGCGACTCGCTCGGGATGGCGCTCGTCCACCGTGAGACGGTCCAATCCCAGGGCGTCGACGCGGCGCTCCTCGACGTCGGCGACGGTCACGTCGAGCTCCTCGCCCCGCTCGGGCCGGAGACCCCCGTCGGCAAGTTCCTGGCCAAGCGGGGCCCGGGTCTACATCACGTCGCCTACCGTGTCGAGGACATCTCCGGGACCCTGGGGGCGCTCGCGGCGGCGGGCCTGAGACTGATCGACGAGACCCCACGCGTGGGCATCCGCGGCTCGCTCGTCGCCTTCCTCCATCCGGCGTCCACCGGCGGCGTCCTGACGGAGATCGTCCAGCCGGCAGCCGGAGGGCACCCCGCATGACCGACGAGAGACCACAACGCATCAGCATCGGCTTCATCGGCGGCCAGGCGCTGGCCGCGCGGGTCAAGGTCGACGAGCTCGCGAAGCTCCGCCAGGCCCTCGGCTCGGGCGCCTGGTACGACCTCAAGGCCGAGGACGGGACCGTCGCCGTCGACCTCTCGAAGATCGTCTTCGTCCAGGTCGATGACGAGGAGCACCGCGTCGGGTTCGGAACCTGACCGGCGCCAGCCCGCGCTCAGCGGAAGGGAATGGTGTCGAGCACCTTGATCGTCGCGTGCCTACCGCTCGCCACGGTGACGGTGAACCTGAGCGCAAGCGCGCGCTGATGCTGCATATGGGCCTCGTTGAAGCGGATCACCTTGCGGGCCGCGTGCTCGAGCCCCTTGCTCTCGGTCATCGCCGCTCCTGAGACGGTGAGCACGAAGCTCGCCGAGGCATGGTGGAGGGTGACGGTGAGACGGCCGTGGTGCACGCGGCTCCGGGGCGTTTCGGTGCCGATGCGGATGCCGTGAGCAGTGGCGCCGAAGGACAGCCCGGGCGGCAGGGTGACGGTGACGGCGGTGACGGGAAAGCCCCCGAGGGTGTCGATGGCGAGGCGCAGGCGCGGCCGGACGGTGGCCAGACCGCCGACGGTCGCGTCGACCACCGCGGTCGCTCCGGCGCCGGCGGCCGTCGGCGAGCCCGCCATCACCTCAGGGGTGCCGAGGGACAGCGACAAGCCGACCATCGTGGCCAGCACGGCGCTTCCGTATCCCGCCACGTTTTTCATCATCCACGGCCCGTCCGAGCGGGGCCCCTCCGAGTGCCCGCGCCCGCAAGCCTACCGAGGCAGGCCGTGGCGCGTCTAGGCGCTCTCCGCCCCCCGGGCCAGGGCCAGCGCCGCCGGGGGATCGAGCTGCCGGTCGGCGCGCGAGAGCTCGAGCGCGCGGTCGGCGAGCTCGGCCGCCTCGGCGCCCCCCGTCGCCTCGTCCTGGAGCGCGAGGGCGAGGAGGACCTGGCGCAGGAGCTCGGGGTCCTGGGTGTCGGGCGGCGGCCCCGCCGGGGGAAGGGCCCGCACCGTCGCGAGCAGTCCCGCGGCGGTGGCCGCGCTCGAGAACGACAGCCCACCGGGATGGCGGGCCGGGATCCGGGCGAGGACGGCGCCGGTGGCCGGGTTCACGAGGTTGATGTTGGTGCGCAGGCCGTCGCGCTCGAGCGCCAGCCGGTAGCCGGAGAGGCGCCAGTAGCCGAGCTGGGCGGCGAGCTGGGTGAAGGCGGCGACGTCGCTCTCGTTCTTGACCTTGGCGTGATGCAGGGCGATCTGGGTGCCGGCGTTGGGAAGGTTGGGATCGGGGTCGGGGGCGACGACGAGGAAGACCTGGCGGCCGAGCCGGCCCACCCCGACGCCGCCGACCTCGGCGAGCAGCTGGTAGCCGCCGAGACCGAGCGCACCGACGATGCCGGGGGGAAGCGGATTGGTGACCAGATGGCCGGGCGGGTGGGTCATGGCCGGTGCCTCGCCGCCGCTAGCCGTCGAGCAGGCCGCCGACGATGCCGCCCAGCAGCCCGGTGCCGCCCGCCTCGGCGACGCGGCCCCCGGTTCCGGTCTCGGCGCCCGGCGGGTGGTAGTAGGCGCTCTGGAGGCCGACGCGTCCCGGGCCGGTGAAGCGGTTGAAGACGAGGTTGCCCGAGCCGCTGAGCATGCCCGTCTTGAACCCATAGACCTCCTGGGACATCTGCACCGAGTGGTCGCGGAAGAGCCAGCCCCCGGGCTCGATGTCGATCGTCTCCCCGGCCTCGAGCATCTTCTCGAACACGTTGCCGTAGCCGTGGACCCACACCACGCCCTCCTCGTCGCCCGCGAAGAACTGGTCGACGAAGAAGCCGCCGCCGTAGAGCATGTTGGCGAAGCCTTTGATGCGGGTGTAGTCGTACTCGACCCCGGTGGTGGCGGCGAGGAACTGGTGCTCGCGGACGATGATGCCGTCGCCGGCCTGGAGGTGCAGGGCGGCGATGTGCCCCGGCGCGTCGCGGCTGAAGGCGAGCTCGCCCGCGGACTGAGCTTCGAGTAGGAGCAAGGGCATGCCGCCGAGCACGCGGCGCTTGAGCCCGCGCCTGAGCGGGTGCAGGCCGAGCTGCATGTTGGGGTACTTCCACAGCAGGACGTGATGCTCGAAGTAGACGGGCACACGACCGTCGAGCGCCATGTGAAGGACGGGCACGAGCTCGCCCTCGAGGCGGTAGCGGAGCCCCGGAGCGGTCCCCTCGGTGATCTGGGTGGGCAGGATCTGCGGCGCGGTCGGCATGGGTCCCTCCATCTGTGGTCGTGGCGCGAGCATAGCCGCAGTCCCATACTGCGGGTCCATGCTCACCACCCGCCAGCTCAACCGCGCCACCCTGGCCCGCCAGCTCCTGCTCGAGCGGGTGGAGATGCCCGTCCCCGACGCGGTGGCGCAGCTGGGCGGGCTCCAGGCTCAGGAGGCCAAGCCTCCGTTCATCGGGCTGTGGAGCCGGCTGAGCGGATTTCACGACGCCGACCTCGTCCAGGCGATCCACGACCGCTCCGTGGTGCGCGCGACGATGATGCGCGGAACCCTTCACCTAATGACCGCGGGCGACTATGCCGCCTTCCGCGCGCCGATGCAGCCCATGCTCATGCGCGCGATGACGAGCGCCCTGCGCGACCGCATGCAGGGACTCGATCCCGAAGCCGTCCTCCCCGTTGCGCGGGGACTGCTCGAGCAGCGGCCGCGGACCTTCGACGAGCTCCGCACCATGCTCCAGGAGGCGTTTCCCGACGTCAATCATCGTGCCCTCGGCTACGCCGTGCGCATGCTCCTCCCGCTCGTCATGGTGCCGACCGGCGAGCGCTGGGCGTTCCCCCGGGTGGCGGAGTTCACGCTCGCCGAGTCCTGGCTCGGGCGCCCACTGCCCGACGCCGATTCTCCGGAGGGACTGGTGCTGCGCTACCTGGCGGCCTTCGGCCCCGCCTCGGCGGCGGACATGCAGTCGTGGTCGGGCCTGCAGGGGATCAAGGGGGTGCTCGAGGGCCTGCGCCCCGATCTCGCCTTGTTCGCCGACGAGCGAGACCGTGAGCTCTTCGATCTCCCCGACGCGCCGCGGCCCGACGAGGACGTCCCCGCGCCACCCCGCTTCCTGCCCGAGTTCGACAGTCTCCTGCTCGCCCATGCCGAGCGCCGGCGGGTGATCGCCGACGAGCATCGGCCTGCGGTGATCACCAAGAACCTGCGCGTGCGGGCGACCTTCCTGATCGACGGCTTCGCCCGCGGGACATGGGAGATCAAGCGAACCAGG
>DASZMD010000085.1:0-2257 GCA_035551955.1 Solirubrobacteraceae bacterium | reverse complement strand
CCGCACACGGTCTGTTTCGGGGAGACGCGCAAGGTGAACTGGCAGTCGGTGATCAGTGTCGGCGGCGCGCAGTACTCGGTCCCGCACGCGCTGATCGATCAGCGGGTGTGGGCGCGCACCGACGGTGAGGAGCTCGTGGTGATCCACGTCGACGGGCCCCTCGGGCCCAGAGAGGTAGCGCGCCACGCCTTGACGACGCCTGGGCGTCCGAGCGTCAAGGATGAGCACTATCCGCCGCGGCCACCGGGCGCACTCGAGCGCGAGCCTCGCGCCCGCAGCGATGACGAGCGGGCGTTCCTTGTGATCGGTCCGGGAGCGGAGCGCTGGCTGACGCGCGCCGCGGCCGCGGGCACCAGCCGGGTGCGGCGCAAGATGGCAGAAGCGGTCGATCTCTCAAAGCTCCACGGCATCGAGGAGGTCGAGCGGGCGCTGAAGGCGTGCGCGGACGCCGGCCGGTTCGGCGATGGGGACCTCGCATCGGTCCTCGCGCACCAGCACAGCGCAGGCGAGGTGATCGTGTTCCCCGCCCGCTCAGAAGACAGGTCGCTGCAGCGCTCGACCAGCAGCTGGAAGGAGATCGGGCGATGAGCGCCAAGCGCGAGTTCCCCGCTCAGATCCGCTGCCTCGCGATCGACTCCACCCGGATCACGGTGCTCGACAGCGGGGCGCTGCTGCACAACGTGATCGTCGAGATCGCTGAGGAACGCGAGCACCCGACGCTATGCGGTGACCGCGACCCGACGCTGGTGTCGCTGACCCCGCAGCAAGCGCGGGAGCTCGCGTCGAGCCTGTGGTGGCTCGCGGGTCGCTCTGAGCGGATCGCGCAGGGAGTCCGATGACCGTCAAGACACCCGCCCCGCCGCCGCTCCCGGACGACCTCGAGCGCGTGTTGCGCCGCCTGCGACTGCCGTATGTCCGCCGGGCAGCGCCCGACGTGATCGCGACCGCGACCGCGCAACGCTGGGAACACGCCGAAGTCCTGCGCGTGCTGCTCGCCGAGGAGGCCGCCGGACGCGACCAGGCCACGATCCGGACGCGCCGGCGCGCGTCCGGGCTCCCGGCCGGCAAGACGTTCGACGCCTGGGAACCCGAGCGCTCCGTCATCCCGTCCGCGACCCAGCACGCCTTGCGCACCCTCGAATGGGTCGACCGCCACGAGGTGCTGTGCGTCTGCGGCCCGTCCGGGACGGGCAAGTCGCACCTCATCGAAGCGCTCGGCCACCACGCGATCGACAAGGGCCGCACCGTCGCGTGGCACACCCCAGAGACGCTCGCGCACCTCCTGCGCCGCCACCGCGTCGACGACAGCATCAACAAAGCGATCGCGAAACTGATCCGCGTCGACCTGCTCGTGATCGATGACGTCGGCCTGCTCCCGATCTCCACCGACGCCGCCGAGGCGCTGTTCCGCGTCGTCGACGCCGCCTACGAGAAACGATCGATCGCGATCAGCTCGAACATCCACCCCTCAGGATTCGACGAGCTGATGCCCAAAAGCCTCGCGACCGCGACCGTGGAGCGCCTCCTGCACCACGCGCACGTCCTGATCACCGACGGACAAGACAGCTACCGACTCGCGCAAGCAACCGCCGGGAAAGGAGTCCAACCACTCACCTAAACACACCACAAACCAGTCAATCTGTTGGTGGGGAAATTCGTGGCCACCAGCGGGGAGAAAAAATGGCCACCAGTGGGGAAATTCGTGGCCGCCAGTGGGGAGAACTCGATGGCCATTGACAATTTCGTCGGCTCGTTGACGGCGGGCGCGATCGGCTCGGCGACGACAGGATCGTCCCGCCCGCCGCCGACGCGGCGCGGCGGCAGCCCTCACCAGTATCGCCTCAACGACGGAGCGGGTCTCGGCGGTGACGCCCGTTACAAGGAGCACTCCAGAATCCATAGCGAACCCCAAATACTGCATGTTCGGAATATCCGTCCGGGCACTTGCCATCTCCCGGACTCGCGCCATAAGCCACGCGATCGCGTCGTCTTCGCCCGAAGCGGGATTTGAACACTGATCAGCGAGCGAGCAAGCAGACATCCGTCCGGGCCTAATTGCCGAGCGGAGGACAACCGCTTCCGGCCCCATTCAGCCACGATCCTCGCGCCGGGGTGCCTGGGGGCGACGCCTCACGGTGGAGAACCGCCGACGGCGGCGCCAGCTGGAACCAAAGCTGGCCCGCGCTCCCGCTCAATTAGAGGATCCGTAGAGGAGGGGATCCTGGGAAGATTCGGCGGTGCTCGAGCTCCGACGGTT
>DASZMD010000084.1:0-4352 GCA_035551955.1 Solirubrobacteraceae bacterium | reverse complement strand
GCGGTCTGCGTCCCGCGCGGCGGCTTCGGCGAGCGCTTGGTCGTGGAGGACGATGCGGAAGGCGTTGAGGGCGGGGTCGAGGCGCTCGATGCGGTGGAGAAGGGTCTGCGTGAGCTCGAGGGCCGAGAGCTGACGGGTGCGGATCAGTTCCGCCTGCCCCGCCACGCCGGCGTAGGCGATATCGGGTTCGTCCATGGGGGGTGTGACGGTAGCGCGGTGAGGTTCTGAGGGGGTATGGCGGAAGATGAGGAAGGGGTGATGCCGGTTAACCACCCATGTGGTGGTAAACGCGCATCACGTGATCGGAGGATCGCCGCGCTGGCGGACCGCCAGCACGGCGTGGTCGCGCGCCGGCAGCTGATCGCGCTCGGATACACGGCCCGCGAGATCGAGCGGCGGATCGAGGCAGGCCGCCTCCACCGCGTCCACCGCGGCGTGTACGCGGTCGGCCACCGCCGACTCACCCGCCACGGGCGGTGGATGGCGGCCGTGCTCGCGTGTGGGCCCGGCGCCGTCCTCAGCCACCACGACGCGGCGGCGCTTCACAGCCTCAGGCGAAGCGCAAGCCGCAAGGCGATCGACGTGAGCACGACCGGCCGCCACCGCTCCCGCCCCGGCCTCCACGTCCACAACGTCCGCCACCTCCACCCCGCAGACTGCACCACCCTCGACGGCATCCCCGTCACCTCCATCCACCGCACCCTGCTCGACTACGCCGAGGCGGCGCGGCCCCAGCAGCTCCGCTGGGCGTTCGAGGCCTACGACCGCATGGACCTCATCGACATGCGCGCGCTCGACGCGGTGGTGGCGCGGAATCCCGGGCGGCGGGGCATCAAGGCGCTGAGCGCCCTCACCGCCGTCTACCGCGGCGCCTCCGACACCCGCTCGGGCAACGAGCGCCGGTTCCTGGAGCTGATCCGCAAGGCCGGGCTGCCCGAGCCGTCGGTGAACGTGGTGGTGGAGGGGATCGTCGTCGACTTCTTCTGGCCCGCCCAGCGGCTCGTGTTCGAGGTCGACTCCTACACCTACCACCACACCCCCGCGGATCGTGCCGAGGACCGGCGCAAGGAGCGGATTCTCACCGCGGCCGGATGCGCGGTCAGGCGCGTCACGGATTCTGAGCTCGAGACCGCGCCGCACGCGGTGGTCGGCGACGTCGAAGGGGCCCTCAGCGCCTGCGCGGCGGCATCAGGTCGGTGATCGTCCCCTCGGCGAGCTCCGCGGCGAAGCCGACGGTCTCGGACAGCGTGGGGTGGGGGTGAATGGTGAGGGCGAGGTCCTCGGCGTCCGCGCCGAGCTCGATCGCCCCCACGGTCTCGGCGATCAGCTCGCCGGCGTTGACGCCGACCATGCCGGCGCCCAGAAGGCGGCGCGTCCCGGGCTCGAACAGGAGCTTCGTCATCCCTTCGTCGCGGCCCAGCGAGAGCGCTCGGCCCGATGCCGCCCAAGGGAAGACCGCCTTCTCGACGTCGATGCCGCGCACCCCCGCCTCCGTCTCGGTCAACCCCATCCACGCCACCTCGGGATCGGTGTAGGCCACCGAGGGAATGGCGCGAGGGTCGAAGGCGGCCCCGGGCACGCCCGCGATGACCTCGGCGGCGACCTTGCCCTCGTGGCTTGCCTTGTGGGCGAGCATCGGCCCGCCGACGATGTCGCCGATCGCGTGGATGTGCGGGACGTTGGTGCGCATCTGGGCGTCGACGGGGATGAAGCCGCGCTCGTCGACGCCCACCCCGGCGGCGTCGGCGCCGATGAGCCCGCCGTTGGGACGCCGCCCCACGGCGACGAGAATCCCGTCGAAGACCCCGCTGCGGCCGGCGTCGAACTCGACGCTCAGGCCGCCGTCGTCCGCAGTCACGCCCATAACACGTGTGCCGAGCATGATCTCCTCGTACCGCGCCGCGACGCGCTTGTGCAGCGGCTTGACGAGGTCGGGGTCGCACCCGGGGATGAGCGAGTCCATGACCTCCACCAGGGTGATGCGAGAGCCGAGCGCGTGGTACACGGTCGCCATCTCGAGGCCGATGATCCCGCAGCCGATGACCAGCAGCCGCGAAGGAATCTCCGAGAGCAGGAGCGCCCCGGAGGAGTCGACGATGCGCGGGTCGTCGGGGAGCCCGGGGAGGGTCGCCGCCTGCGAGCCGGCGGCGATGATGCAGTGCTCGAAGGACACCGTCTCCTCGCCCACGATGAGGAGGTTCGGGCCGGTGAAGCGCCCGATGCCGGTGAGCACCTCGACGCTGCGGCGCTTTGCCAGCCCCGCCAGCCCGCCCGTGAGCTTGGCGACCACCGACTCCTTCCACGCACGCAGCGCGTCGAGGTCGACGGTCGGCTTGGCGAACGAGATCCCGTGCTCGCCCATCTCCTCGGCCTCGGAGATCACCCGCGCGGCGTGCAGGAGCGTCTTCGAGGGAATGCAGCCGACGTTGAGGCACACCCCGCCGAGGCGCGGGTAGCGCTCGACCAGCATTGTCTTGAGTCCGAGGTCGGCGGCCCGGAAGGCGGCGGTGTAGCCGCCCGGTCCCGCGCCGAGGACGACGACGTCCGCGTGGTGGTCGGCCCCGGCGGCCGCGCTCGGCGTCGCCGGTGGCGCACTCGTCGCGGCGGGCGAACTCGTCCCGGCGGGCGCGCCGTTCGCGTCTGCCTCGAGCAAGAGCAGCACGCTCCCCTCCGAGACCCGGTCGCCGATCGCCACCCGCAGCTGGGTGATCACCCCGGCGGTGGGGGCGGGGATCTCCATCGTCGCCTTGTCGGACTCGAGGGTTACGAGCGGATCGTCGACGGTGACGGTGTCGCCGGGCGAGACGAGGATCTCGATCACCGGCACATCGGTGAAGTCCCCGATGTCGGGGACCCTGACCTCGGTGGCTGCGCTCACAGCAGCGCCCGCCGCAGGTCGCCGAGCACGTTCCCGAGGTGGACGGTGAAGCGCGCGGCGGCGGCGCCGTCGATCACCCGGTGATCGTAGGAGAGCGAGAGCGGGAGCAGCAGGCGGGGAGCGAACTCGGTGCCGTTCCACACCGGCTTCATCGCCGTCCGTGAGACGCCGAGGATGGCGAGCTCGGGGGCATTGATGATCGGAGTGAAACTGGTGCCGCCGATGCCCCCGAGGCTCGAGATGGTGAAGGTGGCGCCCGACATCTCGGCGGGACCGAGCTTTCCCTCGCGCGCCTTGCCCGAAAGCTCGGTGAGCTCGCGGGCGATGTCGAGAACGCCCTTCGTGTCGGCGTCCTTGATCACGGGGACCACGAGTCCGTTCGGAGTGTCGGCGGCGAAGCCGACGTTGTAGTAGCGCTTGAGCACGAGCTCCTCGCCGTCGAGGGAGGCGTTGAACTCGGGGAAGGCCTTGAGGGTGGCGACGGAGGCGACGACGAGGAAGCCGAGCATGGTGAGCTTCACCCCGTCGCGGGCGTGCTCCACATTCAAAGCCTTGCGAAACGCCTCCAGCTCGGTGACGTCGGCCTCGTCGTGCTGGGTGACGTGGGGGATCATCACCCAGTTGCGGGCCAGGTTCCGAGCCGAGATCTTCTGGATCCGTGACAGCGGCCGGCGCTCCACGGGCCCGTAGCGTTCGAAGTCGACCGTCGGCCACGGCGCTAGATCGAGGCCGGCAACGACAGCGGCACCCGACCCCGCCGCCGGCGCCCCTCCGAACCCCTCGACATCCTCCTTGATGATCCGGCCCTTGCGCCCGCTCCCGGACACGCTCGCCAGATCGACCCCGTGCTCCCGGGCCAGCCGCCGGACCGCGGGACTGGCGTAAACGGGGGCGTCCGCCACCGGCGCGGAGGAAAGCTCGGGCCGGGCGGAGAAAACCTCGGGCGGGGCGGGGGAAACCTCCACCGCCTCCACCGCCTCCGCCGGCGCGCTCACCGCCGGCAGCACATCAGGACCGGCGGCCGGCTCGAGGGTCAGCACCAGCGCCCCTTCGGAGAGCTTGTCGCCGACGGCTACGTGGACCTCGCGCACCACTCCCGCCGCCGGTGCCGGCACATCCATCGTCGCCTTGTCGGACTCCAGCGTCACGAGGGGGTCGTCGACGGCGACGGTGTCGCCGGGCGCCACCAGGACCTCGATCACCGGCACGTCGGTGAAGTCCCCGATGTCGGGCACCGCGACGTCGATGACCCCGGTCGCGGTCATACCAACCACGGCACCGGGGCTTCGGGGTCGATCTCGTAGCGCGAGATCGCCTCCTGCACCCGCGCGAGGTCGATCTCCCCGGCATCGGCAAGCGACTTCAGGGCGGCCACCGCCACGTACCGGCGGTCGACTTCGAAGAAGTGCCGCAGATTGCGCCGGTAGTCGCTGCGGCCGTAGCCGTCGGTCCCGAGCACCCGGTAGTCGCCGGG
>DASZMD010000083.1:0-5392 GCA_035551955.1 Solirubrobacteraceae bacterium | reverse complement strand
ACAACCGGTGCTCTTCGTGGTCTACGGGTGCTTTGACATTCTCTGAGGCGTGGACGAGCCGTTCATCCTCAATCTCGCCGACGCCCGCGCCCACAGTCACTCGCGCAGCGCCACGCTGATCTCGCTCGAGCCCGAGGGCGTCCGCTGGCCCGACACGGGCGTGAACATCCAGGTCATGGAGCCGGGCAAGCCGAACTGTCGCTACCACTCCGAGCCCGTGCAGGAGGACTTCCTCGTCCTCGAGGGCGAGTGCCTCGTCATCCTCGACGGCGAGGAGCGCCCGCTCAAGCAGTGGGACTTCGTGCACTGCCCGGCTGGAGTCGACCACGTCTTCGTCGGCGCCGGAGACGGCCCGTGCGCGGTGCTCATGATCGGCTCGCGGCGCGAGGACGCCGCCCACTACCCGGTCAACGAGCTCGCGGCGCGCTACGACGCTTCGGTGACCGAGACGACCGACGATCCCCGCGAGGCGTACGCGGACTGGCGGGTCGAGCCCGATCTCGAGATCCCGGCCCCGTGGCCGCTCTGAGGCACCGGCGGCGGAACAGCGGGGGCGACCCGCCCGTCAGTCCTCGGCTTCGCGCCGGCGCGAGATGCGGATGACCATGTCGGCCGCCAGACCGGTCCAGCCCGTCTGGTGCGAGGCACCGAGGCCGCGGCCGTCGTCGCCGTGGAAGTACTCGTGGAAGAGGAGCGCGTCGTCCCACGTCGGGTCGGGAGCCTCCCGCGCACCGAACACCGGTCGGCGACCGCTCGAGTCGGGGAGGAAGATGTCCACGAGGCGCTGGGAGAGGTCGGTGGTGATCTCCCGCAGGGTGCGCTGGTGGCCGGAATCCCGAGGGAACTCGACGGTGAAGCCGTCGCCGAAGCGGACCGCGAAGCGCTCGAGCGCCCCGATCACCAGATAGTTGACCGGGAACCAGATGGGTCCGCGCCAGTTCGAGTTCCCGCCGAAGAGGGGCGTCGTCGACTCCGCCGGCTCATAGTCGACGGTGGCGGCGATACGGCCCTCCTGCCAGAACTCGAACGGGCGGTCGCGGTACACGGCCGAGAGCGCCCGCAGGCCGTGCCGGGAGAGGAACTCGCCCTCGTCGGCCAGGCGTTCGAGGATGCGCGGGAGCCGGTTGTCCCCGACGAGGGCGAGCATGGTCACCTCCCCGGCGCCGGTGGCGGGCTGGACGGCCGGTGCGTACTCGGGCCGGGCGGCGAGAAACTCTCGCACCCTGGCGTTGAACTCCGTGAGCTCGCTCGTGTCCTCGGCGCCGCCGAGCGCGACGGCACACAGAGGGATGAGCCCGGTCATCGAACGCACGCGCACCGGCCAGGCGGCGCCGTCGGCGGGCCGCCTGACCTGGTCGTAGTAGAAGCCGTCGGCCTCGTCCCACAGCCCCCGGTCGTTGATCGCCTCGGCGATCAACGCATAGTGCTCGAAGAACTTGATCGCCACATCCTCGTAGGCGGGATCCTCGCGCGCGAGCACGAGCGCGATCTCGAGCATGCTCAGGCAGTACAGGGCCATCCAGCCCGTACCGTCGGCCTGCTCGAGCACGAGCCCCGGCGCCGGCGGCGCGGAGCGATCGAACGGCCCGACGTTGTCCATCCCCAGGAAGCCGCCCCCGAAGAGGTGGTCGCCCTGCGGATCCTTGACGTTGGCCCACCAGGTGAAGCCGAGCAGGAGCTTGTGGAACACGCGGGCGAGCCACTCGCGGTCACCCGCACCATCGTTCTCGAACACGGTCAGGGCGGCGAGGGCATGCACGGGAGGATTGACGTCGCCGAAGTTCCACTCGTAGGCCGGTAGCTGACCGTTGGGGTGCATGTACCACTCGCGGGTGATGAGCCGCAGCTGCTCCTTGGCGAACTGCGGATCCACGTGGCTCAGGGTGATGGCGTGGAAGGCGAGGTCCCAGGCCGCGAACCACGGGTACTCCCACTTGTCGGGCATCGAGACGACGTCGTGGTTGTAGAGGTGGCGCCAGCCGGCGTTGCGTCCCTCGAGGCGCGACGCGGGCGGGGGTGGCCGGCCGGGGTCGCCCTCGAGCCAGCGCTCGACGTCGTAGCTGTAGAACTGCTTGCTCCACAGCATCCCCGCGAAGGCCTGGCGCATGACCAGCGCTTCCTCGGCCGTGGCCGCCGGGGCGACCGAGGCGTAGAAGGCGTCGGCTTCGCGGGCGCGCAGACGCATCGCCGTCGACCACGAGCGCGTGAGGTCGCGGCCCTCGGGGGCCAGCCGCAGCCGGATCTCCGCGGTCTCCCCGGCGCCGACCTCGAGGTGGTAGCGCAGAGCCGCCTTGGTCCCCGTTCGCTGCGGGTTGACGGTGGCGGCGCCGGTGAGGACGTGGTCGTTGATGCCGTCCTTGGGGTAGGGCGGGCCCTCGGCCCTCCACAGGCGCGAGGTGTTGGTCTCGTTGTCGCAGAACAGGGGCTCGGAGGTCCCGTTCCCCGCCAGGACCATGTGCTCGGCCACCAGCGTGCCGTCACGCTCGACGATCGACGGCTTGGCCACGCCGGGCTCCCACGACCACCGGTTGCGGAACCACAGGGTCGGCAGCACGTCGAGGATCGCGGGCTCGGGGCCGGCGTTGCGGATGTGCACGCGCAGGCAGATGTCCTCAGGTGCCGCCTTGGCGTAGTCCACGGTCACGTCCCAGTAGCGACTCTCGGCGAAGGCGCCGGTGTCGAGGAGCTCGTACTCGGGGACGGTCCGGTCGCGGCGCGCGTTCTCGGCGATCAGGGCGGTGTAGGGGAAGGCCCGCTGGGGATACGCGTAGCGCCAGCGCATCCACGAGTGGGTGGGAGTGGAGTCGAGGTACCACCAGTACTCCTTGGCGTCCTCGCCGTGGTTGCCCTCGTGGCCGGTGAGTCCGAAGATGCGCTCCTTGAGGATCGGGTCCTCGCCGTTCCAGAAGGCGAAGGCGAGGCACAGCAGCTGCTCCTCGTCGCAGATCCCGCCGAGGCCGTCCTCGCTCCACCGGTAGGCGCGCGAGCGCGCATGGTCGTGCGGAAACGACGACCACGCGTCGCCGTCAGCGCTGTAGTCCTCACGGACGGTGCCCCACGCCCGCTCTGAGAGGTAGGGGCCCCAACGCCGCCAGGCGGGTTCCTCGCGGCGTCGCCGTTCAGGATCTCGAGGGCTCATGGGGCGAGCATAGGCTCCGGGCGGGCTCGCAGCGGCTCACCCCTCGGGGAGTGGCTCGTGGAGGTGCGGGCGCTCGAACAGGAAGGCAACGGTGCCGATGACGAGGGGCACGAATAGCCAGATCGCGTGGTAGATGAGCACGGCGGCGGTGGCCGAGGTGGCGTTCGCGCCGTAGAGGACGAGGGCGCCGACGAGGCCGCCGTCGAGCGCCCCGATGCCGCCGGGCACGGGGATGGCATTGGCCATCGACCCGACCAGATAGCCGAGCACGAGCGTGGCGGCGCCGGGCGCGTGGCCGAAGGCGCGGAAGCCAACCCAGAGGACCATGATGTCGAAGGCGAGGTAGCCGACGGTACCCACGAGCTTCCAGTCGCGGCTGAGGAGGAACCGCTGGGTGTCGGTAACCGACTGGGCGAGGCCGGCGAGCATGGCCTTGAGCCGCTCGTGCTTCCATTCGTGCCTCACGATCGAGGAACGGAGCAGGCGCGAGGAGCCGATCGCCAGCAGGAGCACCGCCGTCCCCGCCGCGGCCGGAATGGCGCCGAGCACGACGTGGTGCGGACCGGCGAGCACACCCACCGCGAGCAGGGTCCCGAAGAGCATCGCCGCGAGCACGCTGATCACGCTCGTGAGCAGGAACAGCACCGCCGGGCGCTCGGCGATCCGGCCCCAGGGAGCGCCCTTCTCGTGGAGCATCCATCCACCGAGGGCCGAGCCGCCGGCGCCCCCGGCGGGAAACACGGTCTGGAAGCCCATCTCCGACCAGGCCACGAGCCTCGCCGTCCAGCGGGGGACGCCGGGGAACACCTGCTCGAAGGCGAGCACGTAGCCGAGGCACGAGAGAACCTCGAGAGCCACCGCCAGCGCGATCCACGCCGGGCTGACGTGGCTGAGCATGCGCGCGACGCCGTGCAGCCCGGGAACCGCGCCGAGTAGGCCCACGGCGATGGCGACGAGCACGACCAGGGTGATCAGGTGGACGACGAGCTGATGGACGGTGCTCGGCGGCGAGGAGCCGGAGGTACCAGGCAGCCGATCGATCGGTTCACTGATTGGCTCGACGCTCATGCCGGCACAGTAGGCGCGGCCCGGGGCGAGACCAAGCACGGCTGGGTATGGCGGACCGCCGTCAACGGTCTGGGACGCCTGGGAAGCGCGCGTACGGCGCCGGCCATGGTGACACTCGGCCGCCTCGCGGCTGGGAATCCTCGCCGCTCCCGTCTTCGCGGCGATCCGGCCCCTCCCCCTCGAATCAGGCCGCTTCGCGCATCTTGCGAAGGGCGTTGCGTTCGATCTGCCGGACCCGCTCGGAGCTCACCCCGAGCACGCGCGCGAGCTCACGCAGGGGCTGCTGCGGGCCGTCGAGGCCGAAGCGTGCGCAGACGACGAGGTCCTCGCGGTCGGTGAGCTCAGCGCGAAGGCGGGGCACGTCGAGAGCGGCGATCGCCAGAAGCAGGTCGTCGTAGGCCTCGTGCGCCGTCGGATCGGCGAGGGTGTCGCCGAAGCTGACCACGACCCCGTCGCCGAACGGCAAGGGCTCATCGAGGCTGCGCGCCGGCCGGGCCGCGCCGCGGAGCCGGGAAACCTCTTCCTCGCACAGGTCGTTGTCGACGGCGAGCTCGCTCACCGTGGCCTCGCGGCCGTGCTCACGCAGGCGCTCGGAACGGGACCGCTCGATCCTGGCCTGCCGGCGCAGAGCCCGGTCCGAGAGCACGACGGGGCCCCTGAGCTCGGAGACGAGATTCTGCATCGCCCCTCTCACCCACCACGCCGCGTACGTCCAGAAGCAGTTCTCGCGGCCATCGTCATAGCGCTCGAGCGCGACGAGCAGCCCGGCAATCCCCTCCTGCATGAGCTCCTCGTGGTTTACCTCGCTCACGCGCCGGTAGCCCCGCGCGAGGTACCGGCTCGCATGCCCCACCGTGGACGCACGCCGGCGCAGGGTCCAAGCACTCGACGGCATCGGCGCCAGACGCGTATGCGATGGCGCGCGACGGCTCTCGTCTTGGAGTGACGGGCTTGGCCGGCCAGGTTCTACGCAGTTTGCAGAGCCAGGCCCAGAGCCTATGGACGCGAAGGATGAGATCGAGATGCCGATTCGCCGCCTCGGGGCCGCGAGCCTGGGCCCGTTGGCGATGCCGAGCGACGCGATCGGAGAGAATGCAGTGATGACCGACCGGGGGCAGGACCTCAACAGCAGCAGCGATGCTGGCACCAAGTCGGTCCCGCCGGCGCCGATGCCCCGCGACAAGG
>DASZMD010000082.1:0-5199 GCA_035551955.1 Solirubrobacteraceae bacterium | reverse complement strand
GGGAACCTAGGGACTGCTGCTGAACCTAGAGGCACCGCGCATTGAGTGCCTTATATGACGAAAGGATCCGCCGTGCCCGAGCGCGTGTTGATAACCGGTGGCGCCGGCTTCATTGGATCGCATCTCGCCCGTCACCTCCTGGGTCGCGGGTACGACGTCCGGGCCCTCGACAACCTGACCGACCAGGTCCACGGCCACGTTCGGCGCCCCGATTACCTAGACGACGACGTCGAGCTGATGCGTGGCGATGTCCGTGACCCCGAGGCGGTGGGGCGGGCACTGGAAGGGGTCGACTACGTGGTGCATTTCGCCGCCCGCGTCGGGGTCGGGCAGAGCATGTATGAGATCGGGGAGTACGCCGCGGTGAACACGCACGGCACCGCGATCCTGTTGGAGGCGATGATGGATTGCGAGATCCACAAGCTGTTGGTGGCCTCGAGCATGAGCATCTATGGGGAGGGCCTGTACCGCGATTCTGGCGGGCGCCTGGTGCAAACCGCGGCCCGGGGGCGCCGCCAGCTGGAAGGCGGCGCGTGGGAGCCGATGGGCGAGCTCGGCGAGCAGCTCGAGCCGCTCCCCACCCCTGAGTCCAAGCAGCCCGCGCTCTCCTCGATCTATGCCCTGAGCAAGTTCGACCAGGAGCAGATGTGCCTGATGTTCGGCGCGAGCTATCAGGTTCCCACCGTGGCCCTGCGCTTCTTCAACGCGTATGGGACCGATCAGGCGCTTTCCAATCCGTACACAGGCGTGCTCGCGATCTTCGCCGGCCGGCTGCTCAATGACCGGCCTCCGATGATCTTCGAGGACGGCGACCAGCGCCGCGACTTCGTCAGCGTCCACGACGTGGTTCGCGCCTGCACCCTCGCGCTCGAGCGACCTGAGGCTGACGGCCTGACTCTCAACGTGGGCAGCGGCCAGAGTGTCACCGTCGAGGAGGTGGCTCGGCGGCTGGCGGCGGTGATGGGACGGCCCGGGATCGAGCCGATTCTCACCGGCAAGTACCGCGTGGGAGACATCCGTCACTGCTTCGCCGACATTTCTCTCGCGCGCCGGACCCTCGGCTACGAGCCGCGGGTCGAGCTCGAGCAGGGAATGGCTGAGCTGGCGCAGTGGCTCGAAGGCCAGCAGAGCGAGGACCGCGTCGAAGCGGCGGCGTCCGAGCTCGCGGCCCGGGGACTCACGCTATGAAGGGAAGCCCACAGGTCGCGCTGATCACGGGCGGCGCCGGCTTCGTCGGCACCAACACGGCGGACCGCCTGCTCCGCTCCGGATCCCGCGTGCGGATCCTCGATGACCTCTCACGACCGGGGGTCGAGCGGAACCTGCGCTGGCTCGAGCAGCGCCATCCGTTCAAGCTCGAGGTCGAACTCGGGGACATCCGCGACGCCGTAACCGCCCGCCGGGCGATGCGCGGCGCCGCCGAGGTGTTCCACTTCGCCGCTCAGGTGGCGGTCACCACCAGTCTCGAGAGCCCGCTGGCCGACGCCGCCACCAACGTGCAGGGGACGCTCAACTTGCTCGAGGCGGCGCGGGGGCGCCCGCGTCCGCCGCGGATCGTCTTCACCTCCACCAACAAGGTCTATGGGTCGCTTGAGGATGTGAGATTGCGGGAGACTGCGTTCCGCTACGAGCCAGCCGACCCGGGGCTCCGCGCTGCGGGGATCTCTGAGGACCGGCCGCTGGCATTCTGCACCCCGTACGGCTGCTCCAAGGGCGCCGCCGACCAGTACGTGCTCGACTGGGCAAAAAGCTATGGCGTGCCCACTGTCGTCCTGCGCATGAGCTGCATCTACGGACCGCACCAGTTCGGGACCGAGGACCAGGGATGGGTTGCGCACTTCGTGATCAGCGCCATCGAGGGTCAGCCGATCACTATCTACGGCGACGGCAAGCAGGTACGCGACATTCTCTACGTCGAGGACCTCGTCGATGCCCTCCTGCTCGCCCGCGATCACGCCGATCGGCTCGCGGGCTGCGCCTTCAACATGGGCGGAGGACCCGAGAATGCGGTCAGCCTGCTGGAGCTGCTCGACGAACTCGCCAAGCTTCGCGACGAGGATCCGCAGGTGAGGATCTGCGGGTGGCGCCCCGGCGACCAGCGTTACTACGTCTCCAACACCAGCCGCTTCAGCGCCGCCACCGGATGGCGAACGGCCGTCTCAGCGGCGAACGGGCTCGCCCTGCTCAACCAATGGCTCAGCGCCGAGCGAGCCCGGCCCAAGGCGGCCGCCTAGATGCCGCGGGCCGGTTCCTCAATGCGGGCCGGAATTCTCACCTCGGCACGGGCGGTCGAGCTCGCGACCATCCCCACGCCGGCACCCGCCCCCGGCCAGGTGCTGGTGAGCATCGAAGGGTGCGGGGTGTGCGGGTCCGATCTACCGGTGTGGGAGGGCCGCCCGTGGTTCAGCTATCCGCGTGAGCCCGGAGCGCCCGGCCACGAAGGCTGGGGCACCGTCGCGGCGCTGGGCGACGGCGTTTCCGGGCCAGCGGTGGGAACGAGGGTTGCGGGCCTCACCTACCGGGCCTACGCCGAGTTTGATCTCGTCGATGCCGCGGGGCTCGTGCCCCTGCCGGGCGAACTCGAGCACGAGCCGTTCCCAGGCGAGGCGCTGGGCTGTGCCATCAACGTCTTCCGGCGTAGCGGAATCGAGTCGGGGCAAACGGTGGCGGTCGTGGGCGTTGGCTTCCTCGGTGCGGTCGTGACCCAGCTCGCGGCGCGGGCCGGAGCCGAGGTGATCGCGATCTCCCGGCGCCGCACGGCGCTCGAGGCCGCCCGTGCGATGGGCGCCCAGTCGACGCTGTCCTTGGGCCCCGGGACGACCGAGCAGGTCGCGGAGATGACCGGGGGGGACCTCTGTGACGTGGTCATCGAGGCGGCGGGCACCCAGGCGACCCTCGATGCCGCGGCGCCCCTCACCCGGGTCCGGGGACGACTGGTGATCGCCGGCTTTCATCAGGACGGCACTCGCCAGGTCGACATGCAGCTGTGGAACTGGCGCGGACTCGACGTCATCAATGCGCACGAGCGCGATCAGGAGCGCTACGTCAGCGGCATCCGCGAGGCCGCGAGGGCGGTCGCCGAGGGGCGACTCGATCCCCGCCCCCTCTACACCCATCGCTTACCGCTGACCCGCCTGGGCCATGCGCTCGACACCGCACGGACGCGACCGGAGGGCTTCATGAAGGCGCTGGTGGGCACGTGAGCGCCGTCCCCACGCGACCGGGCGCATGTCCGGAGGCCGCTCCCCCGCTGCCGAGGATCGGGTTTCTCGGCGTTGGTTGGATCGGGGCCAACCGCATGCAGGGCCTGCTGAGGAGCGGGGGCGTGGAGTGCTGTGGGGTCGCCGACCACGACCGCGGCGCGGTGCGGGCAGCCGCCGCGCTGGCGCCGCACGCGCTCGCCGGGAGCTCGCTCGACGACCTCCTTGCCCTTTCGCCCGACGGGATCGTGATCGCGACGCCGAGCGCACTGCACGCCGAACAGGCCGTCAGGGCGCTGGAAGCGGGGGTCGCCGTGTTCTGCCAGAAGCCGCTGGCGCGCGACGCCGGCGAGACGAGCTCCCTGCTCGAGGCCGCGCGCCGGGCCGACCGGCTGCTCGCCGTCGATCTCAGCTACCGCCACACCACCGCGATGGCCGCAGTCGCCGATGCCGTCCGCGCCGGTCAGCTCGGGGATATCTATGCCATCGAGCTTGTGTTCCACAATGCCTACGGTCCCGATAAGCCGTGGTTCATGCGGCGGAGCACCGCCGGTGGCGGCTGCCTGCTCGACCTCGGCACCCACCTCCTGGACCTCGCACTGTGGCTGACCGGAGCGGCCGGAGCCTCCATCGAGGCCGCCACCCTCCTGCGACGGGGAGCGGCCCTCTCTCCTGCCGCCGAAGACGTCGAGGACTTCGCGGTCGCCCAGCTTCGCGCCGACAGCGGTGTCACGATCCGGCTCGCCTGCTCGTGGTGGCTGCCCGTCGGGCGCGCGTGCGCGATCGAATGCACGCTGTACGGAACCCGGGGCTCCGCCTCGATGAGGAACGTCGGCGGATCGTTCTATGACTTCCGCGCCGAGCTCCGCACCGGGACGGCGACGCAGACGCTGGTCGAGCCGCCCGACGACTGGGGGCCACGCGCGATCACGGTGTGGGCGCAGCAGCTGGCGCGCGGGCAGCGGTTCGACGATCGAGGTGCCGAGGAGCTCCAGCGGCTCGCCGACACCCTCGACGCCATCTATGCGCGGAGCGCCCAATGAAGGTGCTGATGAGCGCCGATACCGTCGGGGGCGTCTTCACCTACGCGGTGGAGCTCATCTCCGGGCTCCACGAGCGCGGCGTCGAGGTGTCGCTGGCGACGTTCGGAGCGCCGACGACGCCCGCCCAGCGGGACGCCCTGCGGCGGGCTGGAGTTGGCGCCTGGCACGAGAGCAGCCTGCGCCTGGAGTGGATGAGCGACCCGTGGCGGGACCTCGACGCCGCCGAACACTGGCTGCTCGAACTCGAGCAGCGCGAGGCGCCGGATGTCGTGCATCTGAACGCGTATGCCCACGGTGGCGCCGCCTTCTCGGCCCCCGTACTTGTAACCGGGCACTCCTGCGTGCTGTCGTGGTGGCAGGCGGTGCACGGCAAGCACGCCCCGGCGGGGTGGGAGCGCTACCGGCAGACAGCGAGCGGCGGTATCCGCAGCGCCCGCGCGGTCGTGGCTCCCTCGCGCTGGATGCTCGCTCAGCTGCGAGAGCACTACGGTCCGCTGCCGCCCGGGAGCCGGACGATCCGCAACGGCAGCTCGACGCCGAGCGCGGCGGCGGACCCGACGGTCAAGGAGCCGTTCGTGCTCGCTGCCGGCCGCATGTGGGATGCGGCCAAGAACTTCGAGGCGCTCTTGGGCGCCGCGAGGATCATGAGCTCGAGTGCGGAGATCGCCGTCGCCGGCGAGCTGCACGGCGGCGACGGCGCCGACGGCGGGGGTCCCGCGGGACTGGAACCGCAGCCGGCGCGCCTGCGGCTCCTCGGCGGCCTCGATCGCCAGGCGCTCGCCGATTGGCGGGCGCGAGCGGCGATCTTCGCGGCACCGGCCCGCTACGAGCCGTTCGGGCTCGGCATCCTCGAGGCGGCGCGGGATCGCTGCGCGCTGGTGCTCGGCGATATCCCCTCGCTGCGGGAACTGTGGGAGGACAGCGCGCTCTACGTGCCGCCTGAGGACACGCGCGCG
>DASZMD010000081.1:0-13322 GCA_035551955.1 Solirubrobacteraceae bacterium | reverse complement strand
CGCTGCGCGGGCGGCGACGAGGCCGTGTTCGGGGGCGGCAAGACGATCCGCGAGTCGATGCTCCAGGGTTCGACCACGCACGCCGAGGGAGCGCCCGAGCTGGTGATCACCAACGCGGTGGTGCTCGACCACTGGGGGGTGGTCAAGGCCGACGTGGGGATCCGCGAGGGCCGCATCGTCGCCCTCGGCAAGGCCGGCAACCCCGACATCATGGACCGCGTCGACCCGGCGCTGCGCATCGGGCCCACCACCGACGTGATCGCCGGCGAGGGGCGGATCCTCACCGCGGGGGGGATCGACTGCCATGTGCACCTGATCACCCCGACGATCGTCACCGAGGCGCTGGCCAGCGGCATCACCACCGTCATCGGGGGCGGGACCGGGCCAAGCGAGGGAACCCGGGCGACGACGTGCACCCCGAGCCCGGCCTCGCTGGCGATGATGCACCGCGCCCTCGACGGTCACCCGGTCAACGTCCTCCTCCTCGGCAAGGGCAATACGGTGAGCGAGGAGGGCCTGGCCGAGCAGGTAATCGCGGGCGCGGGTGGCTTCAAGCTCCACGAGGACTGGGGCACGACGCCGGCGGCAATCGACGCGTGCCTGCGCGCCGCCGAGCGCTTCGGCGTCCAGGTGGCGATTCACACCGACACTCTGAACGAGGCCGGTTACCTCGAGTCCACGGTGGCGGCGATCGCCGGCCGCGGCATTCACACCTACCACACCGAAGGAGCGGGCGGCGGCCATGCCCCGGACATCATCGCCATCGCCGCCCACCCCAACGTGCTGCCCTCCTCGACCAACCCGACCCGCCCCCACACCGTCAACACCCTCGCCGAGCACCTCGACATGCTCATCGTCTGCCACCACCTCAATCCCCGCTCCCAGGAGGACCTGGCCTTCGCCGAGAGCCGGATCCGCGCGACGACGATGGCCGCCGAGGACCTCCTGCACGACATCGGCGCGATCTCCATCATCGGCTCGGACTCGCAGGCCATGGGCCGGGTCGGGGAGACGATCATCCGGACCTGGCAGACCGCACACGCCGCCAAGGCGCGCTGGGGGACCCTCCCCGGCGACGGGCCGGCAGACAATCACCGCCTCCGCCGCTACGTCGCCAAGTACACGATCTGCCCGGCGGTGGCGCACGGCCTCGACGCCCACATCGGCTCCGTGGAGCCCGGGAAGCTCGCCGACCTCGTGCTCTGGGATCCCGCCTTCTTCGGCGTGCGGCCCGGGCTCGTGCTCAAGGGCGGTCAGATCGCCTGGGCGCCGATCGGCGACGCCAACGCGTCGATCCCTACCCCGCAGCCGATCCTCGGCCGGCCCATGTTCGCGGCCGCGCCTTCCGCCGCCGCGAGCCTGTCACTCACCTTCGTCGCGCCCGAGGCCCTGGAGGCGGGGCTCGAGGAGCGTCTGGGCCTGCGGCGCCCGCTCGTCGCCGTGGCCGACACCCGCGGCGTGGGCAAGCGCGACCTGCCCGGCAACGACGCGCTGCCCGAGATCACCGTCGACCCCGAGACCTTCGTGGTCACCGTCGACGGCGAAGAGGTCGAGCCATCGCCGGCGACCGAGCTACCCCTCGCCCAGCGCTACTCGCTGTTCTGATGGGCGGCCCAGACGTGCTCGAGCTCGTCCTCGCCGACGCCCGTACCCCCAGCGGAGGCCACGCGCATTCGGGGGGGCTCGAGGCGGCCATCGACGCCGGGCGGACGAGCGGCGAGACGCTGGGGAGCGATCAGGTCCCCCGGTTCATCCGGGCGCGGCTGCGGACGGTGGGCCGCTGTGAGGCCGCGCTGGCTTCGCGCGCGGCGGCCGCGGAGACGCTGGCCGAGCTCCTCGCCCTCGACCTCGAGGCGACCGCGCGGACGCCCCCCGCTCCGCTGCGGCGGGCCTCGCGCCAGCTCGGGCGCGGCCTGCTGCGCACGGCCGCGGGGTGGTGGCCGGAGGACGAGCTGCTCGGCGCCTACCGCGCCGCGAGCGAGGCGACGCCCCGGCCGGTGGCCCTGGGGGCGATCGCTCGCGCCGGGGGATTGTCATCGCGGGCGGCCGCGCGCCTCAGCCTCTACGACGATGCCGCCACCGTAGCCGCGGCGGCGGTCAAGCTCCTGCCCCTCGACGCGGCGGTGGCGAGCGGCTGGCTGGTGGCCCTGAGCGGGGAGATCGAGGAGCTCGCAGGTGGTGCCGAGAGCGCCGTCGAGCTCCCCAGCGCGGCGACGCCGCTGCTCGACCGTCGCGCCCTCGTGCACGCCGGTTCGGAGAGGAGGCTCTTTGCCAGCTGAGGGAGGCAGGCGCGCGCTGCGCATCGGCATCGGCGGGCCCGTCGGCACCGGCAAGAGCTCGCTGATCGCGACCCTGTGCCGGGAGCTCGCGCCCGAGCTCGAGCTCGGCGTTGTCACCAACGACATCTACACCGACGAGGACGCCCGCTTCCTGCGCTCGGAGGGCGTGCTCCCCGCCGCCCGCATCGAGGCGGTCCAGACCGGGTGCTGTCCGCACACGGCGATCCGCGATGACATCAGCGCCAACCTCGATGCCGTCGACGAGCTCGAGCGCGCCCAGGGGCCGCTCGACGTCGTCCTCGTCGAGAGCGGCGGCGACAACCTGACGGCCGCCTTCAGCCCCGCCCTCGCCGACACCCAGATCTTCGTCCTCGACTGCGCCGGGGGGGACGACGTCCCCCGTAAGGGCGGCCCGGGCGTTGCGCGCTCGGACCTCTTGGTCATCAACAAGGTCGACCTCGCGCCGTACGTGGGCGCGAGTGTCGAGGGCATGGTCGCCGACGCGAGAGCGCAACGGGGGACACGGCCGGTGATCGCGCTGAGCGTGCGCGACCGATCGTTGGCGGCGCCGCTGGTCGACTGGGTACGGGCGCAGCTCGCCGCGTGGCGGGCCGGATCGCTGCAGAGCGCGGATCCGGGACCGCCGGCGCCGCACGTACACGCTCACCCGTGACCGCCCGCGTGAGCATCGCCGCGGCGGCGGGCAACGCCGGCCGGACAGTGCTAACCGAGCTCGCCGGGATCGAACCATGGACCCCGCGGATCCTCGCGGGCAACGGCGCGGCGCGCGTCGCCCTGGTGCAGAGCCGGGCCTCGATCCTCCGCGGCGACGCCGTCGAGCTTTCGATCACCGTGGGGGAGGGGGCCGCGCTCGAGCTGGTCGAGATCGGCGCGACGCTCACCCACCACGCGCGTCGCGGAGACTCCGCGCAGGTGACGGTGGACGTCACCGTGGGCGACGGCGGACGGCTCACCTGGCTCGCCGCGCCATTGGTCATCGCGGCCGGCGCCGAGGTGCGGCGCGCTCTGTGCGTCGGGCTTCTGGGGAGCGCTCGCGCCCTCCTCGGCGAAACCGTCGTCCTCGGCCGCGCCCATGAGCCGTATGGATGCCTTACCTCCCGTACCCGGATTGTGGGCGCGGGGCGGCCGACGCTCGACGAGACGCTCGAGACGGGCGACCCCGACACAGTCGGCTCGCCCGTGGTCGCCGGGTCCGCGGGAGTGATCGCGGCACTGACCCTCGCCGGGGCGCGTGACGACGATCCACCCGCAGGGGCGATGCAGGCACATGGACCCGCGACCCTGTGGCGGGCCACCGGTGGCGCGGTCGAGGTGGCGCGGTGGACGGCGGAGGTGGCGGAGCGCTGGCGGGGGGTGCTCGACGGTGGGGGTGAGGCCCCTCAGAAGTGGTAACTCGAGAACTCGTCGATCTCCGCGTGCATGGCCTCGGGCTTCAGGGCCACGCCGCCGGTGAACGGCAGGTTCAAGGTGAGGATCACGAACAGTGAGAGCGAGATGATCGTGGCCAGGGCCGAGACCATGAGGGCATGAGCGCGGAAGCTGGTGGGGGCGAAGAAGTAGGTGAAGGCAATCGAGATCAGGCCGCCGGCGATCAGGACCGCCCACAGTGACGCCGGTATCTCACTGGCGCTGTCACGGATTCGCGTCCGGCGATCCTCGCTGACGGTTGACACGTCGGTAACGGCATTGGTGATGAAGGCGCCGGCGGTCGCGTTTGGCACCCGGAGATTGCGTACGGCACGCCAGAGGCCATTGAGGGCATCGTCGGTGCGCAAGCCTTCGCGCTGATGGTCGGCCATGGCAACCCATTCGACGTTGACAACGCTGTCGGCGTAGCGCATCACCGCCGCGCGCAGCGGCTCGCCCTGGTGACCGAGTGCCACCCCGTCGCGATAGAGGTTGCCGACGGCCGTGGCCTCGTTCCCGACCACGTTCTCGGTGGTGCCGAACTGCTCCCACACGATTACGACCACGAAACCGAGGAGGACGGCGTAGATGACCCCGACGATGGCGATGAGAAACCCGGCGACATCATGGTTGGCCTGGAGTCTGCTCAGCTCGACCCTGCGGCGCACGAGCGCCAGGCCGAGCAGCGAGATGGTTACCGCGAAGAGCACCAACCCGATGCCCAGCCACACCGTCGGGATGTTCTCCAGCAGGAATGACACCACGCTCGCGCCGGAGCGTAATCGTGGCTCTCGCCCGGGCACAAGCGAGTTTGCCCGTTCGGGCAGATCCACTACTCCGGGGGGTGAGCTCGGCGTATCCTGCGCTGGGTGTCCAGACAGCGTGAGCACGAGTCGGAGGAGGGTCAGAGCTCGCGTACGCGCTCTGCGTCCGCGATTCCTTCTCCCGCCCATGCCGGCCTGGGCAATGCTGAGCTCGCGCGGCTGCTCGCCACCGAGGGCTCCGGGCTGCTCCCCGGGGGCCGCGTCCACCCCACGGTGGAGGCCCACATCGGCCGTGCCCGGGGTGGTGGCGCCAGTCTCCATCCGGGGGCTCGCGCCCGCGTCGAGCCGCTCGTGGGTGACTCGCTCGGCGACGTCCGCGTCCACGATGGCCCCGCCGCCGATGCACTCGCGCGCTCGGTGCAGGCCCGGGCGTTCACGACCGGTCGCGACGTCTTCTTCGCGCGCGGCGAGTACCGGCCGGGAACGGCAGGCGGTGATCGCCTCCTCGCGCACGAGCTGACGCATGTCGTCCAGCAGCGCGGCGCGCCGGTCACGGGACCGCTGACCGTCACCGAGCCCGGAGACCGCTTCGAGCGCGAGGCGGACCGCGCCGCCGATGACGTCGGCCTCTGAGCCTGCGGCGCTGAGCTTCGCCGAGCTCGACGCCCGGATCCGGCGCGGAGTCGAGCAGGTCTCGGCCGCCGAGCCGAGCACCAGCGACCCGTTCCGCGGCCTCTACATCACCGACGAGCAGGCCCTGGCGCTGGCGGCGGGCGCCCCCCCGCCGGTGGTCGAGGAGCGCCTCGACGAGCTCGCCGCCCTGCTCGGCCTCGACTCGCTCGAACGGTCCGTGCTCGCGGTGTGCGCCGCCCCCGAGGTGAGCTCGCGCTACGCCCGCCTCTATGGCTACCTCCACGACGACCTCACCCGCCAGCTGGCCTCCCCGCGTCTGGCCGCCGCGCTGCTCGCCGGAGGGGAGGTCGCTGGGGAGGATGTGCTCGCGCGCCTCGGCGCCACGGCGACCCTGCGCCGGATGGGTGCGCTCGAGCTCCTCGAGGAGCCGCGCCTGCCGCTGGCCGAGCGGCCGCTGAAGTGTGCCGACGCCGTCGCGGCCCGGCTCATCGCCGGCGCGGCGCCGGGCGAGGACGAGGCGCTCGCCGAGCTTGTGGCCGTGCCCTCCATCGCTCCCGCGGAGACGCCCGCCCTCCGCGAGCTCCTCGCGGCCGAGAGCGCGCTGCCCGTCGTCGTGGTCGGCACCGACGCTGCCGCCGCCCTCGCCGCGGCGCTCGGGCACCCGGTGCTGCTCGCGCGCGCACGCGAACTCGAAGACGGCCATCACTGGCCTCGGCTGCGGCTCCGTGCTGCCCTGGCGGGGGCGACGGTCGCCGTCGGAGGCCTGCACGACCTCGCGCCCGAGGAGCGCCAGGCCGCCTGGCGCACGCTGAACCAGGGCTCGGACCGGGCTCTCGTCTGCGTCGACCCCATCCACGAGAGCACGGTGCTCGGGCAGGGTCCGATGCTCGTGGCGCGGATCACCGCCCTCAGCTCGGCCGAGCGGCGCGCGGCGTGGGTCGAGCAGGTACCGGGCGCGGCGGTGGACGAGGTTGCGGTCAAGTTCCGCCTCTCGGCCGGGCAGATCGAGCAGGCCGCGGAGATCGCGCGAGCTCGGGCTCGGGTGCGCGGGGCCACGGGGCCGACAGAGGACGACCTCGACCATGGCGCACGCGGCGCCTCGCGGCACGGGCTCGAGGGGCTGGCGGCCCGCGTCGAGCTCGGCGACTGCACGTGGGAGAACCTGATCGTCCCTGTGCGCGCGGGGCGCGCGCTGCGGATGATCTCCTCGTTCCTGCGCCACCGCGACCGCGTCCTCTGGGACTGGGGCTACGCGGGCGAGATCGGCACCACGCCCGGGATGACCATCCTCTTCGCGGGCGAGTCGGGCACAGGGAAGACGATGGCGGCCCGCGTGGTGGCCCGGGACCTCGGCCTCGAGCTCTTCCGCATCGATCTCGCCACCGTCGTCTCCAAGTTCATCGGCGAGACCGAGAAGCAGCTCGACCGGGTGTTTGCCGCCGCCGAGGGCTCGAACGCGATCCTCCTCTTCGACGAGGCCGACGCGCTGTTCGGCAAACGATCCGAGGTACACGACGCGCACGACCGCTACGCCAACGTGGAGGTCGCCTACCTGCTCCAGCGCATCGAGCGCTATGAGGGCGCCGTCATCCTCACCACCAATCTCAGGCAGAACATCGACGCCGCCTTCCTGCGCCGCCTCGACCTCGTCGTCGAGTTCCCGTTCCCCGAGGCCGCGGAGCGCTCCCGCCTGTGGCATCGGCTGCTTCCTGAGAAGGCTCCCGTGGCGGACATCGACGTCGACTTCCTGGCCGCGCGCTTCAAGCTCTCGGGCGGGTCGATTCGCAACGTCAGCCTCGCCGCCGCGCTCCTCGCCGCCGACGATGGCGGGCGCATCACCATGGAGCACCTCGCGCGTGGCGTCGCGCTCGAGTACGACAAGCTCGGCCGGCTCACGCTCGAGGCCGACTTCGACCGCTTGTACTCGGCGGTCCGGCCGTCGGCCGCCTCGTAAACGTCCGCTCGGGCACGCTCTCTGCCCCCTCGTCTGCCCGCTTGGGCTACGCCGGTAGTGATGAGGTATGCGTATGGCCGTGATCACCACCGTTGCGCCCAACACCGCACTGGCCGATCTCGACGACGCGCTCGAGCTCCTGCTCCGGCGGGAGCTCTCGGGCACCGGGTTCGAGGGAGTGGCGATCGCCTTCGAGGCTCCCGACCGCGAATGGGCCAAGGCGCTCACCCAGCCCACCCTGAATCTCTTCCTCTATGACCTGCGCGAGAACCGCCAGCGCCGCGCCGCGGCGTGGGAGGGCGGCTCCGAGGATGGTCGTCGCGTCGAGACCCGGCCCCCGCTGTGGCTCGATGCCTCCTACACCCTGACCGCTTTCTCCCGCGCCGTGCAGGACGAGCACCGCCTCCTCTCGCAGGCCCTGACCGCGCTCTCGAGCTACCCCGATCTGCCCGAGGATGTCCTCGGCGGCCCGCTGGCGGGCGCGTGCCAGCAGTTCGGGAAGCTGCACACGCGCGTCGGGGACCCCGGACACGACGCGACTCCGGACTTCTGGACGGCGGTCGGCGGTCCCTACAAACTTTCCTTCCACTACATCGTCACCGTGCCCTTCCCCTCGGGGTCGGTCCTCCACCGCGGGCCGCCCGTGCAGGTCCAGCGTGTCAGCGTCGGCGACCGGCTCACGCGGCGGCCGGACCTCGAGGAGCGCTCCCGCGTCGCGGGCAGCGTGGTCGAGCGCGATGGCTCGGGCGTGGCCGAGGTGTGGGTGACCCTTCGCGACCTCGGGCGGGTATGCGAGAGCGATCCCCTCGGGCGCTTCTCGTTCACCGGGATACCCCCCGGCTCGCACCCGGTGCTGGCCCGCGATCGGTCCGGTCGGGAGACGGAGGCCATCCTCGAGGTTCCCGGCGAGCTGCTCGTGATCACGCTCCCGCCGGCCGCCGGTTGACCGGTCGGGCACCGGCCCATGCCCCCATCGCTGCCCGCTGCGCCCTAGCGCCGTAGTGGGTCCGACCGCCAGCCTGGGCAGGTGATGAACGATCCACCCCGCCCGCGAGTGCTGCTGGCGCGGCTCACCCCCGTCGCCAGCGTGGGCATGCGCTGCATGCTCAGCGACCACGGAGTGGATGTCGTCGGCCAGGAGGACCGGCCGCTGGCGATCGAGGCGATCGCCCGCGAGCTCGCGCCCGACGCGGTGCTGCTCGCGCTCGAGCCCGCGGCCCGGGCGCTGTGTGACCGGATCAGGCTCGCCGCCCCCAAGGCCACGGTGATTCTGTGGTCCGCCGACGAGAAGCGCATCCAGGTCATGGATCCGGGCGGGTCCGCGATCCGCGAGATTACCGCCGGCGGGTCGAATGACCTGTGCCGGGAGCTCATTGCCAGCCAGTCACGCAACAACGAGATCGAGGAGTGATATGCCGACATACGCGACACCAGGCGTCTACGTCGAGGAGGTACCGGCCCGCAGCAAGCCGATCGAGGGCGTGAGCACCTCGACGGCGGCCTTCGTCGGCATCGCTCCCGGTGGCCCGGTCAATGTCCCGATTCAGATCTCCAACTGGTCGCAGTTCGAGCGGACGTTCAGCGATCCCACCGATACCGAGCACCGTGGCCCGTTCATGGAGAACGCCTACCTGGCCCACGCGGTCAACGGCTTCTTCGCCAACGGGGGTCGGCTGTGCTGGGTGGTGCGCGTCGGCCACGGCAACGGTCAGCCGGCACGGGCAGTCCTGCCCGCCGACGGCAATCCCAAGAAGGTGGCCCTGGAGGTGACCGCCCAGGAGGGCGTCGGCGGCCAAGTCAAGGTCGAGCTCACGATCGATCCTCCGGCCCCGAGGGCGCAGCTGGCCAGCGGCAACGGCGCCAAGCCCGCGGACGGCGGCGCTGCCGCTGCCGACGCCCCGCCCAAGGATGCGGCCGGCGAGGGAAAGGCGGCCGGGGCAAGCGGCGACTCGACACCGTCGAAGCCGGCCAAGACCTATACCGTGTCGATCCACGCCGGCCGTGAGCACGAAGAGTACGCGGGCGTCCTCGCCGCGGACCTCCCGGGCCTCGAGTCGAAGTTCGTCACCCTGACCCTGGGCGCGGATGCTGCGGGGGGCGAAGGCGAGGAGGTCGTTCCGGCCGCGGGCACGTACAACCTCAGCGTCCCGCCGATTCCCACCACGGATGTCGAGGTGCTCGACGTCGAGGGTGACGTCGGCAGGCGCACGGGGCTGGGCAGCCTCGCCGCGGTGGATGACATCTCGATGGTGTGTGTCCCCGACCTCATGGCCATCGCCGGGGAGGACAGCTTCCATCTGCGCGAGGGGCAGGGGAAGCTGATCGCGCATTGCGAGGGGATGGCGAACCGTATGGCGATCCTCGATACCCCTCCGGATCTGGCGCCGAGTGAAGCGCTGGACTGGCGGCTCAACGTCGCCGGCTACGACTCCAAGCAGTCGACGCTCTACTACCCATGGCTCGAGGTGATGGACCCCCTCACCGGGTTTCCCTTGCTCGTGCCGCCGTGCGGCCACGTCGCCGGGGTGTGGGCGCGGACCGATTCGACCCGAGGCGTGCACAAGGCTCCGGCCAACGAGGGCATTCTTGGGATCACCGGCCTCGCCTTCCAGGTCACCGACCCCGAGCAGGGCGACCTCAACCGCTCTGGGCTGAATTGCATCCGGTCATTCCCCGGGCGCGGCATCCGGGTGTGGGGAGCGCGGACGATCTCGAGCGATCCCGAATGGCGCTACATCAACGTGCGGCGACTGTTCATCTACGTCTCGGACTCGATCATGCTCGGGACGCAGTGGGCGGTGTTCGAGCCCAACGACGAGCGCCTGTGGACCCAGCTCCAGATCGCCGTGACGAACTTCCTCACCATCTCGTGGCGAAGCGGCGCGCTCTTCGGCGGCACGCCCGATGAGGCGTTCTACGTCAAGTGCGACCACGAGACCAACCCGCCCGAGCTCATCGAAGCGGGCCAGGTAACGACCGAGGTTGGCATTGCCCCGGTCAAACCCGCCGAGTTCGTTGTCTTCCGAATCAGCCAGTACACCGCCGGCGAAAACGCCGCGGCCTGACCGCCTCACCCACGATCACAGGAGGACTAGGACATGGCAGCAGTAGAGGTCGGCGAAGCCCTCGCCGCGTCATATTTCTACGTGGAGCTCACTGGACTGACCACGGTGGCGGTCCGCGAGATCTCAGGCATCGGCTCTGAGAACGACGTCATCGTTCAGCACCAGGTCAACGCCAAGGGCGCGGCGATGTACGTCAAGGTGCCGGGAAAGCTCAGTTGGAACAACATCGTGCTCAAGAAGGGCATCGACACCAACATGGACCTCTGGAGCTGGCGGAACCTCATCGTCACCAAGGGCGCGGACGGTAACCGCAAGGACGGCCAGATCTACGTGGTGGACGTCACCGGTGCCGCCAAGACGACCTGGAAGTTCATCAACGCCTGGCCCTGCAGCTACGTCGTCGGCGCCATGGTGCCGGACACCAACGAGATGCTGCTCGAGGAGGTGCACCTCGCCCACGAGGGTCTCGAGCGGGTGACCTGAGGCCTGCGCCATGCTCAGGACCGAGTACCCGTTTACCCTGCCCGTCGGCGTCGTCGGAGCGGATGGCGAGGTGCACCGGGAAGGCACCATGCGCCTGGCCACCGCGCGCGACGAGATCGAGCCGCTGCGCGATCCCAAGGTGCGCGAGAACGAGGCCTACCTCACCGTGCTCCTACTCAGCCGCGTCGTCACTCAGCTCGGAGACCTCGAGCGAGTGACGCCCGCGGTCGTGCAGGACCTCTACGCCGCCGACTTCGACCACCTCCAGCGCCTGTACGAACGCATCAACTGCGACCCGGAGACGGTCGCCACCGTCACCTGCCCCAGTTGCTCGGCGGACATCGACGTCGACCTGCGGCCGGTGGAGGATGCGTGGTTGTCAAAATGAGGCGGCCGTCGCCGCGCGAGCTGTACGCGGAGACGGCCCGCCTCGCCTATCACCTGCACTGGTCGCTCGACACCGTGCTCGACCTCGAGCACGGCGACCGCCGGCGCTTCCTCCAGGAGGCCGAGACGCTGTGGGCCCGATGAGGCCCGTCTCCGGCCGGCCGCTGGCGCGGTTCGTGACCGAGCGTCGCCGCCCCAAGCGCCTGGCGGCCTCGACGCGTCTGGCGCGCCAGGTGGGGAACCTCGGGTCGCAGGAAAGGCTGTCGCCGCCGGCCCCCGAGCCTGCCGCTCTGACGCCACCGACACCGCCGGAGGTGCCTCTTGCCGCAGCCCTGCCCGGGCTCGAGGGTGTGAGCGAGACGGCGATGCAGTGGATGCTCGCCGACGCACCGCCGCCGCCGCCTTCCGACCCAGGAGTGGGCCTTCCGCCCGAGCTTCAACGCGTAAAGGAGCGAGCGCGCGCTCGCGCGGAGGTCATGCGCACAGCCGGGGCGCCCCGGCGCGGCCGTCTTGTCGAGGGGTCGCGGGAGGCGGGGCCCGCCGGCCACACCGCCGGGCCCTCACCGGGGCGCGCCGACCCTGGGACGCCGGCGGAGCGGAGCGCCGCGCCCGAGCAGGGCAGCGGCCAGGCGACGTCCGGGCCATCCCCGGATGAGCGCGATCCGCCACCGTCGGCTCACGAACCGGCCGCGCCGCCCGCCGGCGTCATGCGATCGACCGAGCCGCAACAGCAAGCCCACGCAGAGGGGAAGGAGGAGGCCCAGGGAGACACGGTTGGTGATGCGCTCGTCCTGCCACCGGGCCCGAAGCCGGCGCACGACGGCCAGACGCAGCCTCGCGTGGCTCGTGCCCCCGCTCCGAAAGGGCCCGAGCCCGGCCCGTCCCGGTCTGAAGTGAGCCGGCCCCGGGAGTCGGGCCCCGCCGGAGTTGGCGCGCGCGGCGGGATTGACGCGGACGGGGGGGTTGACGCGGCTCGGTTGGCTGACGCGGCCGGGGGGGTGGTCGCGCGCGGCGGGGCTGACGCGGCCGGCGGCGCCGACGCGCGCGGGGGGGCGGTTGCGCGGGGCGGGGCGGTCGCGAACGGCGGGGCGGTCTCGCCCGGCGGGGCGGTCGCGCGCGACGGAGCGGTGGCGAACGGCGGGGTGGTCGCGCGCGACGGAGCGGTCGCGAACGGCGCGGCGGTCGCGCCCGGCGAGCCTGACGCGCGCGGCGCGGTGATCGCATGGCCGCCGAGACCGTCCGCGGACGGTCTCACCGGCGCCGTGACCGCCGGCCCGACCTCGCCGGTGGCTCGCGATGAACCGTCCGCCCCGCAGGCGGGGTCCCCGCCTTCGGTCGCGTCTCATGCCGGTGCGCGCCTCGCTGCCACGCCCCGATCGAGGCCGCCGGCGCCGCCGAGTACGCCTGGCGCAGACCCCAGCCTCGGGGCCGCGCGGACGCCGAGCGCGCCCACGGCCGGTCAGCACTCCACCGACGCCTTCGCTGCGCGCCCTACACCCCCCGTCCCGCCGGGGGGCGCCGTGACGGCGCCCCGCAAGTCCCCGCCGCCGCCGGGGGACCGCGTCGCACCGAGCGGCGGGGCGCCGAACGCGGCGTCGCCCCCGGCGCCGAGCGGCGGGGCGAGCGCGGCGCGGGTGGGGCGGGCTGCGGATTCGTCGGTGGCGGGGGCGCCGGATTCGTCCGTGGCGGGGGTGGCGGATCCGTTGGTGGCGGGGGTGGCGGATTCGTCCGTGGGGCCGGCGGTCGATCCGACCGAGGCGGGGAAAACCGATCCGACGACGGCGAGGGCGGCCGAGCCCACGGTGGCGCGGACGTCCGATCGGACGACCACGGGCGCAGTCGATCCCACCACCGCCCGGGCGGTCGATCCGACCACGGCGCGGGCAAACGATCCCACGGTGGAGCGTGCATCCGATCGGCCGACCATGGGCGCCGTCGATCCCACGACCGCCCGCGTAGTCGATCCGACCGAGGCGCGGGCAGCCGATCCCACGGTGGCGCGGACGTCCGATCGGACGGCCACGGGCGTAGTCGATCCCACCACCGCCCGCGCAGCGGGTCCGACCGAGGCACGCGTCTCGAATCCCGCTGTGGCCGCCGACCCGACGGCACCGCCCGTCGACCCCCCGAGCCGCGACGCCTCGGCCGCGGACGACTCCTCCAGAACGAGGGCGCAGCTCGCCAGGATGGCCGCTCAGACGTCGGCCCCGACCGGTCCTCGCGCCGAAGCGGCGGGCGAGGACAGGCGCGAGCTCGGCTCGCTCGCCGACTCAGCCGATCACCGAGCGGGTCGGGTGGCGCCGAGATCGGCTATGCCGAGCGCTGACCG
>DASZMD010000080.1:0-5727 GCA_035551955.1 Solirubrobacteraceae bacterium | reverse complement strand
GTGGACGAACGCCTTGCCTCCGTCGAGGAGCCAGGTCGAGATGCGGCGCAGGAGCTCGTGCCAGTTGCGCATGTGCTCGAACATCTCGATCGACATCACGCGGTCGTAGCGCCCGAGGGGGGCGAAGTCGTTGACGTCGGCGGTGATGATCTCGAGGTTGGTGAGCCCGCGCCGGCGGCGCTGTGAGTCGATCCACTCTCGCTGGCGGCTCGAGTTCGAGACGCCGGTGATGCGCGCCGCCGGATAGTGCTCGGCCAGCCACAGCGACAGTGACCCCCACCCGCACCCGAGGTCGAGGATCCGCATCCCGTCGCGGACCTGGGCGCGCAGGCACGAGAGCCCGAGCATCCCGTCCTCGGCGTGGGCCAGGGTCTCGGTGCCGGGCTCCCACAGACCGCCGGAGTACTTCCGTTTCGGACCCAGGATCAGGCCGAGCAGCTTGCCCGGGAGCTCGTGGTGCTGCGCGTTGGCCTGCTCGGATACCTCGGCGATCGGCCCCGTGGACATTCGCCGCAGGAGCACGCGCAGGCGCTCCTCCTGGGCCACGACCCCGCCCCGGGATTCACGCCGCTCGCGCGAGCAGGCGCCGTAGCGCGACCCGGCGCGGAGCACCGCGTCGGGGGCGACCCGATGCTCGAGCGCCCGGTCGAGCAGGCGATTGCGCAGCGCTGTGGGTCCGGGCAGGGCGGCGGGCAGAGCCCGGGTGGGGGCGGGCTCGACGGCCCGGAGGGTGGGGCGAGGGGGTCGGCGCGGTGGGGCGGACGGTGTCGGGGTGGGGCGCATGCGAGTACTTCGCGCGCCGCCCGCGAATGGATCAACCGGTCAGCCAGCGCTTGGCGATCTTGACGATGTAGGTGAACTTGGGGTTGACGATCTGGGTGGCGCGGGCCTCGGCGACCTGGCCGAGGAGCATGACCGCGCCCTCGGTGGTGAAGCCGTGCTCGGCGACCATCCACGAGACGAGGTCCCGCACCGCGAGACGGAAGGCGTCCTCGAGCGGGCGTGCGCACGCGACCACGGCGATGTGGGTGTCGTTCTCCAGGCGCGGCCAGCGGAAGCCGGGCGGGCGGGGAGCGAGGTCGAGCCGGACCGTGGTGTGGGTCCGGCACTCGATCCCCCCCACCCCGCACAGCTCCCCGTCCCCCTGCAGCGCATGGCAGTCCCCGAGCGCGAACCGGGCGCCGTCGACCGCCACGGGAAGGAAGACCCGGCACCCGGTGGTGATCTCCTGGACGTCGAGGTTGCCGCCGTGGTGCCCGTTGTCGACGGTGCTCACCGCGTCGAGGAGGGGTGCGCACCCGATCACCCCGACCATCGGGCGCACGGGCAGCGGCGGGCCGCCCGGCCACTGGATCAGGTCGTCGGCGATGGTGACGACGTTGGCGTGGATGCCGAACTCGCGCTCGCGGATCTAGTCGGGGAAGGGGGAGAGGCCGGGGACGAGCGCGGTCAGCCCCGGGCTGATGACCTCGATCTCCTCGATGTCGCAGACGACCACGTGCTCGGGCGTGGCGCCGGTTATGTGGATCGGCCCGGTCGCGGGGTTGAGATAGGGCGGCTTGACCATGTCCACCGTGAACCGGTCGCCGTCCTCGTGCAGGACGTCGCCGATGTTGAGCTCGGTCTCGATCCGGATGCGCGCGCCGGGATCGACGGTGAGCACCGGGGGATGGTGGGGGGAGAGCGTGTAGAGCAGGCCGGCGGACCGCTGGAGATCGAGCGGCCCGCCGGCTACTGCTGTGCCCGGTTTAGTTGGAGCTCTCACACCGGCTCGGTAGCCAGCGCGCCTGGCGGGATGGCCTCACCAAGGTCTTTGAAGGCGTAGTCGAGATCGATGCTCTGGCGCTGCGCGTTGCGGGCCATCAGGTAGATGGCGCCGAGCAGGGTCCAACCGACGATGATGTACGGCGACCACTTGAGCGGCGCCCCCGGGTTGGGATAGAAGGCCGTGTAGACGGCGGGGACGAGGATGGCGATCCCCACCGCGGGGATGAGCAGGTTGCGGACCATGCCCGCCTTGGGCTCGACCTTGTGGAAATAGACCATGGCGGCGAGAAGGATGAGGATAAAGGCCACGGCGCCCGCCAGTCCATTGGTGAAGCCGAGGAAGCCGAACGCCTTCGTCGTGTCCCAGGCGCCGCCCATGACGAGCGCGACGACAACGGAGACGCCGATCTGCACGCAGATGGCGAAGTACGGCGTCCGGCGCGGACCGGTGCGCCCGAAGGCGGCGGGGAGGGCCTTGGCGCGTCCCATCCCGTACTGAATGCGGACCACCGCGTTGTGGCTGGCGATGGTGTTACCGAGCACCGAGGTCATGATCACGAGCGACAGGGCGTCGCGCCAGCCCGTGCCCAGTCCGACCCGGTGGAAGGCAGCCCACCACGGTGTGCCGTCGGTGCTGTTGGCGTTGGTCAGGGCGGTGATGCCGTGGACGCCGAAGGCGGAGACCATGGCGAAGCACGCGAACAGGAGCAGGAGCCCGATGCTCACGAGGGCGACGAAGATCGCCTTGGGGACGTTGCCGTGCGGGTCCTTGACCTCCTCGCCGAGGGTGAACGACTGCTCGAAGCCGAGGTAGATGAGCACTCCACTGGCGACGGCGAGCGAAAGGCCGGTGAAGCCCCCGCCCGCGTGGCTCGGCGTGAGCGAGGAGAGGGTCACGCTGTGGAGCTTGGTCATGATCGCGATGCTCGCGACCAGGAGCACGAGGTTGGCGATGATGGCCAGACCGAGGTCGATCCGCGTCGAGAGGCGGATGCCGATGAGCGAGAGGGTGAGCGCGATGCCGGCGGCGAAGAGCGAGCACACCCACCAGGGGATGCTGACGCTGAAGACGTAGATCAGCCCCGAGTGGGCGTAGAGCCCGAAGGCGAGCAGGAGCTGGGGGACGAAGAGCACGTAGTACATGAACGACAGCCAGGCGGAGAGGAAGCCGGTCTTCTCCCCCAGGCCGTGGCTGACGTAGGAGTAGATCGAGGCCGCGCTCGGGAGCACGCGCGCGAAGCGCGCGATGGTGAGCGCCACGATGAACATGGCGATGCCGCACACGAGGACGATGAAGGGCGCCGAGAACCCGGCGCTGATGGCGATCAGGGGCGCGACGGAGAGGGCGCCGAGAAGCGGTCCCATCGCCTCGACCGACAGCGCGAGAGACTCCCAGAACCCGATTGAGCGTTGACGCAGGCCCGACTTGGCGGCTGGAGTAGCCACTTCAGATCACCCCTTGGTGGACTGGTAGCGGTTAGACGGGAGGCGCGAGCGCCTCGTAGAACTTGCGGTCGATCGACACGCGGGCGGTTCGCAGCCCGTTGACGACCTGGCAGACCTCGAGGTCGGCCTTGACGGTGACGAGGAGATAGGCGAGGTCTTCGTCCATCCCCTTCTCGGCCACGAGCGCCGCCACGAGGTCGGCGGTCGCCAGGGCGCCCGCCTGCTCGAGAGTCTCGGCCGAGCCGATGAACATCAGCCGCTCAGCGGTACGGATGCGCGGACGTGGGATTTGCCCGCCCCGGCGCAGGGTGCAGCGGAGAGTCACCACCGCGTCGGTCTCGGGCGCCACCCCGCACAGCTCGCCGTCGCCCTGAAGCTGGTGGCAGTCGCCCATGAACAGGAGCGCGCCGGGATGGAACACGGGGAACTCGACGACCGAGCCCGCGCACACGAAGCGCGTGTCGATATTCCCCCCGTGATCGCCGGGAAGGACGCTGGGCACGGGCTCACCCTGCGGGGCGACGCCGAGGCAGCCGAGGTTCGGGCGGACGGGCAGCCGGAGCCCGCCCGGGAAGACGATCTCGCCGTCCTCGATGGGGTGGAACTCGAGCGGCAGCCGCGGCCAGTCGAGGATGCCGATTCCGGGGATGACGCCCTGGGCGCCGAGGCCCTCGATCTGGATGTCGACGATGTGGACCTCGAGCACGTCCCCGGGCACCGCGCCCTCGATGGCGACGGGACCGGTGAGAGGGTCGGCGCGAGCGGTGTCGAGGCCGCTCAGGTCATCGCCCGGGGAGAGGTTGAACTCCCCGAACGCGCTCGTCGTCTCGACGACCATGAGCTCTCCGGGCGCGACCGTGGCCGCGGGCGGGTGCTCGGAGGAATACGAGAACACCTTGGCGCTACGGGGGACACGAACGGCGGGCTCCGTCATCGTCTCGGTCATTGGCCGAGAAGCTAATGCTGGGGCTTGGACGAGCGCATTGGCCAGACGTCCAAACATTCATGGGCCAGCGTTCTACATTTGGTCTTACCGTCTGACAACCCGCTCGTGGTGGTCTGCAACCATGTCGTTCTCATGGAGATCGGCGAGTTCGGAATCTGGACGTCCTACCGCACCCTCGGTGAGGAGCACGCCGCCGAGGCCGCCAAGCTTGTCGAGGACCTCGGCTACGGCACCTTCTGGCTCGGCGGCTCGCCCCGCCTGCCTTCGCTACGCCCGCTCCTGGAGGGAAGCGACCAGCTCACGGTGGCGACGGGCATCGTCAACGTGTGGCAGTACGAGCCCGCCGCGCTGGCGGCCGATTACGTCTCCCTGATCGCCGAGTTCCCGGGCGAACGCCTGCTCGTGGGGATCGGCATCGGCCACCCCGAGGCCGTCAGCGACTACACGCGGCCGCTCGCGACCATGCGGGCGTTCCTGGATGGGCTGGATGGCGCCGACCCGCCCCTTCCCCGCGACGCGCGCGTACTCGCGGCGCTGCGGCCGAAGATGCTGTCGCTCGCGGCCGAGCGGGCCCGCGGCGCTCACCCCTACTTCGTTCCCGTGGAGCACACGGCGTACGCCCGCTCGGTCCTCGGCGATGGGCCGATCCTCGCCCCCGAGCTGGCATGCGTCGTCGACCCCGACCCCGTCCGCGGCGCCCGCACGGCCCGGGAATACACGGCCGGCTACCTCCGGCTCCAGAACTACACCAGCAACCTGCTCGAGTTCGGCTTCACCGAGCGCGATCTCGCCGACGGCGGCTCGGACCGCCTGATCGACGCCATCGTCCCCCACGGAACGCCGGAGGAGATCGTCCCCGTGGCCTTCGCCCACCTCGAAGCGGGGGCCGACCACGTGGCTCTGCAGCCCGTGGGCGTCCAGGGCGTGCCGCGCGAGGAGTGGCGGGCGCTGGCGCGGGTGCTGGGGTTGTAGGGGGGCGGTTCGGGCGGCTGCGGGCGCGGGGTGGGCGCGTCCCGGCGCGCGCTGGCCCGGGCGCGTTCCGCCGGCCTGGGCGCGTTCCGCCGGCCTGGGCGCGTTCCGCCGGCCCGGGCGCGTCTCGTCGGCCCGGGCGCGTCTCGCCGGCCCGGGCGCGTCTCGCCGGCCCGGGCGCGTCTCGCCGGCCCGGGCGCGTTCCGCCGGCCCTGTGATGAATTTTTACTGCATGTCGATCATTTTTCATCACGCCCCGGGCCCGCGGCCCGCGTGGGGTATCACGCCGCGACCATCAGGCAGTTGCTGGTCGCTGTCGCGACCACCCGCCCTGCCGGGTCTGCCACCTCGGCGGCGGCGAACGCCACTCGGCGGCGGCCTCCACACGTCGACGGTCATGCCGGTACCTGCGCTCTCGCTGAGCTCCGCGCCGGGGCCGGGGTCGCCGCTGGGCGCCCGGTGAGGAACAGTGCGGCGATCGTCCCTGCGCCTAGGAAGAAGGCGATGATGAGCACGACCGCGTGGCGGTAGCCGGGGAGCGGATCGACGGGCGAGAGGTGGGCGAGGACGGCTACGAGCCCGGCCACGCCGAGGACGGT
>DASZMD010000079.1:0-2292 GCA_035551955.1 Solirubrobacteraceae bacterium | reverse complement strand
CTTCATGGACTCCACCGCGCTCGGCGCGCTCGTCGGGATCCAGATGAACATGAAGGCGGGCGAGCTGCTCCTCCTCGCCGCCGCACCTCCCGGCGTCGTCAGCCTGTTCGAGCTCACGGGGCTCGATCGACGCCTGAGCCTCTTCCCGACACCGGAGGCGGCGATCACGCACGTGGGGGCCGCGATCGAGGGCGGGGCGATCTCCAGCCCGCGCGTCGAGGCCCAGGCGGTCAGCACCTCCGTCACCGACCGGACCGACCTCACCCGCGACGCGGCCCTGGCCCTCGGCATCGCCGCCACGGCCGTGCCCTTCGCGCGCTCCCGGCAGGGTCAGGCCGAGCGCTGGCTCCGAGCCCTGCAGCGACAGGGCGGGGCCGGGATCGCCCTGACCTCGCTCGGCGTCAGCGACGTCCCGGCGCCCCATGTCTCCGACCGCGAGGCGGCCGGCCCCGAGTCGCACATGGACACCTATCGAGATGCGGTCGCCGGCGTCACCGACCACGCTCGCCGTCTCGCCGCCCGCCGCGGCGAGGGCTCCCCGATCCGTACCACCGACCTGTTGGAGGCGGTGATCGCCGTCTACGGCGCAGATCTCGATCGCGTTCTCGTCGGCTACGGCACCACCGGCACCGCAGTCACCGAGCTTCTCGCCGACCGTGAGGACGACCTGCCCGAGTCCTGAGGCGGGGCGGGGCCGTACAGACTGGACCACCACCCTCCCTCGGCGTACGCTTGGCCCCTCACCGAGGAAGGAGACGCGCCGATGACCACCTATGAGCCCGCGACCGCGCTCGAGGGCCTGATGATGCGTACACCGTTGCTGGTGCGCTCGATTGCCGAGCGGGCGGGGCAGCTGTTTACCGATCGTGAGGTGGTGAGCGTGACCGCCACCGGCGTCGAGCGCTCCACGTGGGGCGAGGTCGTCAACCGGGCGCGGCGCCTCGCGGGGGCGCTCCATGACCTCGGCATTCGTCCCGGAGACCGGGTGGCGACCTTCGGCTGGAACTCGCAGAGGCATCTCGAGCTCTATCTCGCCGTCCCGTCGATGGGGGCGGTGCTCCACACCTTGAACATCCGGCTCTTCGATGACGACCTGCGCTACATCGTGGCCCATGGCGAGGACCGGATGATCTTCCTCGACGCCTCGCTGGCCGAGCGGATGCCGCGCTTCGCGGGCACCGTCGAGCACGAGGTGCTGATGCCCGACGCCGAGGCCACGCGCGAGGGCGCCCTCGACTACGAGGCGCTGATCGCCTCGGGCGGCGAGGACTTCGAGTTCCCCGACCTCGACGAGAACTGCGCCGCCGCGATGTGCTTCACGAGCGGGACGACGGGCCTGCCCAAGGGCGTCGTCTACTCGCATCGCTCGACCGTCCTCCACGCCCTCTTCGCCAACCAGGCCGACGCGATCGGCCTGCGCGAGCGCGACACCGTGCTCCCGATCGTCCCCATGTTCCACGCCAACGCCTGGGGCATGCCCTACGCCGCGGCGCTGGCCGGCAGCAAGCTCGTGCTTCCCGGACCCCGCATGGACCCCGCCGACCTCGCGCGCCTGATCGCCGAGGAGCAGGTGACCTTCGCAGGCGCCGTGCCGACGATCTGGCAGGGCGTCGCCCAACTCGACCCGCCGCCCGACCTGTCCTCGGTCGACCGCCTCGTGTGCGGGGGCTCGGCCGTGCCCGAGAGCCTCATCCGCGTCTACGAGGAGCGCTTCGGCGTGCCCATCATCCAGGCATGGGGGATGACGGAGACGAGCCCCATGGCCTCCATCTCCCGGGTACGCCCGGGTGGCCCAGAAGACTCCGACGAGGCCTACGCGATCCGAGCCATGCAGGGCCGCGTCCTGCCCTTCGTGGAGTTCCGCGTCGACGAGGAGGCGGGCGGCGAGCTCCAGGTCCGCGGCCCCACCATCGCGCGCTCCTACTACAACGACGACACCGGAGCCGAGAAGTTCACCGAGGACGGCTGGCTGCGGACCGGCGACGTGGCCGAGATCAAGGACGATGCCTTCATCAAGCTCGTCGACCGCACCAAGGACCTGATCAAGTCGGGCGGCGAGTGGATCAGCTCGGTCGAGCTCGAGAACCACATCATGGCCCACCCCGACGTGCTCGAGGCCGCGGTGGTGGCGGTTTCCGACGAGCGCTGGAGCGAGCGCCCGTGCGCGTGCGTGGTGCGCCGGTCCGGCAGCGGGCTCGACGAGGAGGGCATGCGGAAGTTCCTCAGCGACCGGGTGGCCAAGTGGTGGCTGCCCGAGCGCGTGGAGTTCATCGCCGAGGTGCCGAAGACGTC
>DASZMD010000078.1:0-1579 GCA_035551955.1 Solirubrobacteraceae bacterium | reverse complement strand
ACCGGCCCGACGATACCGGCGCCCCCGGCCGGTCCGGGCCGGCCGTCACTGTTTCGTGACCCTTACGCGGGCGCGAGGGGAAGCTCGAAGGCGTACTTGCCGTTCGCCTCCTCCTCGGTGCCGGCGAGCGGGTACTCGCCGGTGAAACACGCGTCGCAATGGGTGTCGCGGCTCGCGCCCACGGCGGCGTAGACGCCCTCGAGCGAGAGGTAGTGGAGCGAGTCGGTGCCGAGCTCCGCAGCAACCTCCTCGACCGAGCGGCCATGGGCGATCATCTCCTCGCGCGTGGACATGTCGATCCCGTAGTGGCAGGGGTGCTTGATCGGCGGCGCCGAGATCCTCAGGTGGATCTCCGCTGCGCCCGCGTCGCGCAGCATCTGGACGATCTGGCGCGTGGTGTTGCCGCGCACGATCGAGTCATCGACGACGATCAGGCGCTTTCCGGAGACAACCTCCGGCAGCGGGTTGAACTTCAGCCTCAGCCCCTGCTTGCGCAGCTCCTGCCCGGGCTGGATGAAGGTGCGGGCCACGTAGCGGTTCTTGATGAAGCCGTCGTCCTGGGGCAGCCCCGCCGCCCGCGCCAGCCCGCGCGCCGCCGGGTTGCCGGAGTCGGGCACGGGAATCACGAGGTCGGCCTCGACCGGCGCCTCGTGCCACAGGTGCTCGCCCATCTTCCCGCGCGCGACCTGGAGCACCGTCCCCGACATGCGCGAGTCGGGACGGGCGAAGTAGATGTACTCGAAGATGCAGAAGGCGTGGCGTTCGGAGCCCGCCACCACGCGGGTGCGGAAGCCACCGTCGGTGAGGGTGACGACCTCGCCGGGGTAGACCTCGCGCAGGTAGCGGGCGCCGATCAGGTCCAGAGCGCATGACTCGCTCGCCACCGTGTAGGCCGGCGGCCCGTCCCCGCCCTCCATCACTCCGAGGGCGAGGGGCCTGAGGCCGTGGGGGTCCCGAAAGGCAACCACGGCGTCGTCGGTCATCACCACCGTCGAGAAGGCGCCCTTGAGCCGGGGCAGCACGTCGGCCACCGCGTCCTCGATCCGCTCGGCGGGGTGGGTGGCGAGGAGGGCGGCGATGATCTCCGAGTCGGAGGTCGAGGCGAAGGCGACCCCACGCTCGCGCAGCTCGGCGTGGAGCTCGACAGCGTTGATGAGGTTGCCGTTGTGGGCGAGGGCGAGCTCGCGGCGGTCGCCGCGGACGATCGGCTGGGTGTTCTCCCAGTCCGAGGAGCCCGTCGTCGAGTAGCGCACGTGGCCGATGGCCATGTCGCCGGGGAGAGAGCGGAGCTTGTGCTCGTCGAAGACCTGGGCGACGAGACCCTGGTCGCGCAGGGCCATGATATTGCCCCTGAGGGGGGCGGTGGCGATCCCCGCCGACTCCTGGCCGCGGTGCTGGAGTGCGTACAGGGCAAAGTACGCGAGGCGAGCAACCTCGCGTCCGGGCGCAAAGATGCCGAACACGCCGCACTCGTCTCGCGGTCCGTCGCGCTCTTGGCTGCGCTCTTCGATCGGGAAGGTCATTCGGACCACACCGGACTTGAAGCGTACTCGACGAGTCCGGCGTCCCGAACGGCGCG
>DASZMD010000077.1:0-19420 GCA_035551955.1 Solirubrobacteraceae bacterium | reverse complement strand
CAGCAGGAAGGTGCGGTGGTGGGGGAAATCGTCGACGCTCACGACCCCGCGCGCGACGCGGATCAGCGTTCCCGCGCACGTGTCCTCGGTCAGCCACTGGGTCCCGCGGACCGTCGCCGAGGCGTTCGTCCCCACCGTCTGAAAGCTCCCCTTGCCGTTGCCCCACAGGCCCCGGTGCTTGGGGTGCTTCGCCGCCGTCGTCGCGGCCGTGCACCTGGCCATGCCCGCGCCCGTCAAGGTGAGCACGGTCAAGCCCACCCGCTTGCCGCCGAGCACGCCCGAGCGCGCCCGCCGCTGCGTCAGGCGAAAGGCACCGCTGTAGAACAAGCTCGACTGCGTCCGCGCGCCCGAACCCACGGCCGCGGTCACCCGTACCGTGCCGTTGGTGGTATCGACCACCGAGCCCAGGGGAAGCGTCGAGCCGGCACCGAGGGACACGAACGACCTCGCTCCCGGCAGTCGCACCAGGACGACGCCCGACACCGGCGCCACCGTGGCCGAGACGCCGAACACCGGCGTCCCCGCCGGCGGCAGACCGCCGGCGGTGAAGACATCGAGGGTGAAGCGCCAGGTGCCGACGTCACCCGCCGCGTCGGAGTCGCCGCCCGACACCGTGTAGGACCCGGGCGCCAACCCGCCCGCCGCCGTGATCGCCCCCGCCGGGCTCACCACCACCTGCAAAGAAGCCGCCGACCCGCGTTCGCTATAGGTCACCGCGCCGACCGCGCCCGCCGTGGTGAGCTGACCCGAATAGCCCGCACCATCGGCCACACTCGCCGACGCGGGAGAAGCCTGGGTCAGCGCCGCCGCCGGCGCCGCGCCCGGAGAGCCGAAGTCGCTCTGGGCCAGGGTCACGCTGTCGGTGCCGCTCGCCTGAGCGCCGACCGCCAGACATCCGGCATGCGGGACGCAGGAGATGCCGAAGAGGGCGGGGTTGTTATTGATGAACCCCTGGTACATACCGACGAGCCCGGGGGCGCCGGGGATCGCCACCCGCGCCCACCGCGTGCCATCCCAGCTCTCCACGAGTGGCTCGGTCGTCCCCGCCGCCGGCACCAGCTGGTTGTCGTACTGCCCCACGGCCAGGCAGTCGGTCGCGGTGAAGCACGACACGCCGTTGAGCGGGCTCGCCTTGGGAAGACCCACGGTGGCGCGGGACCACCGCCGGCCGTCCCAACGCTCCACGAACGGGCTCGCGACGATCGATCCGTTCCCCAGGTGATGGACACCTGTCGCCAGACAGAACGAGCGCGACAGGCACGAGACGCCGGTGAGCTCGGGGAAGTAGAGCCCGTATCCGGGGGCGTGCTGGGCGCTCCAGCGATGGCCGTCCCAGCGCTCGGCCAGGGGCTCGCCGACCGCGACCCCGGTGCGCATGTTGGTGTTGTATCCGCCCACCTCCTCGCAGACGGCGGCCGCCAGGCACGAGATCGCCATCGGCCACGTGCCCGTCTTGGTCACGGTAGGGGTGCTCTGCAGGCGCCAGCTCGTACCGTTCCAGATCTCCGCCAGCTCGGCCTCGCCGTGCTCGCCGACGGCGATGCAGAATTGGCTCGAGGTGCACGACACCGAGAACAGGCCGCTGGCCCGCAGACCGGCGCCGGGGCTAGGCACGACCGTCCAGCCGACGCCGTCCCACATCTCCACCAGCGCCCGCATGGCGCCGTAGGCAGCGAGGTTACCGAGGCCGATGCGCCCCGTCGAGTGCGTCTCGCCCACGGCGACGCAGAACACCGCGGAGGGACACGACACCGAATTCAGGCCGGCGCTCGGGCCCGCCGAGCTCGCGGTGGGCACGAGCGTCCACGCCGAGCCGTTCCAGCTCTCCGCGAACGATCCGATGTTGGGGGGCGAGGACAGGCTGTTGCCGGGACCGCCGTCGGCGGTGCCGACGGCCATGCACGAGGTGGACGAGACGCACGACACGGCGGTGAGCGAGCTGTCCGCCAGTCCCACCGGGCTCACCGTCGCCGCCGTCGTCCAGGTGGCGCCGTAGGCGGGCGCGGCGCCGACAACGGCGGACGCCACCGCCGTCGCCAGGATTCCGAGCTTGCGCACGCGGCCGACTAGCGGATCCTGCGGAAGCTCCGGGCGACCTTGAGAAAGTCGCCGAGCGCGATGTGCATGCTCTGGAGCTGGATCGAATAGTGACTGCCCGCGCGCTCGGGCACGAAGAGGAGCAGCTCGCCCTTGCGCTCACCGTCCTTGATCGTGCACTTGGGGAGGGTCGGGCACTGAACGAGAACGTCGACGCCGACGCCGTTGATCACCGCCTTGGCCACGGTCGTCGCCTCCCCGGGCTGCCCGCACGCGACGCTGTCCCCCGGCTCATAGAGGCCGAAATGAGGTCCCGTGCGCGTGCCCCAGCCGGCGAGCAGGCAGCCGTGATCGAGGACGAGGCCGGACTGCTTGAGCCCGAGCGTCTGATGGGGGCGGTAGACGTGAAACCGGGCGCGCTTGGCCGCGTCATGCCAGGTCAGGGGCGATGCCGCGCCGGCGCCGGTGACGGCGACAGCGGCGAATGCGCACGCGCCGGCGAGGATCGCCACCGCGCTCAGTCGTAGTCGGTCCGCCATCTCGGATGTGCAGCTCCTCCCCGGTGCCCCGGGAGCGGCCTGGGGCCGCGCCATGCGCCATCCTAGACCGGGGGCCATGCCCGGTCAACGGCTGTTGCCGCTCGACTACCGGCGCTCTAGACTCGAGGCGTCATCGGGGGCCGGCCTGATATGCGGGGCGATGGACGCCAGCGACGCAAGGCGGCGCTGCTCCTCGGCGTCGCCCTCGCCGCCGCCGCCCTCTCCCTCGTGCTCGAGGCGCACCACGTTCTTCGTCGGCCCGAGCAGGTCGCCACCGACGCCCGCTTCCAGATTCGCGGGACCGACCGGGCGCTCGTCGCGGGCGAGGTCGTCGTCCCCATCGACGACGCGACGCTGCAGAGGCTCGGCGTCCATTGGCCGTACCCGCGCCGCTACCACGCCCGCGTCGTCGACGCGCTCCGCCGGGCCGGTGCCAAGGTCATCGCCTTCGACGTCCAGTTCACCGAGCCCACCGACCCAGGCGATGACAACGCCCTGATCAGGGCCTTCGGGCGCGCCCACAACCTCGTGCTCAGCACCACCGACGTGGGCCCGCACGGAAGCACGAACATCCTCGGCGGCGACGCCGTTGTGCGCTCGTTGGGGGCGCGGGCCGGCGACACCAGCGTCTTCCCCGACAGCGACGGGACGATTCGCAACACCCAGTACGCGGTGCTCGGGCTGAAGACCTTCGGGGTCGCGGTGGCCGAGGCGGCGACGGGCCGCCCCGTCCCGGTCGCCCGCTTCGGCGGCCCGCGTGCCCAGGTACCGATCGACTACGCCGGACCGCCCGGCACGCTGACCGCGGTGCCGTATTGGCGGGTCTACGCTGGGCGCTTCCTGCCCGCGACCTTCGCGGGCAAGATCGTCATCGTGGGGGCGTCGTCGGCCTCGCTCGGGGACAACCACGAGGCGCCGACCTCGGGGGGCACCGAGATGTCCGGTCCCGAGCTTCTCGCCAACGCCGCCGGCACCGTGCTCCACGGCCTTCCCCTGCGCTACGCGTCCGTCTCGCTCACCCATGTCCTGATCGTGACTCTCGCCCTGTGCGTCTTCTTGGCCGGCATGCGCCTGGCCACCATCGGCGTGGCCTTGACCGGCCTCGGGCTCATCGTCGGGTGGTCGCTCGCCGCCCAGCTCGCCTTCAATTCCGGCGTCCTGCTCGACTTCTCCGACCCCGCCGCCTCGCTCCTCCTCACCACGGGCGGCACCATGCTCGTCGGGCTGTGGGCCGAGAATCGCGAGCGACGGCGGCTGCGGAACCTGTTCGCCGCCGACTCCGGAAGCGTTGTCGAGCAGGTTCTCGGGAAGGCGGGATCCCGGCCGCTGGAGCCGACGGCGATCATCGGCGGCTACCGGATCGAGACCCCGATCGGGCGCGGCGGGATGGGCGTCGTGTACCGGGCTACGCAGCTCGCCCTCGACCGTCCCGTCGCCATCAAGCTGATCGCCGCGGAGCTGGCCCAGGACCTGGTATTCCGTGAGCGCTTCACGCTCGAGTCGCGCCTCGCCGCCGCGATCGAGCACGTCAACGTGATTCCCGTCTACGAAGCCGGCGAGGATGACGGGCTCCTGTTCATCGCCATGCGGCTGGTGGAGGGAACCGACCTGGCGCAGGTCCTCGCCCGGGGCGGCGCGCTTGACCCGGAGCGCGCGAGCTCGCTCGTGGCCCAGCTCGCCGGCGCGCTCGACGCGGCGCACGCCCACGCTCTCGTGCACCGGGACGTCAAGCCGGCCAACGTCCTGCTCACGCTCGATGAGCCCGAGCACGCATATCTGACCGACTTCGGGCTCGCCAAGCACATAGGTGCCGAGGGCAGGACGATGGCGGGCCAGTGGGTGGGAACGCTCGATTACATCTCGCCCGAGCAGATCCGGGGCGAGGGGGTCGGCGCCCCCGCCGACCTCTACGCGCTGGCCGCGCTCCTGCACCACTGCTTGACCGGACAGGTCCCGTTTCCCCGAGACAACGATCCCGCCAAGCTGTGGGCCCACATCAACGCCGCCCCACCCGCCCCCAGCCAGATCACGACCGGTCTCCCCGCCGCCGTCGACGACGTCATCGCCCGCGGCATGGACAAGGACCCGGCGGCGCGCTACCCGACCGCGGGCGAGCTGGCGCGCGCCTGCGCCACCGCGCTGGGGCTCGCCGCCGCCGCCAGTCGCCCGGCCGCCCGTCCGATCTCCGCCGGCGACGTGGCCGGCGCCTCCGAAGCCTGGTCGCCGACCGTCATCTCGGAGTAGACCGATCAGGCAAGGTCGTGCTGGGTGACATGCCCGAGCTCGAGCGCGCTCTCGGCCAGGCGCGCGCGCTTCTCGTTCTGCGCGAGCTCGGCGAGCTCGAACTTGCCGAACAGCGTGCGCAGGTGCATCTTCACCGCCTCGACGCTGAGAAAGACCTCGGCGGCGATCTGCCGGTTGGTGGCCGGGGTGGAGAAGCTCTCGCCGTCGCGATAGGGGCGGCAGAGGGCGATCAGCACGCGGCGCTGGGTGTCGGTCACCTGCTCGGGACCGGGGAGCGTTCCCGCCGTGGCTGTCTTCTGGACGACCGCCGGCGAGGCTCCCACCTTGAAGGCGAGGATCGTCCGCCCGACGCGAATGCGGTCTCCGTCCCGTAGGCGCTCGCGGCCACTCACGCGGCGGCCGTTGACGAAGGTGCCGTTGGTGGAGAGGCCGTCGTCGACGATCGTCCACTCCCCGCCCAGGGCCTGGAGCTCCGCGTGGAGGCCCGAGACCTCGTTGTCCCAGTTGACGGAGAGGTCGGTCTGCGGGCGGCGTCCGAGGGTGAAGGTCTCGCGCTCGGGCCCGGCCGCGAAGATGCTCAGCCGCCGCTCGCCGTCTCGGTAGACGAGAAACGGCTCGCCCGCGCGCTCGGCGGCGAGCAGCTGCTTGAGCTCGGTGGGCGAGAGCGAGTGTCGCCCCAGCGGGTCGCCGTCGATGTCTGCAGTCGGTCCCAAATGTCTCACACGAGATCCCTCCCCCGCGAGTGGCGCCATCGTAGATCGGCCGCCTCCCGCCGTCAATGGCTCGGGAGAGCGCGACACGTGCGTGCCGCGCTCCCATCTCGGCGTCAACCCTGCTGCGGCTGCGGACGGGTCATGAACCAGATGACCGCGAGCACGGCGAAGCCCACGAGCCCGATCTTGAAGATGTGCTCGAACTGGGCCACTCCCGTCTGGCTTCCGACCTGCTGACACAGGCTGCTGTCGCCGAGCGAGCTCTGGCATGAGGAGGTGAGCCGGCTCGAGGTGTGACCGCTGACGGCCAGGCCGCCGATCACGATCAGTGTCGACCATGCGATCAGCACCCAGGTGATCTTGCGCCAGCCGCGGCGAAACAGACGCGAGGGAGAATGATTGGTCAGTGTGCTCATAACGACGCTCCTTGGGGTTGGTGTCCGGCACAGCATCCGGCGGGCACGGTGCCGGGACCAGCGACCCAAGGTGTAGACCGGCATTACCGGATGGGGGGTAACAGGCGAGCACACCTTGGGTCGGTTGGCAGCGGGGCGGTGAACACCGAGGCTGGCGGGGCAACCGATCGAAGGGACCCACCCATGCATCAGCTCCACCTCGCACCCACCTCTCCCCGCCGCGTCTTCCTCGCCGTCCTCGCCGCGGTGATCGCCGTCGCCGGTTCAGCGGCGAGCGCGGCCGCCCGCACGCAGCCCGTCACCGCCGCCACGGCCTTGCTCCTCCCCACCACCCACTACTGCATCCCCGCAAGCGCGATGGCCGTCGAGCTCCGGGCGCTGCCCCATGTCAGGTGGCTCGGCGCCACCGTACAGGTCAACGGCAGGACCGTCCGCACGATCAGGCGCTCCGAGGTCGGCCGCCTGGTGCGGCTCACGGGCCTCCCCTCCGGTACCTACGTCGTGAGCATGACCGCCGCTGCCAGGGGCGGGCGTCACGTCACCGCCACCCGGCGCTACCACTCCTGCACCACCGCCGGGGTCACGCCGACGCCGCCGGTGACCGTGACACCGACCCCGCCGGCGCCCGCGCCGGCCCCGTCGCACCTGCCGGGGAGCTACACGGGCTCGGGTGACTACTCCGGCGTGTCCTTCTATGTGTCACCGAACGGCGCCACGGTTCAGGACGTCTACGTCTCGAGCGTCTATCTCGGGTGCGCTCCCGGGGGGTCTCTGCAGGACCACATCGGCGTCGCGGCCATCCCTATCGCCGCCAATGGCTCCTTCTCCTCGAGCACCACTCAGGTGGGCGTGATCCATAACACCGCCGCGACCTTCACCTACTCCTTCACCGGGCAGTTCAACGCCACCGGCGTCACCGGCAGCTTCCGCGAGGACGTCACCTATGACAACGGTACCGCCTACACGTGCACCTCCAACACGCAGTCGTGGACGGCGACGCGGGGCTCGCAGGGGACCCAGACCCCGTCCCCGCCGCCGCCCGGCAGCTACTCCGGGTCCGGGAACTACTCGGGCGTGTCCTTCTACGTCGCACCCGACGCCACCCGGCTCCAGGATGTCTTCGTCTCGAGCGTCTATCTCGGCTGCATCCCGGGCGGGAGCCTGCAGGACCACATCGGGGTCGGGGAGATCCCCATCGCCGCCGACGGCTCCTTCACCTCCGTGACCAGCCAGACGGGCATCGTCGGCAGCGCCTCCGCCACCTTCACGTACACCTTCAGCGGGCACTTCCACGGGCCGAGCTCGGGCGGAGCGGCGCGAGTGTCAGGGGTGTTCCGCGAGGACGTGACCTACGCCAACGGAGCGAGCTACAGCTGCTCGTCCAACGACGAGTCGTGGTCGGCCACCCTCGACACCCAGGGAGCCCAGACCGCCTCCCCGCCCGTCCCCGGGACCTACTCGGGCTCAGGCGCCTATGCGGGCGTCGGCTTCTCGGCCTCGGCCGGCGGCACCGAGCTGGATAACGTCTCGGTGACCAGCGTCTACCTCCCGTGCATGCCCAGCGGAGCCCTGAGCAACCACATCACGCTGCCGACGGTGGCCATCGCGGCGGACGGATCGTTCAGCTCCTCGAGCACCGAGACCGGCGTTATCAACAGCACGCCCGCCACCTTCACCTACACGTTCAACGGTCACTTCCATGGGCCGAGCTCGTCGGGAGTGCCGAGGGTGGCGGGGATGTTCCGCGAGGACATCACCTACGGGAACGGCACCACCTACACGTGCACGTCGAACGACCAGTCCTGGTCCGGCGTCCGCTCGGGGGCGTGACCATGTCAGGTATAGACTCGACACACCGTGGACCGGGCCTGATCATGAAGCGCCTCCTGTTTGTCGCGGGGCTGACGCTGGCCCTGGTCGCGGCGGCGACCTCGCAGGCGGGCGCCGGCCTGCCGCAGCCGATCTACTTCTGGCCCAGCGTCGCCGCCACCATCCGGGCCCCGAGCCGGCCGGCCGAGCCCGAGGTCATCCGCCCCAAGATCATCTACCTGTTCGCCGACGGCTCATGGGACATCGAGAAGCTGCACTGGACGGGGTGGGGAACGGCCACCGCCCACGCCACGGGGACGAGCAGCGCCAGCAACGGCATCCCCAACCAGGCCCAGGGCAAGCGGATCAAGACCCCGGGTCAGATCACCCTGATGAGTCCCGGGCGGTTCCACGGTCGCGAGGTCTACCGCTGCTTCAAGCTCAGCGTCCCTCCCCCGGCCACCAGCCTGCACGGGTGCCTCGTCGGGCATGGCGGCTATTACTTCCTGTCGTAGCCGGGCCGGGCGTCCTACTCGGCCGAGCGAGCGTGACGCGCGGCCCCACCGCAGCCGAGGAGGCCCCGGCGGACCTGCGCCACCGAAGGTGGATCTGCGCCCAGCAGGTGCAGCACGGACACCGAGCGCAGGTGGCGGCGGTGGAGGAGGGGGAGCAGCGTCGTCAGGGCACGGATGGTCTGCCCCCGGTTCTCGTGCATCTCGATGATCGCGCCGGGGTGCAGCCCGGCCTCGACGTGCTTGATGATCTGGGCATAGCCGGCTCCGAGCGAATCCTGCGAATCGACGTCCCAGAGGATCTCCACCAGCCCGAGGCGCTGGGCGATCCGGTCCGTGGTGGCGTTGTGGAGCTCGTAGGGAGGGCGCCACAGGTCGACGCGCCGGCGCGTTTGCGCCTCGATCTTCCGCGCCGTCGCCTCCAGCTGCCAGGTGATCTGGCTCGGCGACAGGGCGAGGAGGATGGGATGCGTGTAGGTGTGGTCGCCGATCGCGGCAACCCTGAGCTCGCGGCGTAGGTAACCGTGGTACTGGTCCATGCTGCGACCGACGACGAAGAAGGTGGCGCGCTCGTGCGCGCGGGCGAGCTTGCGGATCGCCAGGCTCGTGTACACCCCGGGGCCATCGTCGAAGGTGAACGCCACATCGTGGCCGCGCCGGCCCGCGCAGTAGATGGGCAGGCCCAGGCGCAGGAGGCGCGTCAGGGTCGCACCACCGGCGCGCCGGGGCGCGGGGCGCAAGACGACAGGCGGGAGTGGCGGGGGCAGGCGTCGGCGCGCCGACGTGCTCGACACCGTGCTCGTCTGCCCGGCGCAGCCCGCCAGGCTGAGCACGAGCACCCCGCCGAGCGCCGCGAGCCGTCGTGACGCGATGTCGGAGCGGTGGACCGTCGGCCCCTACCTGACGATGCGCTGATACCCGACGGTCCGGCGCCCCGGGTGCGGCGTCCATCCCGGGCCGCGCTGCGGCGGCAGCGAGCCGAGGCCGCCGCCCGGGGGGAGCGTTTCCGGGTCGTTGCCGACGCCGAGCAGGCTGCGGGTGAGCCGTTGGCCGCTGTCGAGCAGGTCGTCGAGGGCGCGCGAGGTGTGCACCGCGGTCACCGTCGTCGCGCCGTCGTGCAGGGACTCGAGCACGGCACGGCGCAGGAGCTCTTTGAGGAACGAGGCGGTCACGCCCTCGCTGCGCTCGACGACCTCCCCGGCCTCGTCCTCGGTGAGCTGGAGCGGGACCGAGCGGCCGTAGAGGTCGAGGAGGCGGCGGCGGGCGGCGGCGTCGGGGAGATCGATCTCGATCGCCACGTCGACGCGGCCGGGACGGGCCGCCAGCGCCCCCTCGAGGAGGTCGGCGCGGTTGGTGGTGAGGACGAAGAGGAGGTCGGCATCGGCGGCGGCGCCGTCCATGGCGTCGAGGAGATCGAAGAGGACGGGGCTCGACCCGGGGCCGAAGCTGCGATCCTCGGCGACGAGATCGACGTCTTCGAGCACGATCACGGCGGGCTGGAGGTCGCGCGCGAGCTCGGCCACCGAGCCGATGGCATGGAGCGCTTGGCCCGTGAGCAGGAAGCGCGTGTAGCCGCTCATCTCCCCGATCAGGTAGCGGGTGGTGTGCGTCTTCCCGGTCCCCGGCGGGCCGTACAGGAGCAGGCCCCGCTTGAGGTGCTGCCCGGCCGCGAGCAGCGCTTGACGATGAGCGGCGACGCCGAGCGCGTGGCGCTCGACCCGCATGAGCACCGCCTCGGGAAGCACGACCTCGTCTCGCGCCGTCGCCGGGATCTCGCCGAAGTCGAGCGAGACGCCGCCCATCGGGGTGGCGGTGACGTCGAGCACGTGGCCGCGATAGACGTTGAGCTCGCTGCGCAGCTCGCCCAGGCGAGCGTGCACGGCCTGCGCCGCCGCCACCGGCAGCCCCACGATCTCCACCTCGAGGTTCGGGTCGTGCTCGCCCGGTCCGCTCACCATCACGACGTAACGGCCCGCCGAGTCGGAGACCAGGAGCAGGGCCAGGTTCAGGCACGCGAGCGTCGACCCGGGCCCGTTGGGCAGGTCGACGAGCGGAGGGGGTGACAGACGCAGCCACCGCAGGCCCTCGCCGGTGACGATCTGCTGCAGGTTGGCCATCCCGTGATGGGGCGGGATCGAGATCCCGTGCACGGCGACCTCGCGCCCGGGCTCCTGTCTCCAGGCATCGAGGGCGGTCTGGAGGTTGACGTGCTCGAACCCGAGGAGCGTGCGCGTCACCACCGAGCTCTCCGCCGCCGCCTCACCCAGGAAGTCGGCGACCAGGGTGACAACCGCGTTGCCCTCGCCGCTCCCTTCGTCGGAATGCACCCACTCGAGGAACGACCGGAACGCAGCCGCGAACTCCCGTGCCTCTCCGTCCGACGCCCCGGTCATGACCGTGAACGATAGAGAGCGATGTTCAAGGTGAGGTCAAGGGGCGCGCCCGATCGCCTTCGCCTCAGTCGACGACGATCACGTCGAGCCGGCGCGGGCCGTGGACGCCCGCGATCCGCACCATCTCGATGTCCACCGTGGCCGAGGGGCCGGAGATGAAGGTGAGGGGGCGGACCGGGTCAAGGCGGGCGATGGCCTCGGGCACCGAGCTCACGATCTGCCCGGCGCGCACGATGCACAGGAGGTAGTCGGGCACGAGCGACAGCGCGCGCCGCCCCATGCCGGCGCTGCCGTCGAGGACGATCGTCCCCGTCTGCGCGATGGCGACCGCGCAGGTGGTGATCGCGCCGTTTGACAGGTCGAGCATCTCGAAGTCGAGCGGCGGCTCGTCGGTCAGCGGCTCGACTCTCCCGGTCCATTCCTCGGGTATGCCGTCGGGGACCACCAGCCTGCGCACCCCGCGAAGCTCGAGGGTGTCGCGAACCGCTGCGGCGAGGTGGCGCTCGCCGACGCGCTCGGTGTGCGCCCCGTAGTGATGGAGGCGGTCGATGAACGTCTCGAGCCCGTCGTCGGTACGGGTCCGGTAGCCGCGGGGTACCTCCGGGGCCGAGCTGCCCGTTGGCGCGATCGCGGCGCGAACGCGGGCGAGGATCTCCGCTCGTGCCGCGCTCACCGCTCGTGCTCCTTGACCCACCAGTCACGGAAGGGCTGGCGCGGCGGCTCGGGCAGGTCGCGCACCGAGGTCCAGCGCGACAGCGGCGGTGGACCGCCGTGGCGGAAGAAGCGCATCATCCGCGCCAACCTGAGGGCCAGGGTCCAGCGGCGGCGGCCCTTCATGGCCGCAGCGGCGGCGGCGAACGCGGCGTCCTCGGCCGGGTGGCGCTTGGCGCGCACGGCGTCGCGCCGGAGCTTGACGAGGACGCTGGGGATATCGATCTTGACCGGGCACACCTCATAGCAATAGCCGCACAGCGAGGAGGCGAAGGGAAGCGTCGAGGCGTGTTCGATCCCGACGAGCTGAGGGGTGAGGACCGCGCCGATCGGACCCGGGTAGGTGGCGCCGTAGGCGTGGCCTCCGGTGCGCTCGTAGACCGGGCACACGTTCAGGCACGCCGAGCAGCGGATGCAGCGCAGCGCCTGGCGCCCGAGCTCGTCGGCGAGCACGCTCGTGCGCCCGTTGTCGAGGAGGACGATGTGGACGTCCTCGGGCCCGTCCCCGGGTGTCACCCCGGTCCACATCGAGCTGTAGGGGTTCATCCGCTCGCCCGTCGAGGAGCGCGGCAGGAGCTGTAGGTACACCTCGAGGTCACGGAAGGTCGGGAGCAGCTTCTCGATCCCCACCACCGAGATCAGGGTATGCGGCAGGGTCAGGCACATGCGCCCGTTGCCTTCCGATTCGGCCACGAGCAGCGAGCCCGTCTCGGCGATGGCGAAGTTGGCGCCGCTGATCGCCACCTTGGCCTCGGAGAACTTGCGGCGCAGATGCCGCCGCGCCGCGTCGGCCAGCGCATGCGGATCGTCTGAGAGCCCGGGCGGGGCGTCGTCCATCCCCTTGAGGAAGATCTCGCGGATCTCGGCGCGGTTCTTGTGGATGGCGGGGACGAGGATGTGGCTCGGGCGGTCGTGCCCGAGCTGGACGATGAGCTCGGCCAGGTCGGTCTCGTAGGCGGTGATGCCGTGCTGGCCGAGCGCCTGCACGAGCCCGCATTCCTCGGTGGCCATCGATTTGACCTTGATCACCTCCTTCTCCCCCGTCGCCTCCACCAGCGAGGCCACGATCGCGTTCGCCTCGTCGGCGTCGCGCGCCCAGTGCACCTGAGCGCCGTGTGCGGTGGCCGCCTGCTCGAACTGCTCCAGGTATCGGTCGAGGTGCGCGAGCACGTCGTCCTTGATCGCCGCGCCGGCGTCGCGCAGCGCCTGCCAGTCCGGCAGCTCGTCCACCAGCCTCGAGCGCCGCTCGCGGATCGTCGTGGTGGCGGCGCGGATGTTGCGCCGCAGCTGCGCGTCATTGACCGCCCGCCGGGCGTTGGCCGGGAAGGGCGGATCGTCGCTCCAGACCACCTCGCCGTGGCTCAAGGCCGCGCTCCCGCCGACCGCTGAGCGGCCAGATGTTCGCTCTCGGTCAGGGCGAGGATCTCGGCGAGATGCAGGGTGCGAACGCCCGCCCGGAGCCGCTCGAGCCCGCCGCCGATGTGCATCAGGCAGGAGCGGTCCCCGGCGCACAGGACCTCGGCCTCGGTGGCGATCACCGCCTTCATCTTGTCGGTGAGCATGGCCGCCGACGTGTCGGGATTCTTGACCGCGAAGGTGCCGCCGAACCCGCAGCACTCATCCTCGTGCGCCAGCTCGACGAGATCGATGCCGCGCACGTTCCTGAGCAGACGAGTGGGGCGGTCGCCCACTCCGAGCAGGCGCAGCGAATGACACGTGGGGTGGTAGGTGACCCGGTGGGGAAAGTACGCGCCCACGTCCTCGACCCCGAGCACGTCGATCAAGAACTGCGAGAGCTCATACGTCTTGGCGCCCGTCTCCTCGGCCCGCTGCGCGAGCGTGAGGTCGCCGGCCTCGCGGGCGACCATCGCATGCTGATGGCGAATGCTCCCCACACATGAGCTCGAGGGCACGACCACGGCGTCATAGGGTGAGAACACCTCGACGTAGCGCCGCACCAGGTCGACCTCGAAATAGCCGCTGTTGGCGTGCATCTGCCCGCAGCAAGTCTGCTTGAGGGGGAACTCGATCGCCTGCCCCAGGCGCTCGAGGAGGCGGACGGTGGCGCGACCGGCGTCGGGGAAGAGCGCATCCACCAGGCAGGTGGTGAAAAGGGCGACCCTCATCGGACCGAGGTTTCGCGCATGGTTGCCGGACGTGGCCACGGGCCGCGGGCCGCCGACGCCGCTCTACTTGAGCTTGTCGGGCTCGTGCGGGTTCGCCTTGCGCGGGTCGACCTCGATGTCCTCTTCGTGATGAGGCTCACTCGTGCTCGTGGCCCCGGTCGGGGTGTGCACGTCGCCGTCCTGCGGGTCGGTGGGGCCGCGCGGATCCGGCCGCTTGTCGTAGGGGTCCGGCCACTCGGTGGGATCGGGGTCGGTGGCGGGCTCGTTGAGGGCCGCGTGGACGTCGCGCTCGGGTGAAGGCTCGTTCTCAGCCATACCAGCTCCTTGATCGGTGGCTCCGACTCTACAGTCCGCTGTCATGGTCGCCGCGATCGCGCGTTGCCTGGCGCCGGGCCTCTGCATCGTGCTCGTGGGGTGCGGGAGCACCGCGGCGCCCAAGCCCGCGCCCCCGCATCGCTCGCGCACGACCGCGGCGGTGGTGGCGGCACCCACGCAGACCGCGGCGCCGGCCCGTTCGGCCCGCCCCGTCCGCCCGCCGCGGCCCCGCCGCCCCCGCATTTCGCCGGGATCCCTGCCCCAGACCTCGGCGCGCCCCTCCTCGGCGACCGACGAGTTCCGCCGGCAGATGCAGGCTCTGTGGCAGGGCATCCGCCGGGACTCGCTCGCCACGGCGCGGCCGGCGTTCTTTCCCGAAGCGGCGTACGCGCAGCTGAAGGCGATCGGAGACCCGAGCGCGGACTATCGCTGGCGCCTGCTCGTCGACTATGAGCTGGACATCGGCGCCGCGCACGCGGTGCTCGGGACGCATGCGGCGAGCGCCCACTTCCTGCGCGTCGACGTACCGGATACGTACGCGCACTGGGTGCCCACGGGCGTGTGTGAGAACAGCGTCGGTTACTACGAGCTGCCCAACTCCCGCATCGTCTACCGCGAGGACGGCCAGATCAGCTCGTTGGGGATCGCCTCGCTGATCTCCTGGCGCGGCGTCTGGTACGTGATCCACCTGGGCGCGGTCGACCGCTCCACCGGCAGCGGCGTGGTCGACGACCCGCAGAGCGGGCCCGGCACCGCGGTGTACTCCGGGACGTGCTGAGCGCGGGGTTGACAAGGGGTTTGCCGGGCCCGGCGATGGGGTACCGAAAGGCTCGGCTGATGTCTTCTCCCGGCTTCTCCCACACCGTCGAGCTCGGGCGCGATGAGCGCGAGCTGGTCGCGCACGAGGTTTCCGTGCTCGCGGTGACGTGGGAGGAGCAGGAGCAGCGCCGGCGCCGGATTCTCGGGCGCCTGCAGGGTTTCAGGGAGCGCTTCTCGGACCTCGAGCCGCACGGCGTGCGAGCGCGCGACCCGCGCGAGCGCTAGTTCTCGGCCAGTGCCAGCTCGGCGAGCCGCTTCGCCGCGGCGTGCGTCCGGGCGACGATGAGGAACCGCTTGGCGTGGCAGAAGAGCGCCTCCTCGACACCGGTGGCGGCAACGAGCTCGGCCCCTTCCAGGCCGCCCCAGGTGGCGGGCAGGTCGCGCCGGTTCGCGAACGATCCGAGCTCGCGGGGGACCGCTTCCAGGCCGTAGCCCTGGCGCTTGGGGTAGATGACGAACAGGGCGTCCTGCGCCTCGGGAACGAGCACCTGCTTCCAGGGAGCGTTGGTGGGGAGCTCGACGATGCGCGGGTCGGACGCCGCGGTGATCGCCTCGCGGACGATGCGCTGGGCGCGGCGGCCCGAAGCCGCCGAGGCGACCTCGCGGGAGAGGATGCCCTGGGCGAGCTCGACGGCCTCCTCGAAGCGCTGGCGCTCCTCCTCGGCGGTCAGGGACTCATCCCAGCGCGCGTTGAAGCCGCCGACGATGCCGTTGACGGTCACCGGGTGCACGCCGTCGATCACCGGCCGGGTGAGCTGCTGGCCGGTGTCATTGGCGTCGACGGGCTGCACGAGCGTCTCGTCGACGGCATCGGCGACCTCCTGGTCGCCGTCGCACACGAGCGCGCCGACCTGGCGCCACACGAGACCGAAGGAGGCGTAGCCGACGCCGTTGGGCCGCGTCAGATCGAAGTCTCGCTGATGGTGGTCGAAGTCGCCGGTCGACGGGTCGTAGCGAAAGCCGACATCGACCCGCAGGTCGGCCCCGGCGAGCCCCTCGCGGTCGCGCGTGCGCACCACCTCGACGGGATCGCCGAGCAGCCGCAGGGCGGCGATGGCGAAGACCTCGTCGGCGTGGAAGGAACCGCTATGGGTGGCGATGAGCATCGCCAGAGACTGTAGAGGCGTCCGCTCACCGCGCACCTGCGCGCAGGCCGTCGTCCACCACCGCCACCGCGACGACGTAGGCGGCGTGGGTATAGAGGCACGTCGCCACCACGCTCGGCGGCCACCGCCACGGGGGCGGGGTATGACCGAGCAGGGGGAACAAGGTCATGGTCGCGGTGATCAGCGTCCCCCCGAAGGCGAGGCTCGCCCACGGCTCGGGGAGCCGGCGCCGCAGCACGCCGTGCCAGAGCCCGAAGGCCGACCCGTAGCTCCAGCGCAGCGCGAGGCCGAGCTCGTGCTCCTCACTCGGGATGACGTGACGGAGCTCGAGGATGTTGGCGACGATCTCGCCCGGCACGTCGCTGTCGTCGTAGTCGAGCGGGCCCCCGACCTCCGGGCGCAGGCGATGCTCGAGCGCGTAGGCGAGCGTCATGGCCGCGGTTCCCGCGCTTCCCGCGAGCACGCTACGCAGTGGCCAAGGCAGCCGAGGCACGGCACACACGCTACCCACGGCCCGCGCCGCGGGTCACTCAGCTCCGTCCCCGCACCTCGGGCACATCGACAATCTCCACCGATTCGACGACGTTCCCGTTCAGGAGCACGGTCGCATTGCTCCGCGGCTGATCGGGCACGTCGTAGCCGAGGACCACGCAGCCCCGATTGCCGAGCACCTCGGCCAGCGACTTGATGACCTCGGCGGGATCCTCCTCGGGGGGAAGGAGATACTGCCGGCCGCCGGGGAAAACGCGCATGAAGACCGCCATGGTGACCTCCAATAGGTCCGCGGTGCCCGTAGGCAACGACGGGCGCCGCTACGCGAGCGCGGGCGCCTCCGGGAGCCGTGCCAGCGCGGCGTCCCTCTCGGCCTCGGAGAACTCGGGGTCCTCGAGCTTGCCCGCGAGGTAGGCGTCGTAGGCGCCGAGATCGAAGTTGCCGTGACCGCACAGCCCGAAGAGGATCACCCGCTCCTCGCCCGCCTCCCGCGCCGCCTCGGCCTCCTCGATCACGGCCCGAATCGCATGCGCGGGCTCGGGCGCGGCGATCAGCCCCTCGGTGCGGGCGAATTGGACGGCGGCCTCGAAGGTCTCGTTCTGGCGGTAGGCGCGCGGCTCGACGAGGCCCTGCTTGACCAGCCCGCACAGGAGCGGCGAGTCGCCGTGGTAGCGAAGTCCCCCCGCGTGCACGGGCGGGGGCACGAAGTCGTGCCCGAGGGTGTACATCGGCATCAGCGGCGTCAGGCCCACCGTGTCCCCGAAGTCGTAGGCGTAGACGCCCCGGGTCAGGGTGGGGCAGGCGGCCGGCTCGGCGGCGACGAAGCGCGTCTTGGCGCCGTCGCGGAGCACGCGCCGCAGGAACGGGAAGGCGAGACCGCCGAAGTTCGACCCGCCCCCGACGCAGGCGACGACGACGTCGGGCTCCTCCCCTGCCATCTCCATCTGCGCCAGCGCCTCCTGCCCGATCACCGTCTGGTGGAGGAGGACATGGTTGAGGACCGAGCCGAGCGAGTAGTTGGTGTCGGGGTTCTTGGCGGCGACCTCGACGGCCTCGGAGATGGCGATCCCCAGCGACCCGGTGGTGTGCTCGCGCTGGGACCGCCCGGCGTCGGTTACCTCGCTCGGCGAGCGGTGCACCGTCGCCCCCCACACCTCCATCATCGAGCGGCGGTAGGGCTTCTGGTCATAGCTCGAGCCGACCATCCACACCTCGCATTCGAGGTCGAAGAGGCGGCACGCGAAGGCGAGGGCCGAACCCCACTGCCCCGCTCCCGTCTCCGTGCTCAGCTTGCGGATTCCCGCCTCGGAGTTCTCGTAGGCCTGGGCCACCGCCGTGTTGGGCTTATGGGAGCCGGCGGGCGAAACGCCCTCGTACTTGTAGTAGATGTGCGCGGGGGTATCGAGGGCGTGCTCGAGCCGGCGGGCGCGAAACAGAGGCGTCGGGCGCCACAGCCTGTAGGCGTCGCGCACGGGCTCGGGGATCTCGATCTCCGGCTCGGGCGAGACCTCCTGGAGGATCAGCCCCATCGGGAAGATCGGCGTCAGGTCGTCGGGACCGGCGGGCTGCAGCGTTCCGGGATTCAGCGGCGGCGGCGCCTCGCCCGGGAGATCAGCCATCAGGTTGATCCAGTGGGTCGGGATGTCCTGCTCGGAGAGCAGGAACTTCACGCGCGTCTCGCTCATGGCAGCCTCTCCGCTTCCGGGTGCTCGGTCGAGCGCAGTCTTACAGCTTGGGGTCCCGGCGGTGCGATGTGTGAATGCTGACGTCGGTGTCACTAACGGGTCGGGTGAGGGTGGTGGCCGCGGAGCGCTCCAACACCTGCACGACTGTTCATGCAATAATGCGAGCATGGGACACGGCCTGGAATCCGAGGGCGGCTTTCTCTCGAGCGCGACCGCGCGGTCGGTGGCGGAGACCATGCACGCCCTCGCCGCCCCGAGCCGGGTGCGCATCCTCAGCCGGCTCGGCGTCGCACCGTGCTCGGTCAACGACCTGGCGCGCGAGGTCGGGATGGAGCAGTCGGCGGTCTCCCAGCAGCTGCGGGTCCTGCGCCATCTCGGGCTGGTGGTCGGGGAGCGCGACGGCCGGCAGATCATCTACGCCCTGCACGATGATCACGTCCGGGCGCTGCTGCGCGAGGCCGTCTCGCACACCGAGCACCTGCGCCTCGGCCTCGCCGCCAGCCCCCGGGCGGAGGCTATGCCGGCATGAGCGCAGCGACGCCCGCCCTGTTCGCCGCCGCCGCCGGCGTCGGCTTCGGTCACGCCATCCTGCCCGATCACTGGGTGCCGCTGGCGGTGCTCGGTCGCGCGCGCCGCTATCCGCTCTCCAAGGTCGCCCGCCTCTCAGGCCTGGCCGGAGTAGCGCACGTTCTGCTCTCGATCATCCTCGGCGCGGTGCTCATCGCCATCGGGCTCCAGTTCCGCTCGGCGATCCAGAGCGCGCAGGACACGATCATCGGCAGCCTGTTGATCGCCACCGGGGTGGGGTTCGCCATCTTCGAGCTGACCGGACACGGCCACAGCCACGGGCACGAGCACGGCCATGGGCACACGCACGAGCATGGGCATGACCATGGGCATGGGGACCGGCACCACGCGCACGAGTCGCGCGGTCTCCGCGGGCTGGCGGCGGTGATGGTGCCCTTCGGCGCCGCCGCCTCGCCCGACCTGACCATCCTCCCCGTGTTCCTCGCCGCCACCGCGGTCGGCGTGCCGACGGCGATCGGCTCCCTGGCCATCTTCGCGGCGGTGACGATCGGGACGATCGTCGGCCTCACCCTGACCGCCGCCAAGGGCGGCTACCAGGTCCGCGGTCACTGGCTCGACCGCTGGGGTAACGGGATCACCGCCGGCGTCCTCGTGGTCATCGGCGCCCTCGTCCTCACCGGCACGATCTAGCTCGGCGTGTCCGGGCGCCGGTCGCGCCGCGCCCGCCAACCGCGCGATACGGCATGATGGTCGTGTGTCCCCTCCCGACTCATCCCGCAGCGTCAAGATCTCGCCGGACGAACGCACCGGTTGGTCCTCCGAGCGCCCGCGCCGTGACGGCGCCCCGCCGCGCCCGGCCGATGTCTCCGTGCGCTCGCGCGTCCTCTCGCCTTCGGACCGCCTGCGCTACTCCCCCGGAAGCCTGCTCCTCATCGTCGGCGCCAGCGCCGCCGAGCCCGCGCGCTTCGCCGAGCG
>DASZMD010000076.1:0-4759 GCA_035551955.1 Solirubrobacteraceae bacterium | reverse complement strand
CCGGCACTGCTCGCGCTCCAGGGCGCCCCCCGCGTGCGCCCGGCGTGGACCTCGGGCGTCCTCGGCGCCGCCGTCACGCGCAACCCCGAGCGCGACGACCTGATCCGCGTCCGCGAGGAGAGCGCGAAAGGATCGACGGTGCTCCTACCCCTCCACGGGCAGCAGTCGCACCAGATCGCCGTCACCGCCCAGGCGGACGCGCTGGCGCGGATCCCGATGGGGACCGGCGAGCTTCCGGCCGGCACCGAAGTCGCGTGCCTGCCGCTGCTGAGGTACTAGTAGTCGAGTAATTGGGGCGGGCGCGTCCGAGCGCCCGCTCCTCTCCCAGATTGTCTCACTAGTTGGCGTACACGGCCTGCCCGTCGAGGAAGCCCTCGTCACCGGGGGGCAGCTCGCCGCTGCCGAAGGTGTAGAGCGCGACGTCCTCGAGGGTCTTGGCCTGGCTGCCGTTGACCCAGGCTCCGCCGTCCCAGTGGAGCTGCCCGGCGGGAACGCCAAGCGCCATGCCCGCCATCCGCTGCCCCTTGGCGATGACCTTGCCGACGGCGCTCTGGATCGCCGCCTGGGTCCCCGCCGACGGCCTGGTGTTGTAACCGTGACCCTCGCCGAACCGGTCGGTATCGGCAGGGACCACCTTCACATCGAGCGCCGGTACGCCAAGCATGTCGGCGACCATCTGCGCATACTGCGCCTCCTTCCCATCCGGCTGAGTCGTCAGGCTGAGCACCATCTTGCCTGTCGGGTGCACGCGCAGGAAGACCGCACTGTAGTACTCGTTAGCCACGGCTGGCTCTCCTCCTTATAGCGGGATCGCTACTGATCGTCTGACACTCCGGGCGGTTCGTCGCCCGCCTGGCGCAGGCGCTCCTGGTGGGCGCGTAGCGCATTGTGCTCCTCTAGGTCGCAGAATGCCGGCTGGGGCCCGCCCAACGGGTGGGGCGGGACCGCGGGGCGGTCGCAACCGGGAAAGATGCAGGTCTTGGTCGTGGTGTCACTGGCATCACTCATGCGTCACCCTCCTTCTTGAAGGTCATTATTCATCGGCCCAGCCCGGCGTCGTGTTCCCGCGGCTCGGGCCTTCCCCGCTGGGCATGGCGAACGAGCTTCCGCGGACGGGGGTTGCGCTCCCCCACTCCTCTTCCTCGTCCTCGAGATCGTCGGAACTGGGCGGCTTGTAAGTCAACATCGGCGAGCTGCGGCGGTCCCATGTCTCGCAGGCGATTGCGTCCGCCACCTCACCCAGCGCCCGCAAGGTGTGGCCGCTGACGAGGGCGTCGCAGTGGGGCAGCGCGGCCGCCATCCCCCCCGCGCGCGGTGCGAAGTCGCTGGCGCTCACCCGGGGGTTGACCCAGACGATCTTGTAGGCGAGCCGCGCCAGCCGCTCCATCTCGCGACCCACGAGTGCAGGGTCCCCGCGCTCCCAGCCGTCGGAGAGGATCACCACCACCGCGCCCCGGGCCATGCCGCGGCGTCCGTGGGTGTCGTTGAAGCGCTTGAGGGCGTCACCGATCCGGGTCCCGCTCGACCAGTCGGGCGCCGCCGCCGCCGCGCGCTGAATCGCGCGCTCGGGGTTGCGGCCTCCGAGGGCGCGGGTGAGCCGCGTCAGACGGGTGGCGAACACGAAGGCCTCGGCGTTGGGACCCGCCCCCGTCGCGCACATGAGGAACTGCAGGTAGGCGCGCGCGTAGGGCTCCATCGAGCCCGAGATGTCGCACAGCAGGACCAGGCGACGCGGCAGCACCCGCCGGTGGCGGTGCGAGAGGTTGATCGGGTCGCCGGCAGTGCGCAGGCTCTTGCGCAGCGTGCGGCGCATGTCGACGTGCTCGCCGCGACGCCCGCTCCGCTTGCGACGGGTGCGCCGCGTGGGGGTCGCGAGCTCGATCCGCGTCATCAGCTTGTAGAGCTGCGCGAGCTCGTGCGGCTCCAGCGCGTCGAAGCTCTTGCGCCCGAGGCGCTCGTCGTCGCTGGCCTGGGCGATGGGGACCTCGACCTCGTTGCCATCGTCTTCGTCCTCGTCATCATCCTCGTCGCCGGCCGCGGCCGAAGACATATCGGGCCCGGACTCCTGGTCGCGAGACTCCGGGACCTGCTTCTTGTGCTTGGGCTTCGGCCGTTCGTCCGGCGGCGCGGCAACCGTCTGGATCTCGTCGGGGATGAACTTGTCGTCGCGCTTTCCGAAGATCGAGAAGAACACGGCGTCGAAGGCATTGAGCTGCGCCATGTCGGACACGAGCACGGCCCGCGCCGTGGCGTAAAGGCGCCGCCGGCTGATCGGTTTCACCAGCGACAGAGCCTGGGCGAAGTGGATCGAGTGCTCGGGCGTGACCGGGATCCCGGACAGGCGCAGGCGCTCGGTGAAGGCGCCGACGAGGACCGGCAGATCGATGTCGATCTCCTCCAGCCGGAGAGGTCCGTCACTGGGTACGATCGTCTCACTCACCGCTTCCCACCAGCTGCTCGAGACCGGCCGCTCGGATCACCTCCTGGTCCTCGCTGTATTTGAGCACCGATCCGAGGGTACGGTCGATAGCGGGAGCGTCGAGACGCTCGATTCCGAGCAGGTTCAGAGCCGACAGCCAGTCGATCGACTCGGCGACGCCCGGGGGCTTCTGAACGTCAGAGTCGCGCATGCGGGCGATGACGTCGGCCACCTGCACCGCCAGGGTCTCCGACGCGCCCTTGACCCGCCGGCGCACGATCTCCACCTCGCGCTGACGGCTTGGATAGTCGATCCACTGATACAGGCAACGCCGCTTGACGGCGTCGTGCAGGTCCCGCGTCCGGTTCGAGGTGAGGACGATGATCGGGGGGTGGGTGGCGCGGATCGTCCCGATCTCCGGAATCGTCACACTGGACTCGGCCAGGAGCTCGAGCAGGAAGGCCTCGAAGTCGTCGTCGGCGCGATCGATCTCGTCGATCAGGAGCACGGCCGGAAGGGGGCCGGGATGCTCGAGCGCGCGCATCAGCGGGCGGCGGATCAGGTAGTCGGGCCCGAACAGGTCGGACTCGCTGAGCTCACCCTCGCGTACGTCCGCCAACCGGATGCTCAAGAGCTGGCGCGGGTAGTTCCACTCGTATAGGGCCTCAGAGGCGTCGATCCCCTCGTAGCACTGCAAGCGCACCAGCGGTGTATCGAGGATGGCCGCGAGCGCCTTGGCGGCCTCGGTCTTACCGACGCCGGCCTCGCCCTCCAGAAGCAGCGGCTGGGGGAGTCTCAGAGCGAGAAACATCGATGTGGCCAAGCTCTCGTCGACGAGATAGTCGACGGTGGCAAGACGCTGGGCAAGCTTCTCGACATTCGGAACGAGATGAGCGACCTCCTCGGACGCCACTCCACGTGCGCTTTTCACTTGAGGACTCATGACACTCCTAGGTTAGTAACCCCGACCGGGGCGAGCGTGGGCCCGCCCGCCTGGGCGAGGACGGCCTCATAGTCCTCGGGCGTATCGACGTCAAGGGGAACGGGCCCGGACACGGGCACCTCGACGACTTCGCTCGCGCGCTGGTCGAGCAGGCGCCACACGCCCTTGTCACCGTGGAGGTGCGCGAGCTCGTCGAAGACCTCGCGCCCGAAGGCGAAGGGGTGACCGCGTCCGTCGTCGTAACGGCACACCGCCAGGGGCGAGTCGCCGCGTCCGGCGAGCAGCGCCTCCACCGTGGCCGCGCTCACCCCCGGCTGATCGCCGAGCATGAGGACGAGGACATCGCAGCGCGGATCGATGGTTCCCACCGCGGCAGCGATCGACGAGGAGCAGCCCGCGCCGTAGGCTTCGTTGACGACGATCTCGGCGCCCGCCAGGTCGACGTGCGAGCGCACGTCCTCCGCCGCACCGCCGATCGCCACCAGCAGCCGGTCAAAGCGGCAGGCGCGGGCGACGCCGACAACATGACCGAGCAGCGTGGTATCCCGGTAGGGGAGCAGTTGCTTTGGCCTTCCCAGCCGCCGCGATCCGCCGGCTCCGAGCACGAGGCCGGTGACGAAAAGCTCAGCCCGCGGCGGTTGCATGCTCGTGCTGGGCTTCGTACTTCGCCTTGCAGCCCTCGCAGCAGAAGTAGATCGTCTCACCGTCATGTTCCACCGATGGCGTGCCGGGAACCGCCGCTACGGTCATTCCGCAGATCGGGTCAACGGCGATCACGGGGGCCTCGGCGGCGCTGGGGGCCTTGGCGGAAGCGGCAGTCTTGGCGCGAGCCGGAGCCTTCTCACGGGCGCGGCCGCCGGCGCGGTGCACGGCGACGCCGCCGGCAGGCTTGGGCGCGTCGATGCGCTCCTCGCGCCGCAGCGACACCACCTTGGCGAGAATCGACAGGGCGATCTCGCCGGGATCGCGAGCGCCGATGTTGAGACCGGCGGGAACGTCGACGAGCTCGAGGAGCCCGTCCGGCACCCCGTCCTCGCGCAGGTCCTGGAGCACGGCAGCGCCGCGCTTGTGGCTGGCCACCAGGCCGACGTAAGGAACTCCGGCCTCGAGGCCACGCCGGAGGCCGTCGTACTCGTCGCGTCCGTGGCCGGCGACGATGACGGCGAGATCGTCGGGGCTGGGATCGGGGCCGTTCTTGTCGACCGCGACGATCTCGAGGTTGAGCTCCTCACCGATGCGGTGGATCGCACCCGCGATGGGCGCGTCGCCGACGACAAGGACGCGCGGCGCCGGGACGACGGGCTCGAGGAAGACCTCGATCGCGCCCCCCGACAGGCAGGTGTTCTTGACCGTCACCGCTCCCTCGTCGTCGGACGCAAGCTCCTCCTGAGCGGCCA
>DASZMD010000075.1:0-4353 GCA_035551955.1 Solirubrobacteraceae bacterium | reverse complement strand
ACGAGCTCCAGAGCTATTCATATGCGCCGTAGAGTCGCGGCCACCCTCGGATTGACGCTCGCGATCTGCGCCTTCGCCCCGGCTACCGCCTCGGCGGGCTTCAACCCCTTCGATGCCTTCTGCACGGTCTTGGGCAATACCCTGGCCAACTCGTGGGAGACGAGCATGTGCCACGGCGCCGCTCACCCGAAGCGGATCATCGGCATCGTCAAGAAGGTCGTCGCCGTCGGCAAGAAGCTCGGCTCCGGGCACCCGGGCGGCGCCCTGCAGACGATCACCGGAGGCGGGAGGAAAGCCAGTTCCGCCCTCGGTCTCGGCGCCCTCGTCACCTGGGTTCTCGGCGGCGCCGCCTTCGCGCTCCACGAGACGGCGACGCTGCTCGGCAAGACGACGAACCCCGAGCTCGGCGCCGCGTGGTTCTCCTCCACCTACTTTCACATGGCGGCGATCGCCACCCTGCTCACCCTCCCGTTCCTGTTCGCGGCCGCGGTCCAGGCGCTGATGCGATCCGACCTCGCGATGCTCGCGCGGGCGGCGTTCGGCTACCTCCCGCTGGCCATGCTCGCGATCGGTATCGCGGCGCCGCTCACCACCCTCCTGCTCGCCGCCTCCGACGGGGTCTCGGGCACGATCGAACAGGCAGCGGGCGGCCAGGGCACCGACTTCCTGTTCAGGGCGAGCGTCATCCTCGGCGGCCTCAGCGCCCTTGCCCACTCGCCCTTCGTCGCCTTCCTGCTCGGGTTCTTCATCGCCGCGGGGGCGCTCATGCTGTGGCTGGAGCTGGTGCTCCGCGAGGTTGCCGTCTACGTGGTCGTGCTCACCCTGCCGCTCGTCTTCGCCGCCTTCGTATGGCCGGCGCGCCGAATCTGGGCGATCCGGGCCGTCGAGCTGCTCGTCGCGCTGATCCTGGCAAAGCTGGCGATCGTCTCGGTCCTCGCCCTCGGCGCCGGCGCCCTCGACCACGCCACCCACACCGCCAGCCTCATCAGCCTGCTGGCGGGCATGGCACTCGTCACGCTCGGAGCCTTCGCCCCTTGGGTGCTGGTGAAGCTCATGCCCCTCGGCGAGCTGGCCGCCGCCGCCGCCGGGCCGCTGCGCGGGCACCTCGACGAGGGGCGCCGCTCGGGCGCGAAGGTGGCCGTCCCGTGGGCCGACGCGAGCAGCGAGCAGGCCGAGAACATCGTCGCCGGCATGCGCCGGATGGCCATGGACGCCGAGCCGGCGGCACCGGGCGCGCACGCCGAGGCCGACCGGCTCGGCGACCTCGAATCCGCCAGCGACATGGACGGGGTTGCGGGCGTGGCGGCGGGCGACGATCCGGACCCGTTGCGGGGCACAGCCGATCGGGCTGATGGCGAGACTTCGAACGGGGGCGGCGGGCCGGGTGGCGCCGGGGGTGGCGCCGGGCCGGGCGGCGCCGCGGATAGCGCCGGGCCCCCCGGTTTCGCAGGCGAAGTCGACGCCCCGAGCCCACGCGAGGCCCAGCGCGACGGTGCGCCGTCCACCGGGCTCGAAGGCGAGGGCTCGCGGGGGCCCGACACCGAGCGCGGTCCCGCGCGCCCCTTCGCAGGCTTGCCACACGGCGAGACGTACTGGCGCGAGGACGCCGATCACGCGCCCCTCGTGCTCGGACTCGAAGGCGTGGCGCCGTCCGCCGGCGACGATGATCCGCGGCCGCCCGCCCAGGACCCCGAGGACGGCCGGCTATGAGCCGCCTGAGCTATCGCTTCGGGCCGCTCGAGCGGCGCGGCATCCTCGGGCCGGTCCGGGCGGGTCAGGCGGCGATCCTCGGCGGCGGCGTGCTGGCGGCCATCATCATCCTCGACCGCGCCCCGTCGGCCGCCGGGGTGGTGGTCGCGACCGTCCTCTTCTCGATTTCCCTCGTGTTCGCCGTTGCGCCGGTCGGGCACCGAACGATCGAAGAATGGCTGCCGGTGGTGGCGGCATTCTCGCTGCGGCGGCTCCGCGGTGGCACCCGCTACCGCTCGTGGGCGCCCGTGCACGGCTTCGGGGCGCGAAGGGCACCGGCGGTCGCCGTCCCGCCCGCGCTGCGCGGCGTCGCGATCCGCGAGGTCGAGTATCGCGACCGCACCGTGGGCGCGCTCGCCGACCGGGGCGGGAGATGGCTGACCACGGTGCTCGCGTGCCGCGTCGTCGCCTTCTCGCTCCTCGACCCCGAGGCGCAGGAGCGCCGGCTCGCGCGCTGGGGCGTGGTGCTCTCGAGCGCCGCCGGCACCGCGGTCAGGCGCATCCAGTGGATCGAGCGCACCGCGCCGGCCCAGGCCGACGAGCTCGCGCGCTGGCTCCACGCCGAGCGCGATCCGGCCGTACCGCTGCGCGGGACGCCGATGATCGAGTCCTACCTCGAGCTCATCGGCTCGACGGCGCGGGCCAGCCAGGAGCACGAGATCCTCGTCGCCGTCCAGGTCGACGCCCGGCGCGCCGGCGAGCAGGCCCTGCTCGAAGAGACCGAGCGGATCGCCCAGGGGCTCGAGGCCGCCGAGGTCAAGGTCCTCGGCGCCCTGAGCGCCGGCCAGCTCGCGCGGGCGCTGCGCACGGCCTTCGATCCCTACGCGCGCGCCGAGCTCGCCGCCCTGGAGACGGCCGACCCGAAACGAGACGGGCTCTCCGAACACAACGCATGGCCCCTAGGCACCCGCGAGACATGGGACCACTACCAGTCCGACGGAGCCGTCCATGCCACCTATTGGATCGGCGGCTGGCCCCGGATCGACGTATCGCCCATGTTCATGGACGCGCTGCTCGGGCGCTCGAGCGCCGTGCGCACCGTCGCCGTGTCCTTCGAGCCGATCCCGCCCGACCGCTCCACCCGAGAGGTCGAAGCCGCGGTCACCCGTGACCGGGCCGACCGCGACCTGCGCCGCCGCTTCGGCCAGACCGACACCGCGCGCCAGCGACAGGCGGAGGAGGCAACCATGCGCCGCGAGTCGGAGCTCGCCGCCGGCCACGGCGAGGTCCGTCTCGCGGGCTTCGTGACCGTCTCGGGACGCGACCCCGACGACCTGCGTCGCAGCTGCGCCGAGGTCCTCGAGCACGCCGCCCGCGCCCGTCTCGAGCTCCATCGCCTGTACGGCCAGCAGGCCGACGCGTTCACCTTCACCTTGCCGCTGTGCCGGGGGCTGAGGTGAGCGCCCGCAGCGCCGAGCATCCGGGGCACCGCACCACCACCCGCCATGCGCAGGCCATCTATCCCTTCATGGCCGCGGGAGGGCTCGGCGGCCGCGGCGTCTTCATCGGCCGCGACTCGGGCGGCGGGGCCTTCTGTTACGACCCGTGGGTCCTCTACGGCGACGGCGCGCTCGACGACCCGAACGCCATCGTCCTCGGCAAGCTCGGCCAGGGCAAGAGCGCGCTCGTCAAGACGCTGCTGTGGCGGATGCTCCTCTTCGGCCGGCGCGCCTTCGTGCTCGACGTCAAGCGCGAGTACGGCCCGCTGTGCCGGGCCGTGGGCGTCGAGCCGATCTCGCTCGTGCCCGGCGGCGGGGTCCGACTCAATCCCCTCGCTTCGCGCCCCGAGGAGCACGCCCAGCTCGAGCTCCTCCGTGCCGTCGCGGTGACGGCGCTCGGCGGCCCGGTGACGCAGATCGAGGCGGGCGCACTCCGCGAAGCGCTTCGCGTCGTCCGCGACGCCGAGGACGGCGATCCCACCCTGCCCCAGATCGCGGCGGTTCTCTTCAGCCCCACGGCGGAGATGGCCTCGCGTCTGCGTACCTCGTGCGAGGTGCTCGCCGCCGATGTCCGTCGCTCCGCCCTCGCCCTCCAGGACCTGTGCGAAGGCCCGCTGCGCGGGATGTTCGACGGGCCGACGACCCCCGGCCTCGATCTTGACTCGAAGCTCGTGGTGCTCGACCTGCACGCGGTCAAGGACTCCCCCGCGGTGGGAATCCTGATGGCGTGCGCGACGGCGTGGATGAGCGCGCTGCTCGCGCGCATGGCCGAGCGCCCGGGGCGCGAGCGCCTGATCAACGTCGCCGACGAGTCCTGGAAGATCGTCCAGCACACTGGCCTCGGCGAGTGGTTTCAGTCCAACTTCAAGCTCGCGCGCCAGTTCGGCGTCATGAACCTCGTCGTCCTCCACAAGCTCGCCGACCTCCAAGCCGCCGGCGACGCCGGCTCACGGGCGGCCCGGATCGCCGAGGGGCTGATCGCCGACGCCTCGACCCGGATCGTCTACCACCAGGATGAGAGCCAGGTGCCGCTGACGCGGACCCTGCTCGGGCTCTCGGAGGCCGAAGCGCAGCTGATCTCCATGCTCTCGGCAGGACAGGCGCTGTGGCGCGTCGGCTCGCGCTCGTTCGTCGTCCAGCACTATCGCTCCCGCCTCGAGGCAGG
>DASZMD010000074.1:0-4891 GCA_035551955.1 Solirubrobacteraceae bacterium | reverse complement strand
GGGATCGACCACGCCGGCCCCGAAGTGCTGCGTCGACTCGGCGCCGCAGGCGACCGCGAAGCGCAGGCACTCGGTCGGCGGGCGGGCGCCGTAGCGTGCCGCCACGAAGCCGGCGAGGAAGGCGTCGCCCGAGCCGATCGTCGACCGAGCCTCCTGCTCGTCCACCCGCGCCCGGTACATCACGCCCGCCCCCTCCTCGATCAGGTGGGCGAAGCAGCCGTCGGAGACGGTCATGATCGCCTCGCGCGCCCCGATCCGGGTCATCTCGAGGACGGCCTGGGCCCGGTCCTCGTCGTCGTTGAACTCATGCCCGGCGAGCTCCTCGGCCTCGAGCTCGTTGGGCGAGACCACCGCCGGCTCGGCCTTCATGGCCAGGCGCAGCGGCTCGCCTTCGGTGTCGAGCATCGTCACCACCCCGAGCTTGCGGACCTCGCGAACCAGGCGCGCGTAGATATCCGCCTCGATCCCGCGCGGCAGGCTGCCCGCGAACACGCAGATCGTTGCGCCCTTGGCGAGGTAGAGGAGCTTGTCGCGGAACTGCTCGAGCTCGTGGGCGGAGACCGCCGGTCCGCGCTCGTTGATCTCGGTGTGGAGGCCCGTCGTCGGGTCGAGCACGGCGGTATTGGTCCGCGACTCCTCGCGGATGCGCACGAAGTCGTTGAGGATCGACTCCTCGGTGAGTGCCTCCACGATACGGGTGCCGGAGGCCCCGCCGGCCAGGCCGGTGGCGATCACCGGCTGACCGAGGCGCTTGATCGCGCGGGCGATGTTCACCCCCTTGCCTCCGGGAATCGTGGTCTGGTCCACCGTCCGGTGGCGGCGACCGAGGGTGAAGCTCGGCACCTCGAGGGTCTTGTCAAGGGCGGCATTGAGCGTGACGGTGATGATCATGCGCGGTCCTGGGCTGAGGTTGACGCCGGGTCGCCGGTGCCGGATCGGCGCCTGGCCTCGCGTTCGGCGCGCCGCCGCTCGCGTTCGACGGCGGCGGCCCGCTCGGCTCCGGCCGCCTGTTCGAGCTCGGAGGCCCGGTTGGCCGCGACGGCGCGCTCGGCCACCACCTGGGGCGCCGCGATCTCGGCTTCCTCGGCCGTGCCATCGGCGCGCCGGCCTCCCCAGCGACGGCGTGCGAGCACACTGGCTCCGCCTATAAGCAACACGAGCACGATAAGGGTAGTCGTTCGCGACAGGAAGCGGCCGACGAGCGTGAGCGGGCTGATCGCGGGCAGCGTCCGGCTGAGCTCGAGGGGGACGCGGGCGACGACCCGGCGGCCATCGAAGACGACCACCGATCCGACCACCGTGTGCGCGCGCAGCGGCCCCGCGAGCTGGTGGGGGACCTCGATCCGCGTGGTCAGCCTCGTCGCCCGCGCCACCATCTCGGACACCCCGCGGGTGGTGAAGACCCCGACCCGCACCCCGGGACTGTCGCTCACGGTCGGTCGCGCCACCACGCTCCCCCCCACCACGGGATGCTCGAGGCCGAAGCTCGAGAACCCGTAGCGGAGCAGAGCCAGCGTACTGGCGTCTCGGGCCGCCTGGCTGGCGGTGCCGAGCACGGCGCTCACCAGCGTCATCCCGCCGCGTGTCCCCGAGCCGACGAGCACGTAACCGGCATCAGCGGTGTGACCGGTCTTGATCCCGTTGATCCACGGAACCTCGGAGAGCAGGGTGTCGGTGCTCACCACGTAGCGGCGGTGGCTGCCACTGCGCAGGAGCGCGTGCGGAAGGCTGACCGCGTGCCGGAGCCATGGGTGGTGCTCGAGGACGTAGACCGAGAGCTTGACGAGATCCGCCGCGCTCGAGTAGTTACCGGGGGTATCGAGCCCACTCGGCGTCGAGTAGTGGGTGTGCGTGAGCCCGAGCTCCCGGGCGCGCGCGTTCATCATTGCTACGAAGCGGGCGACCGAGTGGCCGCCGATGTTGTAGGCGAGATCCTCGGCGGCGTCGTCGGCGCTCGGGATGAGCAGGCCGAGGAGGAGATCGTGGACGCTCATGCGCTCCCCAGGCGCGAGCCCGATCTGCGAATCCGCCGCCGCCGCGTAGTAGTTCGGGGCGGTGAACGTCGTGCTCAGGCGAGGTACGTGCTCGACGGTGAGGAGCGCGGTCATCAGCTTGGTCGTGCTCGCGATCGCGACCTCCGCGCCGGCGTTCGCGGCGTAGAGCACCTGGCCCGTCGACTGTTCGATGAGGATGGCCGAGCGGGCGGTGAGCGCAAGCCGCGCCGCGGGCGCGCCCACCGCCCATTGCGCGGCTATGCCCGAGGTCGGAGCGGTCAGCGGCCTCGGCGAGCGGACCTGCTGCGCGGGCGGCGAAGCGAGCGCGCCGGTGGGAGCGGCGAGTGCGACGCACGCCACCGAGAGGGTGGCCAGGCTCCGGGCACGCCCGTCGCCCGTGATGAGCCGCTTACGGAGCTTCACTGCCAGTCCGCAGCCGCGGTGCGGTCTGCACGCTCGGACCTGCCATCGCAGCGATCATACCCTTGCCCGGGGCTGGAATACGCCGGGCGCCCGCGACCGTCGCACATCAGCCGGAGAGCGACCAGGCCAGCTCCCGAAGCCGCGCCGCTTCGTCGCAGGCCGCCGCCGCCGGGGGGCCGCCCGTCTTCTCCCACGCGTTTACGATCCCCCGGGACACGGGGATCAGCCCGCCCGCGCGACCAGGCGCGAACGCCGGCGCGAGGTCTTCGACCTGAGCGCCCTGGGCCCCCACGCCGGGAAGCAGGAAGACGGCGCTCGGCATGCGGGCGCGCAGCGCCTCGAGGCGTCCCGGCGCGGTGGCGCCGACGACGGCACCCACGTCGGAGAGCCCAGCGGAGCCGACACCGGGCGCGCCGAGGTCGGCGACGAGGTCGGCGAGCCGGTCGCTCACCGCCGCCCCGTCCGCGAGCACGAGATCCTGGACGTCGGCGGCGCCCGGGTTCGAGGTGCGGACGAGGACGAGCACGCCGGCGCCACGCGCCCGAGCGGCGGTGACGAAGGGCTCGAGCGAGTCGCTGCCGAGCAGCGGGTTGACCGTGAGCGCGTCCGCCTCGAGGCCCGGCACTGCCCCGAAGGGGGTCGGCGTCTCGCCCAGGAAGGCCTGGGCATAGGCGGCGGCGGTGACCCCGATGTCCCCGCGCTTGGCGTCGGCGATGACCAGGAGCCCGGCCGCCCGCGCGAACTGCGCGACCGAGGTCAGGGTCGCCCATCCCGGCCCTCCGAGACGCTCGAAACAGGCGACCTGGAGCTTGACGGCGACGCACTGCTCGGCCACCGCCTCGATCGCCAGCTGGCAATGAACGGCGACTGCCCGCGCCGACCGCTCGGCGGGCGGCGGCCCGGGCGCCCCGGCCGTCTCCAGCGCCTCGGGCCACAGGCGGGCAGGATCGGGATCGAGCCCGAGGACGATCTGCGAGGCGCGCGCGGCGACGAGGCCGGCGAGTCGGTCGCCGAAGGTCCCGGCTTGCGACGTAGGGGATTGCTCCGTCACCGCGGTCAATGAGGCCGCGCGCGCGCCGGAGATGTCGGTGGGCCCGGCTACTTGACTGCCTTCTTGAGCGCCGCGCCGGCGGTGAACTTCGGGACCTTGGAAGCGGCGATCTGGATCTTCTCCCCGGTAGCGGGGTTCCGCCCCTCGCGCGCGCTCCGGCTGGAGACGCTGAACTTGCCAAAGCCCGAGAAGACGACATCGCTGCCGCGCTTGAGAGCATCCTCGACGGTTTCGAGAACCGCGTCGACGGCGTCTCCGGCATCCTTCTTGCTGAGCCCAGACCTGGCTGCGACCTGGTCAACGAATTCAGATTTCGTCACTTGTCCCTCCTTATTCGAGGTCTTTTGAAGATTCGACGCTAACAAGGTCAACGGACGTTTTCCGTGTCTCAAAGCCCGCAACCACGGCCATTGTTGCCATAAGGCGCCCTCCCCTGCTGGCCGTTCCCGACCAAATTACCGCAATTTCCGGACCTCCAGTTCCTTGATCCAGCACGTCGCCCGCGAGGTCGAGGCCTCCGACATCCCTTCCTGTCTCGCTTTCTACGCGGTACTCGGCTTCATCGAGGTCGCCGTCCCCGAGTCGCTCTCGGGCCGCGCCGTCTGGCTCGAGTGCGAGCGCGGCGGAACCCAGCTCCACCTCCTGCTCACCCCCGAAGCGCAGCCCGAGCGGGGCCACATCGCCGTCGTCGTCGACGACTTCGAGGCCACCGTGCGATCGCTCGAAGCCGCCGGGCACGAGGTCGACCGGCGTAGAGCGCACTGGGCGTCCCCGCGGGCCTACGTCACCGACCCGGCCGGCCATATCGTGGAGTTCATGGCCTTCGGGCCGGGGGGTTAGGGGGTTTTTGGGCGGGGCCCGGCGGCGCCGCCCCCCGGGTGCGAACCCCTTCAGCCGAGCTCGCGCGCGACGGCTTCGAGGTCGTGGCCGACGAGCGCGGTGAAGGCGCCGGGGCGGGGGCGGGCGATGACGACGTGCCCGGCGCCGGAGGCCATGAGCAGACCCTCGGCGCTCGCCGGGAGCGACGGATCGCCGGCGAGGGTCGCCCCGTTTCGGTCGCGGACGGCGACGGCCTCGAGCGCGGGCTCCAACTCCGCCAAGTATCGAACCGCGAGCGCCGGGGTAAGTGCAGCCATCATCCCGGGCGGCGAGAATAGAGAGATGGACTTGGCACGGATCGCGTGGCTCCTGACCGTGGTCGCGTGCGTGGTCGCGGTGCTGATCCTTGCGCTCGACCGCTACTACGGGTACGCGGGCGTGACCCTGGCCGTGGCGGTCTCGGCCGCCATCAATCTACGCTAGCCAACTCCTCGCCTGGGCGCCTCGGTCCCCGGGCGAGGTGGTCGAGGAGGTCGCGTCCCAGGCGCTCGCCGATCAGGGGTGTCTAGCGCTCCAGCCATGCCAGCAGCTCCCGCGCGGCGCG
>DASZMD010000073.1:0-2432 GCA_035551955.1 Solirubrobacteraceae bacterium | reverse complement strand
AGCTCGCGGAAGTGGCGCTTGACCGATTCCCAGGCACCGCGAGCGGTGATGCCCATGCGCTTGTGGTCGTAGCCGTGCGAGCCGCCGGAGGCGAAGGCGTCTCCCAGCCAGTAGCCGTACTCGGCGGATACCGCGTTGGCCAGGTCGGAGAAGCTCGCGGTGCCCTTGTCGGCGGCGACCACGAGATAGGGATCGTCGTCGTCGTAGCGGATCACCTGGGGCGGAGGGACGATCTCGCCCCCGACGATGTTGTCGGTGAGGTCGAGCAGTCCGCGCAGGAAGGTCTGGTAGCACTCGAGCACCTCGCGCTGCAGCGCCTCGCGGCCGCCTCCGGCCGGCGGGCGCTTGACCACGAAGCCGCCCTTGGAGCCCACGGGGACGATCAGGGCGTTCTTGACCATCTGCGCCTTCATCAGCCCCAGCACCTCGGTGCGGAAGTCCTCTGGCCGGTCCGACCAGCGCAGGCCCCCGCGCGCGACCCGCCCGCCGCGGAGATGGACGCCCTCGACGCGTGGTGAGTAGACGAAGATCTCCAGCTGCGGGCGCGGGAGGGGCAGGATGGGGACGAGCGCGGGGTCGAGCTTGAAGGACAGGAAGCTCTTGGGCGCGCCGTCGTCGCCGACGGCGAAGTAATTGGTCCGCACCACGGCGCGCACCACGGACAGGAAGCTGCGGAGGATCCTGTCCTCGTCGAGGCTTTCGACGGCGTCGACCGCCTGCTCGATCGCGGCGGCGAGCGGCTCGGCGTCGTCGCGCTCAGCGCGCTCGGGGTCGAAGCGCGCCTCGAAGAGCTCGACCAGGAGCCGCGCGATCGCGGGATGCCCGAGCAGGGTGCGTTCGATGTACTGATCGGAGAAGGTGATGCCCGCCTGGCGCAGGTACTTGTCTACCGCTCTGAGCACGGTGATCTGGCGGCCGGTGAGCCCCGCTCCGAGCACGAGCGCGCCCAGGCCGTCGTTCTCGAGCTCGCCCCGCGAGACGGCGAGGAAGGCGGCCTCGAAGGTCTCGCGCACGTGCTCGTCGTCGAAGCTCCCGTGACCCGCGCACGTCACCCCGAAGTCGTAGATCCAGGCCGTGATCCCATCGGCGGTGGTGATCGCGTACGGGCGCTCGTCGGTCACGCGGGCGCCCATGTGCTCGAAGGTGGGCAGCACGTCGGAGAGGGTGACGCCGGCGGCACTGAAGAGCTTGCAGCGGACGGCGCCGGGGCGCGCCTCGAGGGGGCGGTAGATGCTCATGAGGAGACCGTCGCTGGCCGGGAGCTCCTCGAGCCGGCGGATATCCCCGACCGCGACCGCGGCGATCCAGTCGGCGCGGTAGGCGGGCGGGAACGCCGCCTGGTAGCGCCGCAGGAGCTGGGTCCCGGCCTCCTCGCCCTCCTCCCCGACCAGGGCGTCGCGGAGATCGTCGGTCCAGGAGCGGATCGCCCGCTTGAGGCGGGTCTCGAGCTCGGCCTCGTCGACCTGCGGCGGCGGCGCCTCGTCGCACCAGAGGACGTAATGGACGCGAACGAGGACCGACTCGGAGATGAACAGGTCCCAGTCGAGCCGGGTGGCGCCGAACGCCTCGGTGAGGATCGCCCCCACCCGTTCGCGATTCTCGGTGTTGAAGCGATCGCGGGGGACGAAGACCAGGCAGGACAGGAAGCGGTCGTAGGCGTCGCGGCGGACGATCAGCTTCAGGCGCTGACGCTCGCCGAGGCCGAGGATCCCCATCGCCGCCTCGAACAGCTCATCGGTGGTGATCTGGAACAGCGAGTCCCGGGGGTACACCTCCATGATCTCGACGAGCGCCTTCGCGTCGTGACCGCCGCGTGGGAAGGCGGCGCGCCTGAGGACGTGCTCGACCTTCTGGCGGATGATCGGGATCGCGCGCGGGTTCTCGGTGTAGGCGGCGGTGGTGTAGAGACCCAGGAACCGCCGCTCGCCCGTGACATCGCCGTCGGGACCGAAGGTCTTGATCCCGATGTAGTCCAGGTACGACGGTCTGTGCACCGTCGCCCGTGAGTTCGCCTTGGTGAGCACGAGGAGCTGGGGCACGCGCGCGAGCTCCCTGACCCTGGGCGGGAGCCGGCGGGCGCGGCGTGGGAGCTCCTGATCGCGGAGGATGCCGAGGCCGGTGCCCGGGATGGGCTCGAGTCGGTCCGGTTCGGCGTCGTCTCCGGTCAGCGCGTACTCCCGGTATCCGAGGAAGACGAAGCGGTGGTCCTCGGTCCACGCCAGGAAGGCCCTGGCCTCCGCGACCTCCGCGGGGTCCAGAGGGGGCGGCGCCTGAGCCAGGTCGGCGACGATGGCCTGGGTGCGCAGGCGCATCGCCGGCCAGTCCTCGACGGCGGCGCGCACCTGGCGCAGCACACTTTCCATCCCCTCGGCGAGGGCGGCGAGGCGGGCCGGATCGGTCTCCCGATCGATCTCGACGTGGGCGAAGGACTC